>NZ_JAMPJY010000017.1:0-119500 GCF_039961875.1 Trichocoleus sp. ST-U2 | reverse complement strand
GTATTTCATTAGCTTTACTTATGAATTACCAGGGGTGAGCGTAGAAGACAGGTGAGCGAGCGCATAATTTCAGACCTCATATTACCCCAGCGACGACTTTTGCAAGAGGTCTATTGAACCGCATCAACGCTTGATGTTGACCAAATCGGCGTTCCGCCCAGTCGCGCAGCAGGTAGCGAGACGCCAAAAATGCGCCAATTGCCCCCAGCGTTGCGCCGATGACCGACCAAAGGCTTCCCCAGACGAAACCAAAAACCGCACCAGCCGCAACAGGAAACATAATTCCAGGGATGCCGATGGCGCTGGACAGGGCAAAGACCAGGATAAACAGGCAGACTGCCCAGCTACCGAATCTTTCCAAGTGACTAACCAGGAAAGATTTATCCAACAAAAGTTTCAATGGGCTAAAGATACAGAGCAGGATGCAGATCGAGAGTGCGATCGCTATCCACAAGGGGGGACTTTTGAGCGTTCTGACCCACTGACTGTAACGTTTCGGCATCGGGGAAGCACTTTGGTTGGTCTTATTTCTCATCCGATAAAATCCAGGCAAAATTTTATTTTCCGAACAAACTTTGCCTTGACTGAGAAGAGGGAGAATCCTATTTTTTTTGCTAGTTTCAAATCAGGGCACCCCCACAGCTAGAACCACATCCAGCCGTGCAACCATAGCAGTAAGATGCAGTTTGTATTTCTTCAATAATGTTTAAGCTGCCAGCTTCCAATATCTTGGCAACTGTCAGCTTTTCACCATTGCGGGTTTTCGCCGGTAAATTTTCCATCTGGTTAAAGTCGCAATCATAGACATTTCCCAGATAGTCAATTGAAAGTTCATCCCGACACATTAAATGTTCAAGGGTGCTGCCATTGAAATTTGACTCCAGGAAGTTTAAATAAGGCTTGATTAATTTTCTGTGCTCTAAATGAAACTTTGTTCGCCCAATTGGTAAATTTGTAATCGTGAACAAGCTGTTAAAAACAATGTTGAAATGCTCTTTTAGATAAGCCTTGTAATCTTGTTCCAGATTTACCTGATTGGGGGTTAAAGAAAAATTTTCTGTGGCTGGAACTGGAGGGTTGTATACCAGATCGAGGATTAAGTTAGGGTCAAGACCATAACCTTGCTGATTCAAACATTGCAGTGCCTGAATTGAGTCGTTATAGACCCCAGAACCGCGCATTTTATCAACATTGTCTTCCAAATAGCATGGCAAGGAAGCAACAATTCTCGTTTGGTGTTTGGCACAGTATTCTGGAAGAGTCTCAAACCCTTTTTCAAAATAGATGGTGAGGTTAGACCGCACAATTACTTGTTTACCTGCATCCCGTGCCCCCTCTACCAGGGGTTTAAAACCATAGTTCATTTCCGGGGCACCCCCTGTCAAGTCAACAATCTTGATTTGGGGAAATCTATAGATTAGTTCAATCAGCTGACTACAAACTTCTGGGGTTAGTTCTTCAGTTCGTTTTGGCCCTGCTTCTACATGGCAGTGAGTACAGGCAAGGTTGCAGCGCTTCCCCAAATTGATTTGTAAAACGCTAATTTTACTTTTAGTTAAAGGGACACCAATTTTTTCTTTAAAAGGTGTTACGTTTGAACGAGTTGATTCGAGATTAATCATGAGATAGCCCTAAACAGGGAAAGATGGTTATCGAAGAGCGCGTTGGTAATAACAATGTCAACACTGTCATCTGCCAAAATTCCCTGCCTAAACAGTTGTTTGCCTCATTTTGTAAAACACAAAGAAGGCATAAATGGCACGCGAAAAATTAGGTGCCGTAACGGTGGCAGACAATTTATGGAGAACCTATCTAATAAATTAGTACGCGGACAACTCAATGTTGGATTGAGCAAGCCTAATTGCCGCTAATCTCCTAAAAGGAAGTGACAAAAACACTGTTTTATGTTAATAAATTTTTAAGTACAACTTTAAGCACTGCTGCTGTCGCAGTAGATGCTAGCATAAGTGCCAGGATTTTTTTGTTCTGATTTTTTCTGAAATACAGCGATACTCTGATAACTCATCGTCCTATCCTAATCATTGGCTGTAGCTCAGTACATTGACCCTCGGCAAGATGCGTCGGCTGTTGCCGAACTTGCCCAAAAGATAGAGGGATGTAACCTGCATACTCTCGTGTGACTAAAATTACAGGGGTCAGGGATTAAGCTTAGATATTATTAAATCTTGGCAAGCTGAGTATCAGTTGAGAACAATCTTAGAAGTGGTATATAGCGGTTCTGACGCTTAGTGCCATATACACACTCGTAACCCACCCCCGACCCCTCGACCTCCACGGAAGGGGAATATTGAACCCCGCCCCGTTCGCGGGGCGGGGCTAGGGTCTTTCAAGGGTAGGTTTTTAAAAAGCGAGAGGTCGTTATAACCTCGGCTGAGTTGCTGCTTTTTCCTTGCGTTCGCTGTAGCGATCTGTCAGGTAGTCTACTTGATCTCGGAGTAGTAGCGTAAACTTGTAAAGTTCTTCCATTACGTCGATAACGCGATCGCGATAAGCGGAATCCTTCATCGTTCCGTCTTCATTGAACTCGTTGTACGCTTTAGCAACGGAAGACTGATTCGGGATGGTAAACATCCGCATCCAGCGTCCCAAGATTCGCATAGTATTGACGGCATTAAACGACTGAGAACCACCGCTGACCTGCATGACTGCCAAAGTTCTACCTTGAGTCGGTCTTACTGCCCCTAAAGTTAGAGGAATCCAGTCGATTTGGTTTTTCAGAATGCCGGTAATATTCCCGTGCATCTCTGGACTAGACCAAACTTGACCCTCAGACCACAAGCTTAAATTCCGCAATTCTTGAACCTTCGGATGGTCAGCCTCTACGCTACCGTGAATCGGCAATTCACGCGGGTCAAAGAATTTGGTTTCTGCACCAAAACCTTCGATGATTCTGGCGGCTTCTTCTGCTAATAAACGGCTGTAAGAACGCTCTCTTAAAGAGCCATACAAGAATAAAATTCTGGGTGGATGCTCGAAAGTTGTCATGAGAAGGATAACTTTTGCTCAAGAACCTGCTGAATTGGTTGCTCTATCGGTGTTTGGTTTGTCATTGAAACCTTATCCAACAGGTGTCGCTTCTTCCTTTAGCGATTCGATGAGTTTAGTCACCCGTTCTTTTATCTGATCGCGCACTCTGGGGAAAATTTCAGGCTGTTCAGCCGGATCGTCAAGCTGCCAATCCTCAAATACTTCCCGAAGTACCCAATCTGTCGGCAGATTAACTCCACAACCGCACAGGGAAATTACCACATCAAAGTCTTCAGCCTTGAAGTCGCTAAGGGGTTTCGAGTGTTGATTGGTAATGTCAATACCGATTTCTTTCATGGTAGCGATCGCTTCCGGTCTAACCTGAGAGGCTTCTAATCCAGAGCTAATCACTTCAATTTCTCCCTTACCCAGTGTTTTTGCAAAGCCTTCTGCCATTTGGGAACGGGCAGAATTTTTCTTGCAAACAAACATCACTCGTTTCATCAGGTTTTCTCCCTTACTTAATGTCCCGAAATCCGTTGGAAAGTTGGCTGTAAATCAACACGGCTAATTGCGCCCCTAAGATGGGTGCAACCCAATAAACCCAGTGGTGCTGCCAAATGCCGCCCACTAAAGCGGGGCCGAGCGATCGCACTGGATTCATACTCGCTCCGGTAATTGGCCCCATAAAAGCTGCCTCTAACCCTACCGTCAAGCCAATCGCCAACCCCGCAAAGCCAATCGGGGCGCGGCGATCGAGACCAGAACCAAAAATCACAAACATTAAAATAAACGTGAGAACCGTTTCCAGCACCAGAGATTGCAGCCAATTCCCTTCTAGCGGCACAGTTGCACCCAGATTGCCAACGCGCCCTAAAGCCATCCAGAGTAAAGCTGAGGCGGCAATTGCCCCCAAGGACTGCGCCAAGATGTAGGGCAATACTTGGCGTTTCGGAAAAAAGCCGCTTGTCCAGAAAGCCAGCGTGACCGCCGGGTTAAAGTGAGCGCCGCTAATGTGTCCCAAGGCGTAAATTAAAGCCGCGACAACTGCGCCAAACACAAAGCTGATGCCGAGATGAGTCACCGCACCATCGCTAATTTGGTTTACCATCACGGCACCCGTACCGGCAAACACCAGGATGAATGTACCCACTCCCTCAGCGATCGCTTGTTGCTTGCACGATTGGAAAACTGAGTTCCAACGCGCCATCCGCGACACTGATTTCACGACCATCCCCAGTACCAAAGAATTTTCTGCAACTTACATTTCAAAAAAAGTTGATGAATTAAGCATATTTCAAAAAAAATTGATGTGTCAAGCCTAGTCTTTACAGGGAAGCGCTGATAAGAGCGGGCTGAAGCGACTGTACTCTGCCAAATACTGCTCCAAAACAACAAATTGAGGCAGATTGAGGCTGTAGTAAATCCAGCGCCCTTCCTGTCGGGAGCAAACTAAAGCGGCTTCTTTGAGAGTTTTTAGGTGAAAGGAAAGTTTAGACTGAGTGACCCCCAACTGTTCGCAGAGTTCGCAGACGCAGCGCTCTTGTTCGCGGAGCAGCTCTAGCACTTGAATCCGTAGGGGGTCAGACAGGGCATGAAAGCCAGAAGAAACGGAAGGAGGTGCGATCGCAGGTAGTTTAGCCATCAAGTTTTATTGAAGAATCTCTTCAGCTATCCTATCCAAGCACCCAGCAAATTCGTCACTTAACAGCAACCGCCGCCCGTATAGTACCAGGTTGAATCAGTAATCAGGATGTCTTTTGGCATCAATGCACCAAGCTTTCCTGCTGTCTTATCGCACACCGCGGCTGGTAAACCCCGTGGGAGGATATGCCCATTCGAGTCATCAAAAAACTCTTCGGTGCCGGTGTAAATCGCCGTTTTGCCAGTAAAAATACAAGCACCATCTTCAGGAATTGCCACTTTAAAAGAAACAGAATCCAAACTTTCTAATAGCAATGGTTCCTGCAACCCGTAGCTAGCGCAATCCAGCAGTCGGTAAGGACGCCGCGCTCGAATTTCTATCTGCCCAAATCCAGCATCAATAAGATGCTGAGTATATTGCTCGTAAGTTAAAGCACCTGACAGACACATTGCCCGTAACCGTTCATCCTGCCGCAGATGGGGTGGGATGGGACGAGTGGCGATCGGGTCGCTCATCAGTAGACGACCCCCTGGTTTTAACACCCGGAAGGCTTCTTGAAGCGCCCGATGCAGGTCAGCGGGTTCAAAGATATTAAATAGACAATTCTGCGCCACCACATCTACAGAGGCGTCTGGCACCGGCAGGGAGAAGGCATCCCCTTCCCGAATCTCCACAAAACTGGGGTCAAACCAGGAATTTTCTTGGGCAGCGATCGCTAAGTTCCGAGTCGCTGCCTCGCGCATCGCCGCCACTGGATCGACGGCAATCACCCCACCCGGACGGCGAGAAAAATAAGCAAATTGCAGCGCTTCCAAACCACCGCCAACGCCGACATATAGCACCGTCGGGTCATTAGCGAGTTCAGCGGCATGGACGGTAGTACCGCAACCGTAGTTCATCTCCTGCATCTGAGGCGAAATTTTTAGTCCTGGCAGTTGCAGGGGACTGCTTTGGACACAACAAAGTCCGACTTGTGGCGTCTGCGCTACTTCACTATAAAACTCAGCAGCAGTTTCGAGATAGCTCACTCAAATATTCTCCTAGATTGGCGTTGCGACTTTTTAGCAAATTGCTAAAAATACTCTGATTCCAATCTATAAGGCTATCAAATCCCTAATAAATGAGCATTGCCTGAAAAAGGACTCTCCCCAGCGCTACCAACTTTTCCCCTGGTCTGCTAAGGCGAAGTTAACATAGAGCCATAGGAATTTATACTGTGCTGGACTCAAAAGTGGAAACTGGTTCGCAAGAAAAGTGTTTGGAGCAAGATCGGCGTTGCGTCATCGTTTGCCAGTACCGTTCCTGTTTGGTAAATGGAAGCGCAGAGGTACTTGCCGCTTTTGAGAGTGCTGATATTCCCGGAGTCATAGTGACGGGGAGCGGTTGCCAGGGACAGTGCAGCTGTGGTCCTACAGTGCGAATTGTCCCGGAAGAAACTTGGTACTGCCGAGTTCAACCCAGCGATGTCCAGACGATCGTTGAACAACATTTACAAAAAGGGGAACCAATAGAAGCAAAGCTGAATCCCAGAATTCACATGAAAATTAGTTTTTGAAGTGATTTTCACTCCGATAACTGCCGCCGTGTCAAGTTTTCTCAGATGTAGGTTGGTTACTTGCTTAAATCAAGCAGTTTTTGTGGCAGTTTAACGACACGGCGATCGCGCATCCCTGTGATGTAGATCAAAAGCCGCTCGTTGTATTTCTAGGCTTTAATAGTTCAGTAGAACGCTGTATAAGGCTCATCAATATGCCTACTTATACCGGAATTTCCAGTGAAGCTTTTAGACATCCCCTCGACCGACAAGCCGAGCAAGCCTTACGCAGCGTGCCTGGATTTGATATGGTTGCCCGTAAATTTGTGGAATTTGCCTCTGAGCGTCCCCAGTTTGTCTACCACATGGGCAATAGCATTCAGGTCGGGCCGCGTCAGTATGCTAGCATCTATGGCATTTTCCGGGAATGCTTGCGCGATCTGGACGTTTACCCAGAACCAACGCTTTTCGTTTCCCAAGCGCCTTGGGTTAATGCCAGCGCCCTCGGACAAGAACGCCCTTATGTGATCCTGAACTCTGGACTTTTAGACCTGCTCAACGAAGCGGAACTTCGGGCAGTCATTGCACATGAATTAGGACATATTAAATGCGGTCACACGACCTTACGTCAGATGGCGGTTTGGGCTTTGCAAGCTGTCAATTTTATCGGGAACGCGACCTTTGGCTTCAGCACTTTGGTCAGTACCGGCTTGGTTTTGGCATTTATTGAATGGAGCCGTAAAGCCGAATTATCAGCAGATCGAGCCGCTTTCCTGGTGACAGACGACCTGAATCCGGTGATGCACTTAATGATGAAATTTGCTGGTGGCAGCGCCCGTTATGCCAATGAAGTAAATTTAGATGAATTTATTCGTCAATCGCAAAAATATCAGGAATTGGACGAAGACGGGTTGAATCAAGTCTACAAGTTCTTACTTTACAATAACTTTACTCAAGGTTGGTTTACGACCCATCCCTTTACGGTCGATCGCCTTCACCATTTGCAGGAGTGGGCAAACTCAGAGGAATATCGTCAGATTCGCCGGGGCAATTACCAACGTTCCTCTGCACAGGGCGCGGTGAATGTCTCATCAGAAACAGCCGTTAATGAGGTGGATGCGCTACAGCGTCAAATTGAGGAATTGCAAGAACAAATTAACCGTCTCCGGTCTGAATCAGAAGATCCTTAGCGGTTAAGAGCAAGTTCCCCAAGCGTATGTATTTTCAAGGATTGCTATGGGCAGTCAAGTCAAGTACTATACACTGCAATTAGCATTGACGCTGGGTGCCATCTACTTTCGCTCTTCACACTCTAAGGAAGGACTCAATAGTCCTAATTAATGGAATGGTCAGGGACATTCTATCAGATGGATATCAGGCCGAGTTTCGTGTCATTTCCAACCAGTCAGATCGAGATATGATCTATCGTTTTTTGGTGGACATTGTTCAGCAATGGCCCCCAGAAGCCGTTCTGCAAGAATTTAAGCAGTTATTTATTTATTACAGTCCTAACGCTGTTAATACCAACGCGATCAAAGCGCTTTCAGACATTATCTTTGCAAATGATGAAGAAGAATTTAAAAACACTCTAAAGCGCTCTTGTTATATTCTCATCAATAATTGGGAAACGACGCGAAGCTATAAAGCAATTAAAGAATTAGTTTTAGTATTTAGCGATTTAAATATTAGCAAGTCAACCTTGTCTCCAAGTTTAAGTAAGTTGAGACTTTGGCTTGTAAATTTTATTAAAAGCCAAGACTATCAAGATTTAAAGATATTTGCTGCTAGATACGAAGAACATGAAGCAACCCATTGGAGCCATCGTTATACTTCTTATCTGTTAGTTCCTCAATATGCGAATCTCTCAAACCCCGTCGAACAGCGGGAAGCTGCCAGAGCATTGTCGCAAGAACTGAAAGATCGCTTTAAGTTTGAGCTAGCAATGTATACCACGCGATCGCAGTCGGCGATGCCTAGAGAAATTTTGCCTAAAAACCCGACTGGTTTAGGGGATGAGGTACTGCGTCTGATCAAGACGATTGTTGCGAAACGGGGGCCATTTAGCTATACAAATCTGGCAAATATTTTTCTCCAACAAACTCAAGGACTTCTCTACAAAAACTTTAAGCATAGTCTACAAAAGTATTTAATTTTTTCTGTGGAAAACAGAAAATTTGTAGAGGTCTTGAAAACAAAATTAGAAGAAAAGCTAGATGTTGTATATGAAAATCATCATGAAGAACCGCTAGATGATGCCCTGTTGTTAAGAACCTGTAATCGGGTGATCGAATATTTAACGACTGAAAATCATCGGGAACCTTCGCCTCTATTTATTTTATTGATGTCGCAAGGGCATCCTTTGACTTTAGTAATCGTACTGCTGAAAATTTTATTAATTTGTAAAAATGTTCGCACCCATTTAGAAACTTGCATTGCTGAACTAATCAAATACTATATGCACTATCCGGAAGAGGATTGCAAGTGGGTAGTGAATTTCTTTGAAATATTTCATATAACCTTTGCTATCTATGGTGAAAACGTTCAGTACAATTTGATCAAGATGAACGGAAATGGCACGAAGAAGCTGCCTAACGGGACGGCAGAGATGTATCGGGTTTTTTCTCAACTGAAGTTAGATAGCGATATAAAAGCTGCAACTTCTGCGATCGCAGAGGCGATGTCAGATCAAGTTGCAGAGGATTAGGTTTCTGGCTACCCGTTGAAAGCGGGACAGGGGAACCCCACCCTTAATCCCTCCCCGGTTTTCGGTGAGGGGAACCTGGATTGAGGGGGAATAAAGTTGTCATAGCTGTGTAGTTGATAGCCCTTTTAGCGATCCTTCAGCTCGCTCAAAGTTGCCAATCCAGCAGCGGCGGCTTCCGCTAAAATACTCACCAAGCGGAATAGGGCGACGACGCTGAGGAGAATGGCGGCAGAAAAATGTTGACCGAATAGAGCGATCGCTGTCGCTTCAAATACCCCGATTCCCCCAGGTGCGCCGGGAACAATCAAACCCAACAGCCATGACAAACTAAACCCACTCAGCAGCATTGGGATTTGATTGGGATTCACTGGTGTCAGAGCAAGCATGGCAAACAAAAACCCCGCGCCACGCAGTAACAAAAAGCCAATTTCTCCCAACAAAGGAAATAGAGGATAGCGCTCAAGTCGAAAAGAAGCTTCTGCCGCTTCTGTGGGGGGTTGAGAAGCTGAAGCAGAGATAGCATTTTCTTCTCCCCCACGCCCCTGCGCCCCTGCACCTCTTGCTTTCTTTCCCTTAAATTTACTTGCCAACTGCATCAGCGGGTTCAAAATTCGGGGATGAACGCCCAGCAAAACCACACCCAAACCCAGAAGTTGTAAGGTTCTCGTCTGGGTATTCTGAGGGACACCTGCCCAACCCAACTGGCTACCTGCTAAGGCAACTAATAAAGCGGCAGCCGCCATCAGCAGGGGTTCGAGTAACACGCTGAGAGTCGCGGCACCGAAAGAACCCCCGTGGGATGTCACCGCCACGATGCGCCCGTAGTAGTGCCAGACATTCCCTGGTAAATACTTGGCAAGGTTGGTTTTCAGGTAAACTTGGAGCGCCCATCGAGGCTGAACGGGTTGCCGGAACGATTGCAAAATCCAACTCCAGACGAATCCAGACCAAGTATGAGCCAGTAAAGTAATCAAAAAGGCGATCGCTAGATTTGTCCATCCCGCACCAGTCATTCGGATGGCTGCGACTTCCCGCCAATTGTCTTTGAGAGCTTTTGCCAAAAAAAATAGCGTCCCGCCGAGAATCACCCAGCGCAAGTACGGCTTCAGGGATGACCAAATTTTTTTCATGACCTTTCACACTGGGTAGCGAGTTGAGGCAAATACCTCATCCTAGAGTATGAGAATACCAAAGTGAGAACGGTAGCGAGTCTGTAACTTTTGCCAGAGGGAGCGATCGCTCTTCTGTTTCTACACTTTGCAGACATTCGCGAACAATTTCCCAGCCAAGCTTGGCACATCTGGGATACGGATAACGATCCGCTACCTGATGGTGAGGCAAGTTTGATGTCAGCGATCGCGTTTGAAGCAGCGATGCCCAGACCCATCTGATGCTGAAAGATTGAGAAAAATCAGCCAAGTTCTAGGCTGAGCGATGTTTTTAGCTGGCATGGTCGCGAACCAACCAATATCACCGTAGTTTTGCTTATTTTTTGGGAATCTCTCTACGGTTAGAGAGAGGTTGCTTTTAGTTGCAACCAGAATGTGACCTGCGCTAGAGGTAGGAACACTGTAGCTTTTGTATTGTTTATGACAGTTCGTAAAAATCTTGGGAGTAGTGTGTGAAACACTTAACTGCTTTCTTTAAAAAACTACGGTTACGTCAAATATTGACCGTTTTTTTGGCAGGCGCGTTGCTAATTGTTACCAGCGCTTGTAACAATGGCGATTCTTTAGGGGCACGTCCACAAAATCCCCCCGTGCAAATGGGAGGGAACAACAATCCCCACAGCAATGGTGGAGATGGCTACACGAATTACAAAATGTCTACCGATCCTAACGTCAGCAAAACAGCGAATCCACGCGATCGCGCTGACTTGCAGATCCTGTCCAATCAGTTAATTGCTACCAGCGATTCTGAAATCCTCTACCCGGGTGCTGAGACACCAGCAGGTCGAGCCGCAAAGGAAAAAGAATTGCCCATAAAAACTTCAGAGGATTTTGAAGTCTCTGGAGCTGGAGGTCGTCAACCTATAATCAATCGCAGCGATCCTAATGCCAAGATATTAGAAAGTATCGGTGAAGAGTTCAAAGAGGCTTCCAGCTTCATCAAAGATAAATCAGATGAAGCCGGTCAGAGACCTGAAATGCAAAGCAACCCTGCTTTGCACAAATAAGCAAATAATTGAGATTTTCGATTGGCAGTCAATCGAAAATCTCGGATTGCAATGCTAACCAAAACAACCATTGACTCGTACAGAAAAAGGAGTTTTTTTGATGAACAGCGTAATTAATTGGTTGAAAAAAATCAACTTGGGCAAAATCCTGACCGTGTTTTTGTCCGCCACGATCATTTTTGTTACCACCGCTTGTAATGGTGGGGCACAAGCGAAGACCGCCGACCAAATTAGGGAGGACGTTCCTACAGGTGCCTTAACCAATGAGTATAAAGGTGGGATGAACGACTATAGCGATACCGATCCCAGAAGAGACACCTCAGGCGTAGCAGCTAAGGCAAAAGGCCTAATTGACAATGCTGAGCGCCACGTAATTGACGAGACCGATGACGTAGGTACAAACACCAAGCGGATTCTGGATAAGAAGGGCGAAAACGCTAAACAGTTCGGTGAGAATGTCAAGCAAAATACCGACGCAATTGGCGACAAAGCGCAAAAATCGGCTAGTGATTTCGCTAAGGGAACAAAGCAGGGAATTGAAAATCTCAAGGGCAATACTCAGGATGCAACCAAAGACCTGGGTAAAGGAACGCAGCAGGCAGCTGACAATGTCCAGGAAAATAGTAAATATGCAGGCAGAAATGTAATTGAGAGTGCTAAGCGGGCAGCAGATAAGGCTGCTGATGCGATTGATTAGCAGCGTCTGGAATTAAATAAACACCAGACTCAATCAATGATTCTAGGGGCGGGATAATCCTGCCCCTATTTGCTTTTGTATCCCTATAGCGGTTCTAACTTGAGTGCTATATCACTCGGAACCTCACTCCCAGCCCCTCTCCGTTCACGGAGAGGGGAGAATATTGAACCCCTCTAGTTGAAGTGAAGGGAAGGTCGAGGGGCAAGGGTGGGGTTAAACCGTACTGCATCGAATAGAGAATTGTGATAGTACCCTGTCAGGGTTTCTCCGGGAGAATCCTTTCGGAGAAACCGGATCAAAAATACATAACCTCAGCCTGACTAAAGATATAGCCGAATAGAACACACACTCTCGGCTATTGAAATGAAAAAATTTCTAACCGTTGTGCTGTCTCCAACTGAGGTGGCGAAGCAGCTGGCATCTGACTGTCCTGGCTATAGCGCAGCAACCCATGAAAGTATTGCTCTGTGGCTGGTGGGAGAGGAAGGAGAGCGTTTTGAAACGTTTAACGCAACTCAGAGGGTAATTGCCTTGCAAGCGATGGATTATCGCTATCGCATTTTACGGCAACGCTACTTAGGCGTGGCACCAGAGCGTGCTTATTGCAACTTGACGACTCGGCTGGGGAGTTTAGTATTGCTGAAGAATAAAATTCGGACTTGGGTGGCGCTATCGCGCGATCGCTCGGCAACGGTTGTCGATGTGTTGCAAGAAGTCATTCAGGAATTATTGCATCGCGATCGCTACATTCAACAGCAAATTGCCTGGATTAGCAAATGTACTTCAGACGCTCGCTTAGGCAACTCTCTACTGATGAGCAGCATCGAAGAATACTGTCTCAGACCAATTCGCAACCAGCCACTTTTAGTTTATAGATTTTTTAACTATCTACGTCGTTCCCGGCGGGGAGGGATGACTCATATCCCCGATGGTGAACTGGTGCGACTGATTTCTGAGGAAGTGGTGTCCCACGAGACAAACAATCCGGTGAGTTTCCTTGATATCCACGCAGTTGCCGAGTATCAGGAGAATCAAGCAATTGAAGAACAAATGTTTCTGCGGACAACTGTAAAGCAGGAGTTTTACAACTATTTAGCCGAAAATGTCAGTCGAGAAGCGGCGGTTTGGCTGGAACTTTACCTCGCTGGCAATTCTCAAGAAGCGATCGCTCGCGCCTTGAATTTGCGGACTAGGGAAGTCTATCGTCTGCGGGAAAAAGTCAGTTACCATGCAATTCGCATTTTTGCTCGAAAAACAAAGCCGGAGCTAGTCGCAAGCTGGCTAAAACCCGCCGCAGCAGGTAGAACGTCTGAGCAACTTGTGGCGATAGGAATGGAAAAGTAGCCGAGTGAAGTTTGGGGAAAAGCGGGAATTTCTTGAAGATGTCACTCGCTTTGTTTAAAGTTATCCTTATCGTTTTTAGCCGTTCAATCAGCTCCCCCGAACTTGCCTCAATTGACTTTGATCGGCATCCTGGTTTACGCGAGGCAAGGATGAGGAATTTCAGAGTCGCTTTGCATTTGCACAATTGAGTGAAATAACGATGGGTACGGCATCGAGATACTGGCTTTTGATGAGAATTGATAGTTTCGGCAAGTGTCGAACTGAAGAAGTTGAGTCGGCAAAAGCCTTTTTCTTGACTCAATTTCCCGAACTCTCTGACCGAGAGGATATGCCAGACCGGGAAATTCAACGCCAACTCATGCAGTGGTTCCAGAACGATGACCGTCGCCGCCAGATGGCTGAGGTGTGTCTGCGCTGCTTTATCTCTCATCAAATTCAAGAATTTTGCTTAGAACTAGAGCAGAAGTTTGGCAAAAACCATGACTTCACCAGTATGGAGCTGTTGCCGTTGGTACTCGATAGCACTTTGCGTTCTCCGCGTCAGGAAATGGATGAAAGCCGGACAAACTATCCATCTGTAACCGCTCGAATTTTGCAAACCTTTGACCCCGATAAGAGTAAATTATCTACTTGGACGGTCAGGATGGTAAAAAGCGATCGCTTCCTCAAACGATTCTTACTCGAACACGGAATTGAGCAAGTAACTGACTGGATGATTCTGAGTTACATGAACCCCGGACGATTACAGCGAGTTTTATTAGAGTTTGACCGGACACCAGCAGAAATCAACCAAGCACTTCAGCTACTTGATAGCTACCATCAGATTTATCGCACCCAACTTTTGCAGCACCGCAAGGCTGGAGAGAAAAGCCGATATCCAGACCCAACCGCCTCGCAATTGCGTCAAATGGCTGAACAATTGTCAACCACTGGGACAATATTTCCCGAACAAATCTTAAGAGAATTGCAAGAACTCGCGCAGTTACTCAGAGCCGAACGCCTCCGGACTCGCAAAGGCTTACCGTTAGATAATTCAAGAAATTCCGCGGAAATAAATAGAACATCCTGTGAGGATAATTCTAATGAGCAATCTGAGTTCTTAGCAGGTTATCACCAGCAATTTAATACCTGTTTATCTCAGTCTGTCAAGCAGGTTATTCAAGCTCGCTTTATCTATTTGCAATCAAAAAAAAATCAGAAAGCGCAAAACTTCCTCAAGGCACTTCATTTATTTCACTGTCAGGGAGTTCCTATGAAAGAAATTGCTCCCCAACTTGGCTTAAAAGACCAGCCTCAAGTAAGTCGCCTGCTGGAACTCAAAAACTTACGCAGTGATATTGGACGCCGAACCTTATTGTGCTTGAGAGCTTGCGTTTTAAAGTTAGCTCAATGTTACGTTAATCCTGTGCAGCTCCAAGATTTGGAGTCAAAAGTCCAATTCATTTTAGATAAAGAGATTTCTACAGAGATTGAGAAGGCGAAAAAAGAATCTCACATAGGACACAATCGAGTGATGAACAGTCAACTAGCGGCAACTATTTGTAACCATCTGAATAGCCAGAAAGAAGAACGAGCATGAATTACTTAACAGATTTGACAGATGATTGGGTCGAACTTGAAGAATTGCCAGAAACAATTCCCTTAGAATCGGAGCAGCTTGACCAAGCTGTACAATTGAGCAACCAAGTAGGGAATGAAGACCGAAAATGGCAAATTTATCTTCAAGCTTTAAGTTTATTTAGTTTTGAAGAATGGCTGCGTAAACGAGAACCGGAGATTTATCTAGATAAAGAACATTCTTCAGTTTTACAACCTCAGTATGCTAATGCAATTGACGCCGTTTTTAATTTGAGAATTGGCGAATTTAAAGTTTGTTTAATTTCTACCATCACCTTAACCGACAAAGAACTTACTATCCCTAGAGCCGTAGTAGATTTGCCAGAATTTGCAGCTCATTTTTATGTATTTATTGGTATTGAGGAAGAATTGGAAGTTGCAGCAATTAGAGGTTTTCTGCGTCACGATCAAATGATGAATTATTTACCACAATTAGAACCCGAAGGTGATTGGAATTATCAGATTCCGCTTGCTTGGTTTAATCGCGAACCTAATGAACTATTGCTTTATTTGCAATGTTTAGTTCCATCAGCAATTCCTTTACCTGAAATCCCAACAAATCGTCAGAATACCCTAGCTCGAATGCAGGCTACCCTATTAACATTATTACCCCAACTGCGTAATCGTCCTTTGTGGCAAATCTTGACGTGGGAGCAGGGAACAGCAGTCCTAACGACGCCGGATTTACTTAATTGGCTCTACCAGCCGCTAACTGAGAATACAGCAACCGTTACCAACCATCTATCAGAGTTGCTGCAAATCTTGACTCAGCAAGCAGTAAATGTCAGGAACTGGTTACGCAACCAAGTGGATGAAGTAATGCAAGAATTGTCCTGGGAAGCCTTGCCAGCACCGTCTCCTTTGCGCGGAACTGAGCCACTAAGAGAGTTGCCAGCATCATTCTCCCTTCGCAGAAACGAACAAAACCCATCTCAAGAATTAGATGAAATTTTGATAGAAATTAGTCGCAATAATCAGTTAGAGATTCCAGCCAATACGGGTCGTGCTTACCGAGACTTAACCCTAGTAAATCGGGTGCGGCTGTATGCTGTTACCTGGTCTTTCCCGGATGATGATGGCTGGACGTTATTGCTGATATTAAAGGCGATTTCTGGAAATGAATCTCACGATGAGATGACGTTGCGCGTAAGCGATCGCGTGGAAGTTTTGGCAGAAGATACACTGCACTTAGATGGGGACGAGGACTATATTTTTACTCAAGTGGCGGGGACTTATCAAGATAAATTTCTCGCAACCATTACCTCGGAAACTGGGGAATTCCAAACTTTGCCGCCGTTTGAATTTATTTTATAACTCCTCGAAAATCATCAGAGGCAGGACAACTCCGACCTCCGCAAAATCCAAAATCCAAAATTAAATGATGGATAGAATAGTTTTTAAGCTTAGGGTTAAGCAAGTTGGCACTGTTTGCGACTTTGAGTTGTCTTGGGGGAAAGGAAAAATACTCTCTGTAGAGCTGAATTATCCCCTCTCGCTGACCAGGAGTTACGAACAGTGGCAAAGCGCCTATCTCAACTACTATAGGCGGCTGCGAGGGCACAAGGTCATCAGCGGTAAAGGCACTCTCCCAGTTGATCGACATCGCGAACTGGTGAATGCAGAGGTTCAGCTAGGGGAAGAATTTCAACACTGGTTGCTCACTCCTGAATTAGTTAGTATTCGCCGCGAGATTGTCAAGGCGGCTCATAAACCGGAACATCATACGGTTGAGGTGTTCCTGACTTGCACTCCTCTAGAACTGGCGCGATTACCGTGGGAAATTTGGGAAATTGGGACGGATTTGGGTGCTACTCAACAAATACGCATTGCTCGCACTCCCGCCAATATTCTGAATGAACCCGTTCGTCCGATTCGCCGTAAAGCTAGGGTTTTAGCGATTTTAGGGGATGACACTGGCTTGAATTTGGAAGCTGATCGAGAAGCACTGCGATCGCTTGATCGTGTTGCAGATATTCAGTTGATTGGTTGGAAACGGAACCAGGGGAAAGCTGAACTGAATATCCCTAAGAGTATAGAGGCTCGATTTTTTGATGCTGATGCACTGAAAATGGAGATCCAGAAAGCGATCGCATCTGAGCCAGGTTGGGATATCTTATTTTTTGCCGGACACAGTAATGAAACTGTCCTGACGGGTGGAGAATTAGGCATTGCACCACACACCTCAATCTCGATTTGGGAAATTGAAGAGTCACTGAAACAGGCGAAAAAACGGGGACTTCAGTTTGCAATTTTCAACTCGTGTAGTGGCATGAATATTGCCGAATCCTTGATTAACTTGGGATTGAGCCAGGTAGCAGTAATGCGGGAACCGATTCACAATCAGGTAGCACAAGAATTTTTGGTGCAGTTTCTCGCCAGTTTGACTCAATACAAGGATGTTCATTCAGCTTTGCTGGAGGCAAGTTTATTTCTTAAACAACAGGAAAAGCATCTTTCCTACCCTTCTGCTTACCTGGTTCCCTCCCTATTTCGGCATCCAGAAGCCGAGCTGTTTTGCATTAAACCTTTTGGCTTTTTTGACACACTAAACCGCTGGTTGCCAACGAAAAAAGAAGCCTGGTGGCTAGGCGCTATCCTGTTTTTAAGTTTATTGCCACCCGTACAAAACTTATTATTAGAACCGCGCATTTTACTTCAAGCCTTCTATCGCCAAGTCACCTTCCAAGTGCCAGCCAAAGGAAGTTCACCCGTGCGACTTATCCAAATTGATGAGGAATCTTTAAAGGCTGATGCGGATAAAATTAAACAAATTTACCCTATCGATTATCGTTATGTAGCATTACTGTTGAATCGGGTTTCTGAATTAGAAGCTAAAACCGTCGGCATTGATTATATCTTAGATGATAAAAAGCAACCGAATAACAGTTTAAAACTAAAGCAATCTGTACAGAATATTGTTAATAAAAATACTTGGTTGGTATTTGGTTCTGGAGAGGGAGAATCCACTCCTAGGTCAGGGGTAAGCAAGGATATTGCCAACCTCAATTGGAGTTTGGAAGGGGATATCATGTTCTTCCCTTGGTATGTTGAACTTTTGCCAGCAGAACCCAAAAGTTCACAGATGTATCCTTTTGCTTATCTCTTAGCGATAGCGTATGTGTTGAATCAAGAATTACCACTGAATTTACCGCAACCCAATTTGCAGGCTCGAACAAATTTTAATTCCTCAGCGATTAACTATTTAAATCAAATAAGCCAACCCAACCAGAAAATAGCTTTTTTACAAGAAATCCGCCTTCATTCACTTACCCGCTTTTCTCAAAATTTTATTCAAGCGTGGTTCCATCCAATTATTGACTTTTCTATTCCCCCCGAATCTGCCTACGAACGCATTTCTGCCTGTAAGTTACTAGGAGATTGCCTAGGAAAAGGAAAAGTACCAGACACCTTTAAGAATGAAGTGGTGTTGATTACTCCAGGTGGATATAAAGGAGCCGGGTTAGAAGGAGAAAATGAAGATAATTATGCGATTCCTTTAGCTGTCGGTTTCTGGCGCGGTTGGGAGGAGGAAAATTTTCCTGGCGGTGAAGCTCATGCTTATATGCTTCATCATTTATTAACGGGGCGATTGGTGATACCTATCCCCGATTTATGGATGATTTTACTTTCAGGATTGCTGGGGAAAGGCGTAACGCTGATGTTACAGGATAATCTTCATCAACGGCAACGCTGGGTAATAAAGTTAGGAACGGCTACAACCATTTATATCATCGCCTCCTTGCAAATCTATATATCGGCGGCGATGTTATTACCTTGGTTTTTACCAACAGTTTTGTTTTGGAATTATATTCGTTTAGCATTCAGGGAAAAGTCTCATGTCTAACTTAAAAAAACTCCAATCCATTTTGTTAATATCTGCCTTGATTACAACTTCTTCCTCAGTGCCTCTACAAGCGGCAATTAGACAACAACCGCATCCCGTCCTAACAGAAAGCAATGAGACATATCTAGCTTTATCGTGGGGTGATATCTGGAAGAAATTACGTCGTAAAAGGAAAGGAGGGGGCGGGAGAGGAGGAGCGATTTGCGCGATCGCTCCCTCTAAACTGGTAGACGCAGATTCGCTTTATTCAAAGCAAGGGGAAATCCTTGAGATTTGGAGCGATCGCCCTCTGTTCCTCTGGAATATCCCAGGAGGAACGGTAACGCGAATTGAGCTATCTCGTCAGGGGAATAAGGAGGCATTCTGGGAGCGACCAATTAAAGGAGAGACAAGGGCGGTTTATGATGGTGAACCATTGCAACCTGGACAGTCTTATGTATGGAAATTGTCTGCTTCAGAGCCGTACCCAATTGAAACCAGCGTCATGTTTCAAGTGATGGAACCGGAAACACGCGATCGCATTTCAGCCGAATTGATCTCAATAGCACTCGTACAGCAGCTTAAAGACCCATCACCAGAGGCTTTGGCAATGGAGAAAGCCTACTATTTTGCCGAACGCGAACTCTGGTCAGATGCGCTGCGGGAACTCTATTCGGTGCCAAATCCCTCAGCGGAATTAAGGAATGCGATCGCGCTTCTTCAAGCTCATGATTTCTGTGCAGAAGATGAGCCAAACGTTTCTGCATCTCAATAGGCTACGGCTTGGGTTTTTACATAAGTACCCCTTGCCCAAGGATATTATATGTAAGCGGACAATATCTTAAACGCTGCGATCGCACTCCTACAGCTATGGAATTAAAAAGATTTTTCTTGCTTGCGTCTAGCACAGTTCTACTGACTGGGTTGCAGACTTGTTGGCTGAATTTTCCGGTGACATTTAGTGGATCTGCGGTGATGGCGCAGACGGTTGAGGAGAGGAAGGCGCAAGCAGATAAACTTTATCAGCAAGGTAATCAGCAGTATAAGACTAGCCAATTTCAGGAAGCATTACAGTCTTTTCAAGAAGCGCTCTTAATTTATCGGGAACTAAAAGATACCAAAGGCGAAGCATTAACCGTGAACTACATCGGGTTAATTTATCGCAGTCTCAGCCAATATCCAGAAGCCCTGAAATTTTATCGGCAAGGTTTAGAGATTTTCAGAAAACTCGGCGATCGCTGGAACGAAGGAACTGCACTTAACAACATTGGCTCAGTTTATAGAAGCTCAGATCAATATGCTCAAGCACGAGATTTCTTTCAGCAAGCCTTATCTATTCGTCGAAAAGTTCAGGATCGCGAAGGCGAAGGGGTAACTCTTAGTAACCTTGGAACGATTTATCATGGTTTGGGTCAATATTCTCAAGCATTGGAATTATACGAGCAAGCCTTAGTTATTCGTAGAGAAGTTGGTGATTTTCAAGGTGAAGTAGTAACCCTCCTTAGCTTGGGAGTTATCTATTATGATTTAGGTCAATATAATCAAGCACTGGAAACTTATCAGCAAGCTTTGAATGTAAGCAGAAAAATTAATAACAAAAATGGAGAAGCTCTTGTTCTGAATTCAATGGGAACAGTTTATATGAGCCAGGGTGACTATTCCAAAGCATTAAATTTGTATCAGCAAGCTTTAATTATTGCTAGAAAAATTGGCGTGACTGGTCTGGAAGCAGCGCTACTCAACAATATTGCCGAATTTTATAGATATCAAGGTCAATATTCGCAAGCATTAGATTTTTATCAGCAATCTCTAGTTATATATAGGAAAATTGGCAGCTTTGGTGGTGAAGAAACAGCTATTAACAACATGGGTAAAACTTATGATAATCAAGGTGATTATTCCCAAGCGCTGAAACTTTTTCAACAAGCTTTAACTATTTCCAGGAAAATAGAGAATTATCCAGGTGAAGGACGAATTCTGAGAAATATGGGTAGTAACCTCTATCAATCTGGGAAGCTAGCGGAAGCTACAGAAACCCTAACTGCTGGAATTAAGGCTTTAGAGTCTCTACGGTCAGGATTGAGTGATAGCAATAAAGTATCAATTTTTGAAACCCAGGCTAGTATCTACCGTCTACTCCAACAAGTTTTTATTGCCCAAAATAACATTAATGATGCTTTAGAAATTGCTGAACGAGGGCGTGCAAGAGCATTTGTGGAGCTATTGGTAAAGAGATTATCTTCAGAAACTAGAGGTAACGTTACTTCCCCACCACCACCAAATATTGCCCAAATTACACAAATTGCCAAAGCTCAAAATGCGACTCTCGTTCAATATTCAATTATTGATGATGACTTTAAAAGTCAAAATAAATCGCAAGTCAAGCAAACAGACCTTTACATTTGGGTGATTAAACCTACAAGCGAAGTAACCTTCCGCAAAGTTGACCTAAAACCATTGCAGCAAAAAAATACCTCTTTAAAAGACCTTGTTAGCTCTAGCCGTGACTCAATCGGAGTAGACGATCGCAGTATTTTTAAAGCAGAAGTTGTAAATCCAGGTAATCAAGAAAACTCAGCCAAAAGCTTACAGCAACTTCATCAACTATTAATTTCGCCCATCGCCGACCTTCTGCCCACCGACCAAAATCAGCGTGTAATTTTTGTCCCGCAAGGTGAATTATTTGTAGTTCCCTTCGCCGCACTGCAAGATAAAGATGGCAAATACTTAATTGAAAAACATACAATTTTGTCCGCACCTTCAATTCAGGTACTAGAACTAACACGCGCCTCACGGGAAAAGGTGAAGCAAGCATCCGCCAAAGATGCCATCATCATAGGAAATCCCACCATGCCCAGCGTAGCGCCTAAAATTGGAGAAAAGCCGCAACAGCTAGCTTCCTTACCAGGAGCAAAACGAGAAGCCGAAGAGATTGCTCCTTTATTGAACACCAACGCCCTTACTGGCAATGCAGCCACCAAAACTGCTGTTTTATCACGAATATCTCAAGCTAGAATTGTGCATCTGGCAACCCACGGCTTATTTGATGATTTCCAGGGATTGCAAAGCGCGATCGCACTCGCACCCACTAGCAGCGATCGCGGTCTACTCACTGCCGAAGAAATCCTTAATCTGAAACTAAATGCAGATTTAGTTGTCCTGAGTGCTTGCAACACCGGACGCGGGCGCATCACGGGTGATGGGGTAATTGGACTATCCCGCTCTTTGTTTATCGCCGGTACTCCCAGCGTTGTTGTCTCCCTGTGGGCTGTTCCTGATGCTCCCACGGCTGAATTAATGACCGAGTTTTATACTAATCTTTACCAAAAGAAACTTGATAAAGCCCAATCCTTGCGCCAAGCAATGCTCAAGATGATGGAAACACACCGCGATAATCCTAGAGCTTGGGCAGCTTTTACCTTAATTGGTGAAGCTGAGTAGGAGCATCGGTTGAGTAATCAGAATTTACGTGTAGGGAGAAGCATATCCTTTCCAAAGGGTATACTTCGCCCCTACTTAAATATTCCCGAATAGGATACTAGGAGGAATTAGTAATGTCCCGTATTTCTCGCCGTCATTTCTTACAATTCGCTGGCTCAACTATAACTACTTTGGGATTGAGCCAGTTAGATATTATCAACAAAGGAAATCGCTACGCTCAAGTTCTGGCGCAAAATACCTCCCGCAAGCTTGCTCTTTTAGTGGGAATTAATGATTATCCAGCCAACGATCGCTTTCTTAGAAATCTGGAAGGATGCGTTACGGATGTCGCTTTGCAAGAAGAACTCTTGGTTCATCGTTTTGGTTTTAATCCCAGTGATATTGTCAAGTTGACGAGCAATCAAGCTCCCGCTCAACAGCCGACTCGCAACAATATTTTGACAGCGTTTGAAGAACACTTAATTAAACAAGCTAAACCGGGAGATGTGGTTGTTTTCCATTTTTCCGGTCACGGTTCTCGATTGCGCGACCCTAATCCTATCCAAGGTTGTTCTAATCAGGCATTCAATGATGAATTTAATAGCACTTTAGTCGTTGCCGATGAAGGACAAAAAGGTTTAGCACCGGACATCATGGGACGCACATTGTTTTTGTTGATGTCGGCTTTAAACACAGAAAATGTCACAGTCGTACTAGATAGTTGTTACTCTGGTGGTGGTACTCGTGGTAACTTTCGAGTGCGTTCCGTACCTGGTGATAAACTCAATCCCAGCCCTGAAGAAATCGCCTATCAAAAAGGCTGGATGGAACGGCTGCAACTGTCCGAAGCCGAACTCTCTCGTCGTCGCTGTGCAGGTGTTGCAAAAGGGGTTGTTTTTGCCTCTGCTCAACGAGAAGAAGAAGCTTTAGATGCTGAGTTCGATGGCTTTTCTGCTGGTGCGTTTACTTACCTGATGACGCAGTATCTCTGGCAAAAAACCGATACGGTGGGAAGCGCGATCGCTCAAATCACTACTGGCATAAATTCACTTTCTAGTCAAGTTCCTTTAGCAGATGGCGACCCCAAAAAACCAGTTTATTTCATCAACAAACAACTCCCTCCGACTGATGCCGTAATTACCAAAGTAGAAGGCGATAAGGCAACTTTGTGGTTGGGAGGAGTAGACTCTGAAAGTCTAGAAGCTTTCCAACCCGGTGCTACATTCGCAATTGTCGATGACAAAGGGCAAACATCGGGAAAATTGCAATTAATCTCTCCTCGTAGCGGCTTAAGGGGAGAAGCGAAACTGGTAGACAAAGCAACTAATACATCTCTAAAACCAGGGACGCTGCTGCAAGAAGCAAGTCGGGTTGTGCCAGCAGATTTGAAGTTAAGCATTGGTCTCGATCCGTCTTTAGCAGGAGAGACGAACGCGGCTAAACAGGAACTCTCCGCGATTAATCGCATTGCAGCGGTGCCTGCACAATCTGGAAATGTCCCCTATCCGGGAGGGGTGCAGTACATCTTCAGTCGGATGACGGCAGATTATCAGCAAAAACTGCAAAAGCAAGGGGCAAATCTTCCAGCCGTCGGCAGTATTGGTTTATTTACCGAAGGGCTGGAACTGGTGCCGAAATCCTTTGGCGAACCAGGGGAATCGGTAACGGCAGCGGTGGAGCGTCTGGCAGCTAAACTCAAATCTCTGTTAGCAGTTCGGATTATTAAAAAGACTTTGAATGCCGATTCTTCGCAGCTTTCTGTAGAAGTTTCGATGAACTTGGTAGAACAACCCAATCAAACCCTTGCTAGAACTTCCAGTCGAGGTAGAAACACTCGTCAGGAGTTGGAACAAACTTATGCTAATAAGTTACCAGTGAATAAACTATTTCAGTTTCGAGTTACCAATCACGAGTCTAGCGACCTCTATCTGACAACTCTACTGATTGACTCGACTGGGGGATTAGTGGTGGTGTTTCCCTATCAGTGGCCTGCGTCAAATGAGACGATGAAATTACGACCCAATCAAACGCAACTAATTGGCGACCCGCAACAGATGAAATTGAGAGCGATCGCAACCGGAACAGGAGAAGCGCTAGTAATTGTCAGCCGTTCACCCTTAGAAAGAGCTGTCAAGACATTAGCATCTCTAGCCGCTGAACTAAATCAAGATAGAGGAGCGTTGGAGTTAAAAGAGCCAGTTGAGGTGATGGGGGATTTACTTGATGATTTGAGTGGTGAGCGTGGTGGAATCGCTGTAGAAGCCATACCCATGAACACTTCAGAGATGGCTACTTTATCAATCGCCTTTCAGGTAAGCGATTAGAGACTCACGGATTTAGAAGGAAAGAAAAAAGCATCTGAAACCGCTGTTGAGCAATTTCATCCTCAACTGAGGCAAGGAAATTGTCAAAATATTTACGAACAGCGCACTCTTCGGAATCTTTGGGAAGAAGTTGAGTGAATTTTTACATAACCTCCCAAGATGGGAGATATATATAAGCAGTTCGCTAACCCACTGCTAGAGAATTCTGCTATGAATTATAATCTGCGTCGCCTTAGCGTTGTTACTGCAACCTTGCTCATCTCGTTGAGTTGTCCGTTACAAGTGGTAGGGCTTACTTGGGGAAGCAATACGGTTTTGGCGCAGGCGCAGACAGGAGATGAACGAAATGACGAAGCATTACGGTTGAGCGAATTAGGTTTTCAGCAATTCAATAAAGGTCAGTTTCGAGAAGCATTGAATACGTTTCAAACTGTTTTAGTTATTACCAAAGCAATTGGCAACAAGGCGATGGAAGGTAATACGCTCAACAATATTGGAGAAGCTTACCGCAACTTGGGACAGTACCCTCAAGCTTTGGAGAATTATCAACAAGCCTTAGTCATTGCCAAACAAATTGGTAACA
The DNA here is from genome assembly GCF_039961875.1 of Trichocoleus sp. ST-U2. Classification (NCBI taxonomy): domain Bacteria; kingdom Bacillati; phylum Cyanobacteriota; class Cyanophyceae; order Leptolyngbyales; family Trichocoleusaceae; genus Trichocoleus; species Trichocoleus sp. ST-U2. The sequence goes on along the minus strand of NZ_JAMPJY010000017.1, from coordinate 94,645 downwards.
AGGCAGGAGAAGGTACTACGCTCAACAATATTGGGTTAGTTTACAACAACCTGGGACAGTACCCAAAAGACTTGGAGAATTATCAACAAGCCTTAGCCATTGCCAAACAAATTGGTGACAAGGCAATGGAAGGTACTACGCTTAACAATATTGGGACAGTTTACAACAACCTGGGACAATACCCTCAAGCTTTGGAGAATTATCAACAAGCCTTAGCCATTGCCAAACAAATTGGTGACAAGGCAACAGAAGGTACTACGCTCAACAATATTGGAGAAGCTTACCGCAATCTGGGACAATACCCTCAAGCTTTGGAGTATTATCAACAAGCTTTAGCTATCCACAAACAAATTGGTGACAAGGCAGCAGAAGGTACTACGCTCAACAATATTGGGTTAGTTTACAACAACCTGGGACAATACCCTCAAGCTTTAAAGAATTATCAACAAGCCTTAGCTATTCACAAACAAATTGGCAACAAGGTGATGGAAGGTAATACGCTCATCAATATTGGAGAAGCTTACCGCAATCTGGGACAGTACCCTCAAGCTTTGGAGAATTATCAACAAGCCTTAGCCATTGCCAAACAAATTGGTTACAAGGCAGCAGAAGGTACTGCGCTCACTGGTCTTGGGTTAGTTTACAACAACCTGGGACAATACCCTCAAGCTTTGGAGAATTATCAACAAGCCTTAGCTATTCACAAACAAATTGGCAACAAGGTGATGGAAGGTAATACACTCCATAATATTGGGTTAGTTTACAACGACCTGGGACAATACCATCAAGCTTTAGAGAATTATCAACAAGCCTTAGCCATTGATAAAAAAATTGGTAACAAGGCAGGAGAAGGTGCTACACTCACCAATATTGGATTTGTTTACAATACTCTTGGTCAATATTCTCAAGCCGAAACCACGTTAATTGCAGCAATTGAAGCTTGGGAATCTCTACGACCGCGAAACTTAAAAGATGACCAGAAAATCTCTATTTTTGAACAGCAATCTAATTCATACCGCTTTCTGCAACAAGCTTTAGTTGCTCAGAATAAATTTGACAAAGCACTCTTAATTGCTGAACGTAGTCGCGGCCGTGCTTTAGTAAATTTATTAGATTCCAAGCTATCACAAAACCCCAGCAATCAACCCAATATCACACCCCCAACCCTTCAAGAAATTAAGCAAATTGCCCAAAAACAAAACGCCACACTTGTTCAATATTCAATTCTTTATGACCCGTTTAAATTTCAAGGAAAAGAAGAATGGCAGCAATCAAAAATCTACATCTGGGTCATCAAATCCACAGGTAAGATTGCCTTTAAACAAGTCGATCTAAAAAAAACATCGAATAAATCCTTACAAGACCTCGTTACCACCAGCCGTGATGATATTGGTGTCAGAAGCCGCAGTATCTTTGAAGTAACTCCCACAAATCCTCAACCCGAAAACCCAACCGAAAAATTACAGCAACTCCATAAAATCCTCATCGCACCCATTGCAGACTTGCTACCAAAAGACTCCAATGAGCGAGTCATCTTTATCCCGCAAGAATTCCTATTTCTCGTTCCCTTTCCCGCGCTGCAAGACGAGCAAAGCAAATACTTAATCGAAAAACATACCATCCTCACCGCTCCTGCAATCCAAGTTTTGGACTTAACCCGTAAGCAGAAGCAGAACAGTCAAAGATTAGCTAAGGATGTGCTGGTTGTCGGCAATCCTACCATGCCTAAAATTAAAATTGGGAAATTGGAGGCAAGCTTAGAGCCTCTGCCTGGTGCAGAAAAAGAAGCAATTCAAATTGCTAAATTATTCAATACCAAAGCACTTACAGGTAGCAATGCCACCAAAACGGCGGTAATGCAGAAAATGCAGAAAGCTCGTATCATCCATCTGGCTACCCACGGCTTACTTCATGATTTTAAAGGATTCGGTGTACCGGGAGCGATCGCGCTTGCTCCTTCTGGTAAACCTGACGACGTAGTTGATGGCTTACTTACCGCAGGCGAAATCTTTGATATGAAACTAAGCGCCGATTTAGTGGTTCTCAGCGCTTGCGATACGGGGCGCGGAGACATTACAGGTGATGGTGTGGTTGGCTTATCTCGCTCTTTAATTTCTGCGGGAGTTCCCAGCGTCATGGTCTCGCTGTGGGCAGTTAATGATAATTCTACAGCCTTTTTGATGACAGAATTCTATCGCAATTTACAACAAAATCCTGACAAAGCTGTTGCACTACGTCAAGCAATGCTGACAGCAATGAAACAATATCCCAATCCTAAACAATGGGCGGCTTTCACCCTTATCGGAGAGTCCGAGTAACAGTGCAAAACATTCGACTTTAGACAAATCTGTGCAATATCCAAACTAAGAAAGTCTTAATTATTATCCAGTAGCTGAAACTCTCTGCCCTCTTTTGCATAACTTCTCCTCGCTGGGATATATATACAAGCAGTTTGTTAACCTTTAGGAAACATTGTCTATAAATTGTCATTCGTGCCTAACAAAGGTGACTCAAAGGGCATAAGGGTAGTAGCAACGTCAAATACGTAACCAATAACAAAAGATAAAATATTAGGTGAGCAAATGGATAGTCAAATCTTAGGAGCGCACTACCAAATCCACCAGGAATTAGGAAAAAAAGCTGGTCGAAGGACAATTTTGTGTAGCGAACAAGCGACTGGAGAATTAGTGGTTGTCAAGTTACTGACTTTTAACAGTGATTTTGAGTGGGATGATCTCAAACTGTTTGAGCGGGAAGCAGAAGCTTTAAAAAACTTGTCACATCCAGCTATTCCTCGTTACTTAGACTATTTTGAGATAAACGCTTCCGAGCTAAAAGGATTTGCTCTCGTTCAAAGTTATATTCCTGCACAATCTTTGTCACATCATGTCAAAGGAGGTCGAATTTTTACTGAGATAGAAGTTAAAGAAATCGCTAACGCTATCTTAAAAATTTTGATGTACCTACATCGTCAAAATCCGTCATTGATTCACCGAGATATTAAACCCAGTAATATTTTATTGGGCGATAGGTCTGGTAATAGTGTTGGCATTTATCTGGTAGATTTTGGATCGGTGCAAACTGTCGCCGCCCAAGAAGGCGCAACTCGCACAGTAGTGGGAACTTATGGATATATGCCTCCAGAGCAATTTGGTGGACGTACAGTTCCCGCTTCAGATTTATACAGTTTAGGTGCAACGTTAATTTATTTATTAACAGGTGTCCATCCTACAGATTTACCACAGAGAGATTTTCGCATTCAATTCGAGCAAAAAACGAATCTTAGTCTGACTTTTAGTGACTGGTTGCGGCGGATGTGCGAGCCAAACTTAGAAAATCGTTTTAATTCAGCATACCAAGCTCTACAAGCTTTGAATCAAAATCCCAATCTTGTAGCTATCAATCGACCACTTATCAGGAGAATTCAACTTAGAAAAAGTAGCAAATTTCTAGAAATTTTCATGCCGCCAGAACACTTAGATTTTTTTGAGGTTTTGGGAACGTTTATTTTTATTTCATTTGCTATAGGAATTGGAACCCTGTTCTTGTACGCTTTGTTTGCTGAATTCAATATGACTTATCTGCTACCTATAATATTTTTATTAGTGTACTTATATTTCCTTTCATCGTACTTTATTAGTAAAACACTTTATATAAACCAGGAAAAAGTTATTTTTACTAAAGAGTTGTTTGGATTTTTGAAATTTTATTTAGCTCCAGAATCACCGCGAGAGGAAATTGTCAAATTGGTTTATTTCTCCGAATACGTTGACCAACGTGAAAATTCTCACGGTAATAGATATTCAGTAACTGTGGGCGCACAATTAGAAATTTGGGCTGGGATTTATAAATATAAGTTTCCTGGTGCTAGCATAAATTTACCCAAAGAAGAAGTGCAATGGCTGGCAAAAGAATTAAGCACTTGGTTAGATTTGCCGATTTTATATGCAGGTAAGCAAGTTTTAAAAAATTAAATTAGGGCAGAGCAGCCATTCAATAAAATTAAATAATTACTAGAAATATCGCTAAGCAAATATTCTGTTTGTTCCAATCAAAATCAGAAAATCTTAAGGAGTAATATTGCTTATGCTAGTGAATAAGATATTAGATGATCGCTATCAAATTCAGCAGGAGTTAAGCAAAAAAAAACGGACGAAAAACCATCCTAGCGCATGATTTGCATACGTCAGAATTAGTAGTTATTAAATTACTATCATTAAGTAGTGATTTTGAATGGGGTGACCTTAAATTATTTGAGCGAGAAGCGGAAACTTTAAAAAAACTCAACCATCCCTCGATTCCTCGTTATTTAAATTACTTCGATGTAAATTTACAAAACCTAAAAGGATTTGCTCTAGTACAAACCTATATTTCTGCAAAAACTCTAGAGCAATATTTACAAGCAGGTCGAACTTTCACTGAAGAAGAAGTAAAAGAAATAGCTCTATCTATTTTAGAAATTTTGATTTACTTGCACGAACAAAACCCACCTGTCATTCATCGCGATATCAAGCCAAGTAATATTTTATTAACCGATAGGTCTGGTAATAGTGTTGGTAACGTTTATTTAGTCGATTTTGGCTCTGTGCAAACTATTTCTGACAGCAAAGGTGGAACAATGACTATAGTAGGAACCTATGGCTATATGCCACCCGAACAATTTGGCGGACGCACTGTTGCTAGTTCTGATCTTTATGGTTTAGGTGCTACTTTAATTTATTTAGTAACTGGAACCCATCCCGCAGATTTACCACAAAAGGATTTTCGCGTTCAATTTAGGCAAAAAGCTAATCTTACTCCAAGCTTTACCAACTGGTTGCAGCAGATGACGGAACCAAGGTTGGAAGAGCGTCTGGATTCTGCAAAGCTAGCGCTACAATCGCTTAATGAACCACGGTTAAATCTCATTTGTAAGTGTGTTAAAAAGCCATTCGGAAGTAAAATCAAATTAACCAAAAACATACATAGCATAGAAATTTTTATTCCTCCATCTGGCTTTTTTGACTTAATCAAAGCTGGGGCTAGTATGTTTTTTCTTACTCCAATTATTTGGGGTTTAACCTGGTTTTTAACTTTTCAGTTTTTTTCTCTTGGTTTGGTAACTATATTGTTCCTACTCTTCTTCTGGCTACCATTAATGTTTCTAAGTTTATGGATATTAATTTTTTGGGTATGTTTCCCATATTCACTTATCGACTCTTTATTGGGTAAACGACGATTGCGTATAGAATCAGAGCTGATTTACTTCACCCATGAGTTGTTAGGATTTGAGTTTGAGTCTTTTCTCGCAATCAAAAATATTACTAAATTAATTTATAATCCAGGCGAATTTATTAATAAAGACAGAGAGCAATATCCAGATACTTTAGAAATTTGGGGTGAAAACCAAAAAATAGAAATTAGTAGCAGTATCAAATCAAATGTAGAAAAAGAATGGATAGCCCATGAATTAAGTGAGTGGTTAAATGTACCAATTACACAAACTTAGCTGAGTTTTCGAGTTGAAGAAATTTCAAATATACAACGGTTATTAAACTTAAATAAATACTGCAAAGCTTTTCTAATTTACTATAGGACAAGGTATATATAAAATTAATCCATATAAATTAAAACAGCAGCTACCGGAACAATAGAAAGGCCAGTAATTCCTCTGAATTAACTAGTTGCATAACCTGCTACGCCAGATAGGAGTAGTAATTCCCCATGCTAGGAGAAGAATAGATATTTTGCGATCGCCTAATTGCGATCGCAACCCTTGGGGTTCTGCGCGAGCATTCCGGGGAACGGGAACGCCTTCGGAGTCAGCTTCACGCTACTTCCAGGGAAACGCCTGCAAGAAATCTGAACGACAAACAGTGTTGGCTATTCCAGCGAGTTCTTCATCTATTGCATAAGTGCTGATGATCCAAAGATATATATTCTGCGAGCGCACAGCCTTGTATATAAAACTCGCATTGCTGTGTGTTCAACGGAGAAGCATCAACTCATCGTTTATTGGGTGTTGAAAGGTAGAACCAAGGAGCCAACGATGCAGAAAAATAAGTTGCAAATTCTGCACTGCAATTGCGGAATGCTTTATGTCAGTAAAGGTCGAGCTTTAGGAAACAAAATGACTTGTTCTAAATGCGGTCGAACTCCTCAGATAGAACAACTCAAATTAGCATCATTTTCTTCAAAAACTATCCACAGTCGCTCTACTCTTCTGAGGAATTACAACCAGTTTTCAGCAATTTTTTTGACCAGACGCATTGTTTTAGCAGCAGTATCTATTGCCAGCTTATTAGGTATGATGATTTATCTCCCTAGAACGCAACCTCCAGGAACGCAGCTATCTACCGTACCAGTCTCCTTAAAGTCTGCACGGAAACCAAGCCCAAACCGTCCTCCTGTTTCTCTTCCAAACGGCACTGATATTATCCCACCTCAAGATTTGCAGGGATTTGGGAAGCTAAAAATTATTAATGGAACGACCCGCGATGCGGCTGTAAAACTTGTAGATAGCGTCTCTGGGAAGACGCGCCGTTTTGTGTACGTTCAGGCTAATCGAGAAACGAACATTGTAAATATTAGCCCTTGTAACTGTCGCTTAAAGTTCAGTATGGGAATAGATTGGGAGCAAAAAAAACAAAAGTTTTTGCAGAACCCTTCGTTCTCGGAATTCAGCAAACCCTTAGATTTTAAGGAAATTAAAAGAGAGGCGGGAGTAGAGTGGATGGAGTATCGGGCGACACTACATCCTGTACCTCACGGAAGCGCCCGAACAAGGCAAATTGATGAAAGGGATTTTGAAGAGAAATAGGTTGGTAAACAACCGTAAATTCGGCGCAATTCTCCTTAGAGACAACAGAAATGTTAAAAATGAAACCCTTGTTGAATCCTCATCATTTGGAATTCACATAGCCTTGCTGCAAAACTTGATTACCACACAGGAGCAATAATTTCCCATGCTAGGAGAAGAACAGATACTGCGCGATCGCTATCACATTCAATGCCAATTGGGACACAATTCTGGACGGCGTACCTTATTAGCGCAGGATTTACAAACCCAGGAACTTGTTGTGCTTAAGATTCTCACTTTTAACAGTGACTTCCGTTGGGAGGATTTAAAACTGTTTGAACGAGAAGCAGAAACCCTCAAATCTCTATCGCATCCGGCAATTCCCCGCTATCTTGATTCCTTTGAATTGCACTTACCCGATCGTCAGGGATTTGTACTCGTGCAAACTTATATTCCTGCAACGTCCTTGCAGGAATGGATTAAGCGCGGACGGACATTTAGCGAAGAAGAGGTAACACAAATCGCGAAAGCATTACTGAATGTATTGAGCTACTTGCACTCTGGCAACCCTCCGGTGATTCATCGGGATATTAAGCCAAGCAATATTTTATTAACTAGCGATCGCTCTGCTCATCAGGTTGGAGATATCTACTTGGTTGATTTTGGTTCGGTGCAAACGGCTGTCCGAGAAATCGGGACGATGACGATTGTCGGAACCTATGGTTATATGCCACCCGAACAATTTAGCGGACGTGCTTTTCCAGCCTCCGATCTCTATAGTTTAGGCGCAACATTAATCTACTTGGTGACAGGGAGACACCCCGCGGATTTGTTACAAGAAGATTTGCTTCTTCAGTTTGAACCCGTGCCGCATCTAGTTCCCAGCTTTGTGCAATGGCTCAAGCAAATGACCCATCCCAACCGCAAGCAGCGATTTAGTTCAGCTCAAGCAGCTCTCGCGACATTAGAGCAGCCTTCTCTTCTGCAACTCCCATCTGTTGCATCAGCGACATCAACTCCTCTAATACTGCAAAAACCTCATGACAGTAAAATTTCACTTCTCAAGAATGCAGAAGCTCTAGAGATATCTCTACCTCCAGAAACTACTAATGCAGGAGCGGGTTGTTCAATTTCCTTTATCTTCTGTTATACGATTTTTTCGTGGATGGCGTTAATTGGCTCTTTGTTTAGTGGTAATGGGCTACTAATCTTGTTCAGCTTATTTCTTTTAGGAGTAGGTCTTTCTAGCCTGTGGCAAGCTTTTTACATCAGCAGGGTAAACACGCACATTTATATCGATCGCAAGTCAATCAAGGTAACTCAAATAGCGTGGAAAATACGGCGGCTGGTTTTTCAGGCAAGTCGCAGTAACCTCTATAAATTGACTTACCTGAAGCGCCTCTATCGTCGCGATACTGAAGCGGGCATTATGGAGGTACCGCCAGAGCTAAAAATTTGGGCTACAGATGGAGTCAATTACACAGACGCCAGCTCTAGCTATCGCATCGGGCAATCGCTGAGTACGGACAGCGAAAACCGCTTCTATGGCTATCTGACAACACAAGAACTTGATTGGTTAGCACAAGAATTAAGTAATTGGTTGGAGTTACCGATTACAAGAGAATAGGGTTAAAAGTTTTTGAAAATACTGCAAGTTACATAGTTTGTGGCAACTTTCGTATATAAGAATCCTAAATGATTCGTCAAAATAAGATCCCCGACTTCTCTAAGAAGTCGGGGATAAGAGTGATTTACTGCGCCGACTATCTCACAATAATTGCCCAGAGACTAACAAATAGAGCGATCGCGCCCAGATGTTGAGGCAACAGCGCTCGGAAAGATTGACGAGCGATTTTTTGGGTTAATAGCATCGTCAACAGGAGTGAGAAAATTAGCGTTGTACCTTGCAAAAACTCGATCACAGCCGGGTGTGCGACCAACACAGGCAACCCTTCACCGCTAAGACCGAAAGTTGCCATTGTTAGCGGCAAAATGCGTCCCGCTTCCCCTAAACCCAGCCGCCAATAGTGAGCTAAATTTGCCCCCAGCACCAGCGGCAAATATCCATAAGCCAACTCTATAAACGAGCGAGGCTTTACGGAACCCTTCAAAAGTTTGATGGCGCTATAAGCTAAAAACGGCACAGTCGCAGGGACGATTAAAGCTACCAAGGAAAATCCGAAATGTTGCCAAAACTGGGTTAAATCCAGATGCAATCCCAAAGTTGATTGCAATTCCGGCAATCGATGGAGATAGACGCCTCCTAATAGCAACATTAACAGTGCCACTTCAGAGCCTTGGGGGATATGAGTTGTCCACAATTCAATTCCTGGCGGACGCAAATTTAACTCGACCGAACGGTGGGGACAAGCTTTAAGACAGGTCATACACAAAACGCAGTCTTTGTTATCTTCCAACTGAGCTGGGTGAGAGTACAACGGACATCCGCCGGTTTCTAAGCCTTCCCCTTTTTGAGGGCCACCTTTGTAGCATTGATAGGTGGTGCATTCTGCCGAACAAGTTCCCTGTTGCGCTCTGAGTTCAGTCATTGACAGCTTGGCAAAAAGCCCATTCATCCCGCCAATTGGACATAGATACCGACACCAAAACCGCCGCTCAAAAATTGCGGAGAAAATCATCGCCCCAGCGGTAATTAATAACAGCAAACAAGCGGATAGGTAGGCAGTATCTTCTAAATGCCAGAGTTCTTCCCACAGGTAAATGAGGACAAATAGCCCGAACAAAAACCATCCGCCCCACTTCTCGGCAGATTGTCGGGGCCAACGCTTCAGCGATCGCCCTGGAAAAAGCCACTGAGAAAGCTTTTGGGTGACTTCCCCATAAATCATGAAGGGACAAACAGCGCACCACAGGCGTCCGACAAAGGGAAAACCGATCAATATCAAAGGCCACCACCACGCCCAAAATAGGTTTAGAGCTACATTTTCGGAGCGATGCTGGGGACCCAAAAATAATAGGGCGACGACAAGCGCAAAAGCACCCAAAGTAAAGCCGTAGTTAATCCGGTCGGGCCACCAGGAACTGCGGAGAAATCGCCGCAAGTCGGGATAAGCATTTAAAAGATTGACGCGAAATCGCTTTTTATGGGTTTCGACTGACCAGAATACTTCTTCGGTGAGCAGATTCGCACCGGCACATTGAACGAGTGCCCGTTCTACCAGACTTTGTAATTCTTTCAGGTTGCCGGGGAAATCATAGGCTTGTAAGCGGCGTATAGCTTCTGGAGCGACTTTGGGTTTGCGAGTGCCTTTGGCTCGACAGAACAGGCGAATGTAGTATTCTACCTGGTCTTCAATATCCGCTTTTCGCACCCGCAGCGGCGGCACTTTAATTAAATGACCGACTTGACGCTCAATTGTCGGTAGGTGTTTTTCCGCAATCATCATAATGCGGGCTTGACACGAGCGGCTTGGGGCTGGGGAGTCTTCCGAACGGCTGAGGGGAGTGTAGGTATTGGTTTCTAATAATTGAGCCAGCTTCGGCGTTAACTCTGGGGGAAGTTCTTGGATGTTGTTGAGGACTAAAGTGCCTGTCCCCAGGGATTCAATTAGCCCTGGTTTGCCACTAGCACGACCAAATAGTTCTGCACCACTTGCTTGCAGCGTACTACAGTCTACTTTAACGATCGGTTCGCGCCGATAGGAAGAACCAAAGTGAACCAAAGCAGCAGTATTGTCTTTTTCTAGTCCCGGTTCCCCAAAAATCAAGACTGGACGCCTTGACTCAGCCGCCTCTTTGATTTGCTGGCGCAGCCGGACTGCATAGCGGCTTTTTCCCACCACCCCGCGTCTTGCCTTTGCTACCAGATAAGGGCGCAAGGCGGTTTGACGCTCTTGTTCGTAGTTCAGTTGAGACGATAGTTGAGCGAGTTCTTGAGCCAACCGCTGGGAGAACGCTTGGGTAATTTCGGGATATTGGGCGACTATTTGCCGAAATTGCTCTGCGGGAATAAACCACAGCGTGCATTCGCTGAGTGTCTTGATAGTTCTTTGAGCCTGCTGGTCTAACAGTAGCTCTTGTAAGTGAATGGTGGCTCCAGGAAGAAAACTAATCACCCAGGCTAAACCTGTTTGGTTGGTGCGTTCGCGTAGCGTCTCTGAAAGAGAATCGCCTTCTAGTTGCCCTTGTTTGAGAATATAGAGTCCTTCGGGGGGCGTTTCCTCCGCCACTAAAGTCGTTTGCGCTGGTACGACTTTTTCTTCCAGAAGTTGCGCGATCGCTTCTAACACTTCTGCCGATAGTACACCCAGCGCTGTTCTCTCTTGTAGCCATGTCACCGTATCTTTTGATGTCATGGTTGCCTTAAAAATAAATTTCGCTTTACATTTTAGCCATTTTTTATAAAAAATATTAATTAATTAAGTTGATTGCCAAGATTAAAACAACTGAGATGAGCGAGCTTGTCAATCTGTGGGTTCCCCTAGCCTTATTGGGTTTGATAGTCTTAGCGGCGATTTTCTTTAGCCGCAGCAGTAGTTAAGGAAAATTGTTATCAAAAAGAAAAGGTTAACTTTCGGGATCGGAGAAATTCGGCGGTTCGACAGGGGTTGATGGAGTGTCAGTCACCATAACTTTTGTCGCTGCTTCGCTAGCAATTCCTTGGGTTTGAGTGGAAGGACGGCGGCGCGATCGTTTATAAGCAGCCCTCTCAGCTTTTTCGCGCTCGTAGGCAATCAGCCTGCCATAATACTCGTGCTTGCTCAAATTCATCGACAAGAAAATGTGCTGGCGAGTATTGCCAAAACCTTTGCGGCTAAAAAACTTCACGGCTGGGACATTTGCGGGATCGGTATCCACCAGCATGAACCGCACCCCATCTTCAATCATCCGTTCTACCAGCTTATCAACGAGCTTGTCCCCGACGCCTCGACGCTGAAAATTCGGATTCACACCCAGCCAAATAATGTATCCATAAGTCCAGGATGCTTTGCTAATCACGGTTCCCAAAATGAACCCTGCCAGTTGTTCGTCGATTTCAGCAACCAGACAGTATTCCGGATCGGTATTGTAAAGTCCAATCACCTCCCATTCATCCCAGGTGCGATATAAATAAGGGTACAAATTGCTTGTAAATACAGCTTCTCCCAAGTGGTAAACTGGGGCAAGATCGTCAATTTCAAGGTCGCGGATATAGATGGAAGAGTAGTTAGATGCAGGCTCGTTTTTATCAGGATTTGTCATAAATTTTGATTTTTTATTTTTTACAGGGAAACTTCCTGAATATTCGCTAAATTGGGTAGCCAATCTTGATGAGAGAAATTTTCTTCACTGGTAAGATGCGAAGTATTTGAAAAATTGCGATCGCGCTGACACCGAATCGCAAAGTTACAGTCAGGGCAACGATTAGCGGTTTCTGGAACTTGAGGAAAATCTTCTCCTTGCTGATAACGTTGCAAATAATCGGTTAGCTGCGTCAACAGTTCTGTTAAATCCCTTTTCGTTTGCTCGTGTTGAGCGGCATTATAAGTAAATTTGAGGCTTTCTGGTTGAGGCTGAGACTGGACAAACCAGTAAGTCATAGAAATCTGTTCTGGCAGATAATCGCTAGTTTCTGCCAAAATATAAAGATACAAGCGAGTCTGCCAATCTTTTTCTAACCAACGCCGATTTTTTGGTTGAGGATAAGTTTTCCAATCCAAAATTTCAGCAGATTGCGTGTCTTCAATGAACAAATCATAGATGACTGTCAATAAATATCCCTGAAAATTCAGCGTGCGACAATGTTCGCTTTGGCGGAAGGTTTTCGGGTTAGATATCAAGATTTCTGGCGCTGCATCCACCAATGCCGTCACCCAACGATGTAATTGGGCGTCCTCTTGCACCAAAGATTCTACCGGCAATCCCAGTTCTCGCTGCTGCATCAATAAGTGAAAGCGACTGCCCCAATTTTGCCGTTCTAGTTGTTCTGGATTGGTGGGTGAACTCAGTTTATCTAAGTAGATTTGTTGAAACTTTCGAGGACAAGTTTGTAGTAGATTTAATTGTCCTTGGGACAAGCGGAATAAAACTTCTTGCGTAGATTCCATCTGATTAATTGCTAACGGCTAATGATTTTTAGATAACTGGATATTATTTATGTGTAGTAATCCCAATTAATTCGTCAAATCCTCTTTTTCTTCCTTGGCATCCTTCGCGTTCTTAGTGGTTCGTAAAAAAAAGACTAACCCCGCCCTATTTTGCAGGAATTTATCTTCCTAATGGCTAATAGTCATTAACCATTAGCCACTAGCCATTAACCTAAGCTTTTGTTAAGACAAACACGCTGCCTTCATTGCCTCGGCCTATCCGCAAATCCTCATCTAGATAAGTAGTATCCAGCCAACCTTGCTGGTTGCTGCTGTCGATACCAAAATCCAAAGCTGGAAATCGCTGACCGCTTTCAATTTGCCGAATAAATGCTGAAGGCGACTGATAGTTAATGAGACGCTGTAAACCAGAAATAGAACGCTCAAATTTTACCAAGACACGACGTTCAGAAACTGGTTCAAACCGAGCAGCAACGCTAACAAATCCTTCCAGATAGGGTAAACCATAAACTTCAGCAATATTGTAAACTTTGGCGTCTTTGGCTCGAATGCATTGATAGATTTGACCGAGTTTGAGGAATGGCAGTTGGTCAATGGTTAATAAACCGCGACTGGTGGTGTAAAGTAGTCGCCAATTGCCATCTAGTAGGTCAGTTGCCTCAACCGGACGGGGAGTAGGGTTGAGGTCTTCCAATCGCGCAACCGCTGAGAGAATCGCTATTTTGTCGGTTTCGGTTGCTAGCAGTCCGCGATTTTGAGAAGCGATCGCTTCCAACAGTGCTGCTTTCCTCATTTCCTCCTAGACCTCTCTTCTGGGTGACTTCTCTACCCCCAGCTTAACTTTTGTTCAATACGCAGATGGCATCAGCCACCAGCACCTAGTTGATAAGTTTGATAACAACTCCCTTGACACGTAATAGTCTCCACGCCAGCGATCGCGTTTCTGGGAGTGGTAAACTCAATATGTCTAGTTAGCTCCCAATCCGAAATCCTCAAATATGTCAAATATGTACAACCCGTCTCTGCGTGAAGAACCTCGTCACCAGCTGGCTGGTCTGATTCCGTTACAACAAGAACCATCGATTCTCGACTGGCTGGAATCCACAGGACGCTTGTTGGCGCGGGATGTTCAAGCGGAAGATAGTTTCCGCGATGGTGATGCAGAAATCTCCGATCTGATGGCACCGGATGATGTTTACGATGATCTCGAAGACGATGATGAAATCATCGATGTAGACGAAGATTAGTCAGACGAAAAGAATTCAGCACTCAGGCGTCAGAGTAAATTCTGGATTCTGAAATTCTGAATTCTGGTGTGAGAAGTGAACGAAAAATTTGTGGACGCTAAATTATTTTCTGGTCGGTCGTTCAACCCCTCAGGAACTAGCCTGCTAGCGTTACTGGCAGTTGGGCTTTCCCTAGGGACGATATTATTCGATCTGCAAGCAGGTGTCTTCCCATCGGTAGGCATCTCGATGACGTTTCCCCTGTGGCTTTGCGCCTTGGTGACAGCTCTTTTAGGATATTGGGCAGTCCCCTTCCTGCAAGCCCTAAAAGCGGGTCAATTTATTCGGGAGGATGGCCCCCAAGCGCATTTACAAAAAGCAGGCACTCCGACAATGGGCGGGGTGTTTTTTGTGCCTGTCGGGGTAATCGCCGCCTTGGTGTGGTCTGGATTGGCTGTAGGCATACAAGGATTCTTTCCCGTACTTGCCGTATCAATCGTAACTTTAGCCTACGGTGCAATTGGCTGGGTTGACGATTGGCAAGTCATTAGACGCCGGTCGAATAAAGGCATCTCGCCCCGGATGAAACTGATTTTGCAGATTGGGGTGGGTGTTCTGTTTTCTTTGTGGCTAGTCTGGCATCAACCAGCCAGTATCACCACGATTGCCTTGCCTTTTGGTTTAGCGATTCCTTTGGGGTTACTGTTCTGGCCTTTAGCAGTATTTGTGCTAGTGGCGGAAAGTAATGCGACGAACCTCACGGATGGAGTCGATGGACTAGCAGCGGGAACGGGCGCGATCGCTCTTTTGGGACTCGGTGCCATTGTTGCTCCCGTGTCGCCAAGTTTGATGATTTTTTGCGCCTGCATGAGTGGCAGCTACCTAGGCTTTTTGGTTCACAACCGCAACAAAGCCCGCGTCTTTATGGGCGATACGGGTTCGATGGCGCTGGGAGGCGCACTGACAGCAGTCGGACTTCTGACGAACAATCTCTGGGCGCTATTTATCCTCAGCGGTATTTTCTTCGTGGAATCGCTCTCAGTAATGGCGCAGGTGGGCTACTATAAAGCCACCAAAGGCCCGGATGGGATCGGCAAGCGTTTATTTAAGATGGCACCGATTCACCACCATTTAGAACTGAGTGGCTGGAGTGAAACCCAAGTGGTTGCCGCCTTTTATCTGATTAACGGCATTTTAGCTTTGTTGTGTTTTGTCCTCCGTTAATTAAATAGACTTAACTCAGCTAAAAGTGAGCAAGGGTTAATTTTTAATCAATCAAGGTCTGCGATCGCTTGTTTTACCGAACAGACTGAGTCGGTAGCGATCGCACCTACTCCATGCGCCGACTTTAAGGCAAACAAACCCCCATTTCTAAGGCATCTGAAATTCAGGGGTTCAAAAATCTGGCAGAAAGACGATCCTTTTTCCTCTCCCTAATTGGGTAGGCAAGGGGAAGCACTTCTGTTAAACAGAAGACAATTTGAGGGCGTTTAATTTTATTATTGATGGTTGCATTTGGATAGTCCAGAAGTCCGAACAAATAGAGGTTTAAAAAGTTCGCTACATTAATTAAAAAACCAGCAGCAAGGGAACACATCTGTTAAGAAAATACTGTTAAAAAACGTAGCGGCAAGGAAAGATAAATGACAGGAAAATTGTTACTGGTAGACGACGAACCCGGACTGCGCGAAGCAGTCAAAGAATATCTGCAAGACAGTGGTTTTACCGTTCAGGTTGCCAGTAATGCTGGTGACGCATGGCAGATGTTGCAGAAGAACCAGCCGGATTTAGTGATTTCAGATGTGATGATGCCCAAGGTGGATGGGTATCAATTCCTCAAGCAGCTGCGGGAAGATCCTCGCTTCAAAAATTTACCTGTAGTATTTTTAACGGCTAGAGGCATGACAAGCGATCGCATCCAAGGCTATCAAGCGGGGTGCGATGCGTATCTCCCGAAGCCCTTTGATCCAGAGGAATTGGAGGCAATTGTCAAAAACTTACTGGAACGTCGCACCACTCCAACTAGCACCACCGGCGGTAACGATATTGAGGACATCAAGCAACAGATTGCTGCCATCCGGGGGATGTTAGAAGATACAAATCGAATCCCCCAGTCGCCTTCCCATATCCGCATAGACTTAACGCCACGAGAGCAGAGTGTTTTAGACTTGGTTGCGGAAGGATTGATGAATAAAGAAATTGCCCGACGCTTGGAAACCAGTGTCCGCAACGTTGAGAAGTATGTCAGCCGCTTGTTTAGCAAGACAGGGACGAATAGCCGCACCGAGTTAGTGCGCTATGCCCTTGAACACGGTTTGACTCGATAACTGTCCTCGCTCTCAAAACGTTTAGGGGAACGGGCTAAGCCCGTTCCCTTACGTGTTTTTTTATCTATATCTGTGCTTGTCTTTAAGAGCGATCGCACTGGCGATTATTAAGAACTGTTGCGTTTATTAAAGAAAATTGTGCTTTTCTCATTGATCCCTTAAGGTTGCTGGTATTCTTCATTTAATACAATTCAGAAATTAAAAGAAAACCACATGAAAGTTTCACAAGCGCCACATCTGGGTCAATCAGTTTCTCTAGCAATTCTTTTAGTATTGATGAGCGTCAGTGTTACCGTCCTGATGGTTATTCAAAGTGGAATCTAACTTTAAAAATAGCTAATTTTTGCTAATTTTACCTAAACAAAAGCCGCTCCGCAATGAGCGGCTTTTGTTTGGCTAAAAGTGACATTATATTTCTTTAGATAGAAGCGGAAAGTGACTAAATACGTAGGTGTTTGTTAAATCAAAAATTGTAGCTGCGGGTGCCACCCATTCGTCTGTAAAAATCAGCCGAATGGATTTTAAAAGGTGAAAGGGTTCACCATCGGTCGTAGCGTAGCAAAATAAATCATTGCTTCACTCACTTCTGGTATGCGAGTTCTATTTGTTTGTACTGGCAACACCTGTCGCAGCCCGATGGCACAAGCGCTATTTCAGAAAAAGATTCGGGAACTGAGGCAAAGGCAGGAAATCTTAGCCCAAACTGAGGTGCGTTCAGCTGGACTTTATAAATTTAAGGGGATACCCGTTTCGGCCCATACTCTAACGGTATTGGGAGAGTACGGAATTCAATATGACTGCGAACCGCAAGGGTTAAAGCCAGAACTCGTCGAATGGGCAGATTTAGTGCTGACGATGACAAAGTTTCATAAATATATTGCGATCGCGATCTATCCGGAGGCGCTCAACAAGACTTTCACGCTCAAAGAATTTGTAGGAGAACAAAATTCCTTAGATATTAGCGATCCCGTTGGCAAATCTTTATCCAGATATCGCCACTGCGCTCAGGAAATCGACTTGGCACTCAATCTTTTACAGCAGAAGTTAGTCCGCATCTTATCGGAAAGCAGCTTTGGTTCTTTTGCATTCCCCACGCCTCAACCCTTACCCCGCACCCTACCGCTGTTCAGGTGGCTGATTGGACTGACTCGGTTAACTCAGAAAACGCGCACTTGAGACATGACTTCATTTTTGAATATCCTTATGAAGGATTCACTGAGTTCTGGTGGCTGTTAATCTAAATAGATATAGATGTGCTGCGCCGCATTGAATTCGGGCTTCCCATGCAAAAACGATTTAGATAACAATGTTTAACTATTCCACCTTTACCGCAGCATTGGTGCGAGAGACGAAAGCCCGTGAAGATGCGCTACCGCTGATGGATGAAACCCGCGGCTCTCGGTTTTTTCTTTACTCTAATCCTACGGACAAAGTGTGTCTGTTCTTTCATGGGTTTACTGCCACTCCAGAACAATTTGTACCCATAGGAGAAGCTTTCTTTAAGGCAGGCTACAACGTCTTGATTCCTTTGCTCCCTGGGCATGGGATTGCAGGCAATTGGGATGGAGATAACCCTCCTCCGCTTCCCGAAGAACAAGAAGTTTATCAACAGTTTGGGATTTACTGGCTACAACAAGCTCAAGCTTTGGGAAGAAAAGTAGTAGTGGGAGGGCTTTCTGGTGGCAGCACTTTGGCCGCTTGGCTATGCCTAGAACGCGCCGTACAAATTTATCGGGCTTTGCTGTTTGCCCCTTATTTGAGTGGCAGCAATAAAGTAGTCGATTTGTTTGTGCAGGTATTTAATATCTATTTTAAGTGGAAGACTGCACCGGGAGTCGCACATTTTGGTTATGACGGCTTTCTCATGCCATCATTGCGAGTATTTTTAGATATGGGAAAAGATATTTTCGAGCGGGCGGAAACGAGTTACGCTGCGCCCATGTTGATTGTGTCGAGCGAAAGCGATCGCGCAGTCGGCGACGAAGAACATAAAGCTCTGTTTAAAACCTTACTCCCGCAACAACCCAAGTGCTGGTATCACCGCTTTGACCAAACTCTGAATATTCAGCACAATATGATGACCAAAGCAGAGGGGAATGAATACGCAGACTTAGTAATCGCAGTGGCTAAAGCCTACGTCGAGAGCGATTTAACCTGGGGTGAAGTCGAGGAGATGCGCGATCGCTTGCAGCAGGGCGGCTCCTTCCATAGGGTCGTGAATGAACTAAATCTGAGTCAGCGGGTTTCTCCCGATCTGTCTACCGTCATGTCCTTGCTAGCCCTGGATTAAAAAAAGCCAGATAAAATCCGCCGGAGTGCGCTTTGCAAACGGCTTCCAGTTCCCTTCTAGAGCTTGTTTAGAGGGATTGGGAGCGAGGTGTTTTAATTACAGGCGTTGAAGCAAATTTAAGCCGTGGGTATCGGTGCCGCAGGTGCTAAACAAACTATAGGTGGCAGCGAGCTGTTCCACCTCTTTCGTTTCCCTCGGACTGGATTGCCAAGGGCTAGGGTTGTTGTAGGCGTAGTAGGTTTCAACGCCGTCAATGCCTGCCTCAGCGGCAGCAGGGATAAGTTTTGCAGCAGGAAGGCGGTAGCGGGCTGGATGAGCCAAGACGGCAAAACCACCCGACTGATGGACAGCGGCAATCACATTGGCAGCGTCAGCATCACCGCCCTTGGGTGCAGAGCCTTTCAGATATTGCTTCATCGCAGAGTGTTCTGGATCGAAAGCATAGCAAAGGATGTGGACTTCTGTGTTCAGCAGGCTAGAGGTGATTTCGGTGCCGATCCACAAGTGGGGTAAGTGGGCGGAATCAGGATTCGTGTAGGTGTTTTGCAGCCAGTATTGAGCCTCTTTGAAACCGCCAATCGTATGGTGATCGGTGATCGCCAGCCCTTTAAGACCTATCGCGATCGCCTGTTCCATCAACGCACTCGGTGACAAACGACCATCCGAGTAGACGGTGTGCATATGAAAGTTATAAGAGTGCGGACAACTATCAGCCTGAATCGTCTCAAAGACTTGCCTGAGTGCTGTTGTATTCTGGGCTGGTGGCTGGGGTGAAGCAGAAGATTGAGCCAGATTGATCGCCATAACCGCCGAGTAGCTGTGCGCGTTCGTTGACAATTGTTAACATATACCCTAACAAAACTAAAGAGGAATTGCGTTGGGACATTCGATGTGTATTCCATGCTGAAAGTCGCCTTTGGCAAAAATTTTCTGCCTAAGTCGGCGACCATTGGCGGGCAGTTTCATTTAAATATTCAGTTTGAAGTTTCTAGCGGCTTAACCGTTCTATTTGGGCCATCTGGCTGTGGCAAGAGTTCGACATTACAAGCGATCGCAGGGTTGTTGCGTCCGGATTGGGGCCGGATTGAAGTGGCGGGAACAATCTTCCTGGATACTAAAGAGCGTCTGAACTTGCCAGCGCACCGGCGAAATGTCGGTTATGTCTTCCAAAACTGCGCCTTATTTGGGCATTTGAACGTAGCGGAAAATATTGGCTTTGCTCTCAACCGCTGGCAACGGCACCGGCGGCAGCAGCGCGTTCGCGAATTGGTAAATTTGTTAGAACTTGAGGATCTGGTACATCAACCCGTGCAGAAGATTTCTGGCGGGCAAGCTCAACGAGTAGCGATCGCGCGGGCTTTAGCTCCCTATCCCAAAATTCTGCTTCTTGATGAACCTTTCAGCGCCCTCGATGATGATTTGAGAGCAACCCTCCGAACCGAGTTGAAAACCATTCAACGTCAATTTAACTTGCCGGTTGTCCTGGTGACTCATTCACGAGCCGATGCCCTGGAACTCGCCGATCGTTTAGTAATCTTGGCAGCAGGACAAGTTGTTGCAGTCGGTCAGGCGGAGCATTTGCTCGATTCCCGTTCCTATTCTATTCCGGGGAAATTCCAGTGGGGTTAGAGGAAAGTGATGAGTGATGAGTGTTGAATTAAGAGAATTATCTTAACTCAACACTCGAAACTCATTAGTCATAAATCTCCTTGGTTGCGGATTTTCCAAGCCATTTCCAGCACTTGAGTCCAGCGCTTTTGTAACTGTTTGGGCGTGCATCCGAGTGTTTGAGCAATTTCCCGCTCGCTAACTTGAGCTTGTTTTAACTGCAATAGCTGCTGCTGTTCCAGAGAAAGTTGATTCCAAAACGCTTCCCACTGCTGAGAAGAGAGTCCCAGTTTTTGGTCGAGATCGGCTCCCAACCATTGATGTACCAGCTTCCAGTTATTTTGACGAGAGAATTTTTCCACATGGTACTTAAAGCGCTGTTGCAAGTAGTCGCGCTGACGTGCGGTTAAACCCAGGATTTCGTCAATCTCTGGTGCGGAGAGGTCTTGCAGCTTTAAAACCAGGTAATTGACACAGTCCTCTTGACCTTGGGCTTGCAGGTATTCCATCAGTTCGGCAACGACGCGATCGCGCAATACTGCTTCCGCCGGGTCAATCGTATCGGCAACCAATTGCGATCGCAGCTGGTGCATCGCCGCTGACCGACTTTGCGTGTCCGCATCTTCACCTCTGGGAAACTCAATCGCCTTCTCAATATCCATGCTCGTCTCAGCAGGCTGGCGGCGAGCAAACCCCTGTGCCCTCAACACAATTAGCTGCTGGCTGGTACCATTCGGTAAATTGATGCGACGCTTGGCATACTGTTCGCTGAATGCCATATACTCCGCCAGTTCCAGTTGAGTGCGGGGAGTGTAGTCTATTGTCAGCTCGTTTTCCCGCCGGAAAGCTTTGATTGACTCGGCGTAGAACTCTTGCAAGAAGTCCTCAATCAGGTTGTAGCGGGCTTGAAAACCTAACTGAGAGTTGGGCGACACCACATAGCGATAAACCATCGCGCTGAGGTTGCTATGCAGTTCAACCCGACCCCGCTTAGAACCCAGCCGGTAGTATGACAGACACTTTTGCAACCGATGCCGTCCCAGATTTAACTGCCAAGAGCGAACTTCGCCAGAAGTCTGGATGCGCGGACTCTTGCTACAAATCCGCTGCACCTCTAGGGCGATCCGGTTAGCGATCGCCTGAACGTGCAATGACGTCGTTTTGATTTCAGTCCGCAATTCCTCTAACAACAGGCCGGTCATCGTTTCCACGTCGATTCCCAACAGTTGCTCGGTCGAGTGGCATAGATTTTCAGAAGATTGGCTGAGAGAATTAATAGTTGTCATGGTGAAAGCCCCTGGTAGCGACAGTATTCAAAGTCAACAAGAGCCACTGAGAACGGTTCAAAAGTTTTGTCTCCCTTCAGGCAGCGCCTGCGATTGACCGTCTCAACTCTCTATATATAGACTGTAGGGGCTGATTGTTAGACACCGGACAGCGGGTGTGTTACTACTCTCAGCTCACTATGGGTCATCTCTACGCTCTCTCCCCATTCCATCTGACCTAAAAGAAGCACTAACCCTTGCTGTATCTGGGCTTGCGCCCCTCAAACTATCGACGCACAAGTGTTGTCGCAAAGCGGTAGGAGCTGGTGTTAAGTGGACAATCCAGGAAGTGGATTGCTGGTAGGGTTATCGTCCGAATTCCCTAGTGCCGAGGCTGTAGTTAATTGTCTTTAGTTCGCAAAGGGATTTTAGATTAGCGATTGGGGATTTTGGATGTAAAAGCTTTAACTCAATCTTTAATCTTTAATCTTTCATCTAAAATCAACTGACCGATGTCGCCCAAGCCGTTGCAGCCTCCCATCCCAGACCGCGCCGGACGATGACAGGTTCCTCATCTGTCAAATCTAAAATTGTGGAAACCCCATCTCCTGGTTCCGAGCCAATGTCCACAATTAGATCGACTAGCTTGTCTAGCTGGTCAAACAATTTTGCCTTCTCCAACCCTAGGGTTGGGGCGTTGCCATTCTCATCCACGAGGTGAGCTGAGGTGGAAATAATCGGATTGCCTAATGCCTGCAACAGCGACTGGCACACTGTATGCTCCGGAACCCGAATACCCGTCGTTTTGCGCTTAGGACTCATCACCAGTTTCGGCACTAATTTGGTGGCGGGTAGCAGAAACGTGTAAGTCCCAGGAATTAAATTCCTCATAATCCGATAAGCGACATCACTGACGATGGCATATTGGGCAATGTTGGACAGAGACGGACACAGGAACGTCAGGGGCTTATCATTAGATAGCTGCTTAAGGAGCCTCACACGCTCCACCGCTGACTTGACATTTAGGTCACAGCCAATCGCGTAGACAGTATCAGTGGGATATAGCATCACAGCGCCTGCTCTTAGGGCACCTACTATTTGTTCTATTCCACGAGTTTGCGGTGTATCAGGATGGATATTGTAGATTGTCGCCATAATGCAGAATCCAGAACTGAGACTACAGAATTCAGAATCCAGAATTTTTCCTGACTCCTGATTACTCCTTATGAACAAGCTAGCGTATCTAGAATGTCCAACAGGAATTGCCGGTGATATGTGCCTGGGGGCACTTGTAGATGCGGGAGTTCCCCTAGATTATTTGATAGAAAAGCTCAAGAGGCTGGGAATTTCCCAAGAATACCAGTTACGAGCCGAACACGTTCACCGGAACGGTCAGCAAGCTACTAAATTTCACGTAGATTTGAGCGATCGCGATCGCACCGATTCAAATCACCACCACGAACATCACCGGCAAAATGGTGGGCATCAGCATTACGATGGCGATCGGGTTCATTCTCATTCCCCGACGCGGCATTTGCCAGAAATTGTCCAGTTGATTGCAGCAGCAGAGTTTCCGTTACGAGTACAGGCGTCTAGTTTGGCAGTGTTTCAACGGCTGGCAGACGCAGAAGGAGCGGTTCACGGCATTCCCCCAGAAGAAGTTCATTTTCATGAAGTCGGGGCGACTGATGCCATTGTAGATATTGTCGGCACTTGTCTGGGCTTGGATTGGTTGGGGATTGACGAACTATACTGTTCGGCACTCCCCACTGGTGGCGGGATGGTTAGAGCAGCTCACGGTCAGCTAGCGGTGCCGGTACCGGCTGTATTAAAGTTGTGGGAATCTCGCCAGGTGCCAGTTTATAGTAATGGGATCGATCGGGAACTGGTGACACCGACTGGAGCAGCGATCGCGTGTACGCTTGCCACCGGCTTTGGATCTCCACCCCCCATGACGATCCAGCGGGTTGGAAATGGTGCCGGTTCCCGTCAGTTACCGATTCCCAATATTCTACGCCTCTGGATTGGCGAGGGTGTAGAGACGCGATTTGCCTCTCTACAAGAGTCGGGATTCATTCAGCCTTCCGAAAGCCCCTGTTTAGAAATAATTTCGGTGCTGGAAACCCAAATTGATGACTTGAGTCCCCAAGCCATCGGCTATGTGTTTGAGGCACTGTTTAACGCCGGTGCGGTGGATGTCTTCACTCAACCGATAGGGATGAAAAAGTCTCGTCCTGGCATTTTGCTGACGGTTATTTGCCATCCCGAACAAATATCCGCTTGCGAAGCGATCTTATTCCGAGAAACGACGACACTCGGCATCCGGCGTCAGACACAGCAACGCTCGATTTTGCAGCGAGAAATTCAACAGGTTCTGACAGAATATGGCTTCGTTCGCGTCAAGGTTGCCTGGACGGGGCATCCTAACCAGAAAGCGATCGCGAATGTGCAGCCAGAATACGAAGATTGTGCCGAATTAGCGAAGGCAAATAACCTTCCCTGGCGCGAGGTGCATCAACTGGCGCTCAATACCTGGTATCTCCAGAACAGTCGCAATACTTGAATTTGCTGCCAGCACGACCCAGATACCTAACTAGATTTCTGGAATCGCCAAACCCATTCCTGTATTACGACTGGTTTGAAAATCACGTAAGGAAAATCCTGATGTATCGAATTAAGCAAGTGCCCTTAGCGATCGCGATCGCCATTGCTAGCCTCGTGGCGCTATTGACCATTAGCGGTTTCCTCGGCACTGCTGCGAACTCTCAGCCACCTCAACCAACTTCGGAAATCACTACAACTCAAGGGATAGACCTAGGGCGTTCTTTCCGAGAACTGGGCATTGAAGGGTCAATTGTGGTTTATGACCAAAATAAAAACCAATTCTACGAACATAACGCGCCTCGAAATTCAACGGCATTCTTCCCCGCTTCAACCTTCAAGATTTTCAACGCGCTTGTGGCATTGGAAACAGGGGTGATTCGAGATGAGGTGACTGTTTTAACCTGGGACGGCATTCAACGGAACATCGCAGCTTGGAACCGAGACACTAACCTGCGCCAAGGTTTCAAAGACTCAACGGTTTGGTTCTACCAAATTTTGGCTCGGAAAATTGGGCACGAACGGATGCAGAAATTTATCAATCAAGTCGGCTATGGAAACCGTCAAATTGGGACATCTGAGCAAATCGATCGATTTTGGTTAGATGGTCCTTTAAAAATTACGCCCAAACAAGAGATTGAGTTTCTGCAACGTCTCTATCGCAACGACTTACCCTTTTCCCAACGCAGCTTAGATTTGGTCAAAGATATTATGGTACGCGAACAAACTCCAGACTATGTGCTGCGCGGAAAGACTGGCTGGACGGACAGTACGAATCCTGAGAATGGCTGGTTTGTGGGATATCTGGAACAGAACAAAAATGTTTATTTCTTTGCCACAAATATGGATATGCGAAATGATAATGATGGCGTCAATCGCATTGAAATTACCCGGCGCAGTCTTAAAGCCTTAGGACTACTTTAAAAACACTAGCAAGTCCTTAAGTTTCTGCTTTCAGATTTTCTTCAAAAATAGTCTCTTAGATGATTTATCGCAATTCTATTTGAGCTGTGAGGCAGCCCTTCAGATCCCGGACTTCTTAAAGAAGTTCGGGATCTCGCCTTCACGAATTATTTAAGACTGCTATATCAGTAGCGTTACTTGCACTCAGCTAACCTTTAGACTCTAAAATAGTCCTCGCTTGATCGAGCCTAGAACCAATCATGACTCTAACCTCCTCAATTAACAACACGACTCGGCTGCAACTCGCCCCTCTAGAAATTCCGACTCGTTTGCTGCTGGGTCCAGGCCCATCCAATGCCCATCCCGCTGTCCTTCAGGCGATGAATACCCCTCCGGTGGGGCACCTCGATCCAGCATTTCTGGCACTGATGGACGAAATCCAGATGTTGCTGCGCTATGTTTGGCAGACAGAAAACCCCCTCACCATTGCAGTCAGCGGGACGGGAACGGCAGCAATGGAAGCAACCATTGCCAACGTTACCGAACCCGGTGATGTGGTTCTAGTGGGCGTTAGCGGGTACTTTGGCAACCGCCTCGTGGATATGGCAGGACGATATGGTGCGGATGTGCGAACGATTACCAAACCTTGGGGGCAAGTGTTCCCTATAGACGAACTCCGAACCGCCTTAGAAACTCATCGCCCTGCGATTCTGGCTTTAGTCCATGCCGAGACCTCCACGGGGGCACGCCAACCGTTAGAAGGAGTCGGTGACCTCTGTCGTGAATTTGATTGTCTGCTATTAGTGGATAGTGTTACCAGTCTGGGGGGCGTCCCCTTGTTTCTAGATGAGTGGAAGGTTGACTTAGGTTATAGCTGTAGCCAGAAAGGGTTAGGTTGTCCTCCCGGTGCTTCGCCGTTTACCATGAGTCCCCGTGCAATTGAGAAATTGCAACAACGTGGCACGAAGGTGGCTAACTGGTATTTAGATATGACGTTGTTGAGTAAGTATTGGGGCAAAGAACGCACCTATCACCACACGGCCCCGATTAACTTGTACTATGCTCTGCGGGAAGCGTTGCGTTTGATTGCAGAAGAAGGAATCGAAAATAGCTGGACGCGCCATCAAAAGAACGTCGAGTATCTCTGGGAAAGTTTAGAAAACTTAGGACTTACTATGCACGTTAAACGAGAGTTTCGCCTGCCAACCCTGACAACAGTTTGCATTCCAGAGGGTGTGGATGGGAAAGCGATCGCGCGTCAACTCCTCAACGAACACAATATCGAAATTGGGGGCGGACTGGGCGAACTCGCAGGTAAAGTCTGGCGTGTGGGTCTTATGGGCTTCAACAGCCGTCCAGAGACTGTGGATCGCCTTGTGGAGGCATTAAAGCAGGTCTTACCTCATTAGGTGAGAATTTAAGGTGCTAAGAGAAACGCACCCTCCAAAAAGGCGATCGCGCTTTTCTCTAGTCTCTGGGTAATTATCGTCCGTTAGTTGTCTTTCATCCCCAACTGCTGCTCATTAGTTGGCAGTTGGGGTACTTGAATGAAAATTGCGACCGTCCAAATCCTCGACAACTTATTATCAAGTTCCATCAACTAGAAGTCTTTGGTTTGTGCTAACTGTATCCCAGGGATAAGCCTACGGCTACAATATTAGCGTCAGACTTTCCCTCTTAAACAGTTGTAGGAGTTGTAGTGGTTGTATGTAATCTGCAAACAACTTTAATGTATAAATCTAATAATAGAGAGGTAAAATTATGGACTTGAGTGAGGAGCAAAGTCCGGGAGCAACCCAAATTTTCATAGAACTTCAAGAGAAACTAAGGCAAAATCTAAACGTTTCTCTTTTAGAAAATATAGAAAAACTATCTCAAGTAGAAATAAAAGCGCGTGCCTTTGCTATTCTCGGTCAAGTTATACGCGAAAAGCCCTATTTATCTCAATCTCAGAAAGAAATTACAACCATATTTGATGAGGTGTTTGCAGATGTCGTAACTTCAGTATATCTAGCTGGATGCTCCCTGGATAAACCTGCTCAAACTCTTCTTCGTAGAGTATTAGAGCTTGGTGTTGCTATCATATACTTATGGGATATGCCTCATCAGTTCTGGGGATGGAAGTGCCACGATAAGGATCTTAACTTTAATGAAATGATTGATTACCTCAATAGTCCCAGTTATAAATCATTTATTTTAAATGAAAATTATAAAAAATCTACTGCCTTTCTATTTGAGGTGGAAGAATGCAAGAAAATATATAGAATTCTTAGCAATACAATACATGGAAAAATTTCTACCTTTGAGTCTGTTTTACCCGACCGTTTTAATCATAATTCTGTAGATTGGCAAAAGCATCTCGATCTAGTAACACAAGTCCAAAATATACTGTTACACCTGTGGGGAAATCGATTTAGCGACAGTTTTTTTGAATTAGAAAAAAAATTACCATCCCTTTCCCGATTGCAATAAATTATAAGAATGTCTGAAAATTCACAAGTTTTAGAGTTACTACAGGCTGCTAGATGTGAGGATCTAGTCTATACCCAAATTCCGCAGTTAACAGTTTTAGGTAACTTTGAACGCAAAGTTGTAGACACTGTAAAAGGTGGTGGCGCTCATCTTTTGGAAGGTTCTCGTGGCGTTGGAAAGTCTATGCTACTTAGGCAAGCGGAATTCGAGATGGACAGAGACTTTACGATACATCGAAAGTTAGCTGTATATGTTACGTTTCAAACCAGTACCTTACTAGAGGGAATTAAAGTAGGGGAACGGGATGCTTTCCAATCTTGGGTAGGTGCAAAAATCCTTGAAAAATTACATGAAAAGCTTCTTTTTCTTGATTTGATTAGTCATCAAAGTGTGATCGATCCATACGAGGCAATGTTTGGTATAAAATCTCCTAAAGAGACAAAAATATATTTGCAAGAAAAAGCCCATCAGTTGCAAAACCTAGCGATGGCAGTAAATAAGGAAGAAATAATAGCTAAAATCGGAAATGATTTTTTTGATAAAGTTAACGATTTAGGCTATGTAATGGAAACTCTTAAGGAAATAATTGCAAAATTCGATCTACAAAAGATAGTCTTTTTATTTGATGAGGCCGCTCACACTTTTATTCCTAGACAACAAGAAATTTTCTTTGAAATATTTAAACGTATTCATGGCGGTTCAATAGCCGTTAAGGCAGCTGTTTATCCAAGCATAACTTCTTATGGAAAGAACTTTGAACCTGAGCAAGATGCGATAGCTATACCAATGGATAGATTTGACCATACTATTGAAGGACGTCAGGCAATCAGAGAAAATTTTAGAGATATGTTGAAAAAGCGCATAGATTCTGATAATTCTTTATGTAAAAAGATTTTTAGTAAAGGTCAGACACTAGATATCTGTATTTATCTTTCTACAGGAAATCCTCGGGCATTTTTACATATTTTGAATCGCACTCTTGAAAAAGCTCAACAATTAAAAGAAGGGTTTTCTGAGAGGGCAGTTAGGTTAGCAGTACAGGATTTTATTGATAAAGAACTTATTCCTTATCATCAAAACTTATCCAAAAGAATCCCTAAGTTTTCTCACCATGTTGGTGTTGGGATGGATTTATTACGGAGTTATATTATTCCAGAACTTAGAAGTAAAAACCATCGTCAAAAGCAAAATAACTACCAGTCAGCTTTTTTCACAGTTCGACGTGATATGTCGCCTAATCTTAAACTAGCATTAAATATTTTATGCTACTCAGGCGTACTAACAAACAAGGGAACAATCGCTGTTTCTGATAAAAAAACTGGTTTTAGATATATGGTGCATCTTGCACTTCTTGTTACAGAAAAAGCATTTTTAATGCCTGATTTGGCAGAGGCGATCAAGGTTTTAAGTATTAGATATTCTAAAGAGTTTGCAGGTGACGATCCGCAGTTTGAAAGTTATTTAAGGGCTTTAAAAGAGGCATCAGACCAATGTGCTAATTGTTCGGCGGACTTACCACCCAATGCAAAGTTTTGCCCTGAGTGTGGGCAAAAAGTTCAAGCAACATCCATCATAAGTGGCTTACTAGAAGAATCAATTGATGCTTTATCTATTAGTGGAAAGCTTAAAGATAGAATTAGGCAGCAGTTCCCTAAGATTGGTGATATTGTTCAGGCGAAACGTACACAATTAATGGCTATAAGATTGATAGGAGAAGTTCGTTCGAGGATAATCAAAAACGCGGCAGATGAATTCATCTCTGGGTAACTATTGCTGTTGATGGCGTTCTTGTATCCGTTCGGCAATGATCTTATTGCAAGTATTTCTATCAAATAGATTGCCAAAGCCATCAGTAAATGTTGAGGATGTCCATTCATCCGCTCTAAGATGGTCTTACGAGGCTGTAAAGTTAGCCAATGCTGGCTAAGCAGGTGTTTTAGTAGTTCGCTGCTGGTTGTTTTTTCCTTTGCCAGAATTTATAATAAATATATATGTGTCTCTTGATCCAAATTTACACTTAGCATAAAACTCCCTGCACTTTTAACTACTACGAGAATAACGTAGCAATGTCTTATAAGTCTTGACAATACAATTGCAATCGCCCAAACATCGCTTTTAACTCAACATCTGCCAAGGCGAGCGCTCCCTTCTTTTATCTCTTTTGCAATTATTGTGAGATAGGATGCCAGAAAGAGGGATAAAAAGAAAAATGTCACAGCAGCAACTTCAATGGCAAATCCAATCAACGGTTGAACCACCAGCGGCATTTATTGAGGAAGTCAGACGCCACGCCCCAGGATTACCCGGACATTATGCCGCACAGCTGTTGTGGCAACGGGGGATTCGCGATATTCAGCAATTGTCAGGGTTTTTAAATTCTCAGTTGTATCACCCGGCAAGTCCCTTTGAATTTGGGCAGGAAATGCAATGGGCTGTAGAACGATTAATCAAAGCCCGTAACGGTGGGGAAAAAGTTGCCATTTGGGGAGATTTTGATGCTGATGGGATTACCGCAACATCGGTTCTCTGGGATGGACTGGGACAGTTTTTTAGCCAGCAGCGGCAGCTAGTTTATTACATTCCCAATCGTTTAACCGAGTCTCATGGACTCAATGAACGGGGAATTGACGCCCTTGCTCAGGATGGAACGAAGCTAATTGTAACTTGCGATACTGGCAGCACAAATCTGAAGGAAATTGAATATGCCCATCAGCTAGGGATTGATGTAATTGTCACGGATCACCACACCCTGCCAGAGGAACGTCCAGCGTTGACAGCTATCATCAACCCTCGCTACTTATCCAATGACCATCCGATGTTTCACCTTTCAGGTGTGGCTGTTGCCTATAAGTTAGTGGAAGCACTTTATGAAACTTTGCCGGATGTTCCCCAACAGCCGTTAGAAGATTTATTGGATTTAGTAGCAATTGGTTTAATTGCCGATTTGGTGCAGTTAAGCGGTGATTGTCGCTACCTGGCACAGCGAGGAATTTCAGTGCTACAACAGCAAACCAAAAAGCGGAATCGTCCTGGGGTGGCTCGTCTATTAGAATTGTGTCAGAAAAGTGGCGATCGCCCAACGGATATTTCTTTCGGTCTTGGCCCTAGAATTAACGCGGTTAGCCGCATTCAAGGCGATGCTTCTTTCTGTGTGGAGTTACTTACCAGCCGCGATGAGAAGCGCTGTCAGCAGTTGGCATTAGAAACAGAATTAGCCAATGCCCGTCGTAAATCATTGCAAAAAGATGTCGCCGCTGAAGTTAATAAAAAATTAAGCCAGTTGGACTTATCAACCACTAGCGTGATTGTTCTTTGCGATACGCAATGGCCTGTCGGTGTCTTGGGTTTAGTGGCGGGGCAAGTGGCACAGGAAACAGGGCGTCCTACGATTTTGTTGAGTACAGAGGGCGATTTGAGTGAAAACGCTTTAGCACGCGGTTCCGCCCGGTCTGTGAATCAAGTCGATCTTTACCAGTTGGTGAAAGCGCAAGAACACCTCTTACATCGATTTGGCGGTCATCCCTTTGCTGCTGGGTTGAGTCTCCCAGTTGATAAGATTCCCCTGTTTACAGAAGCTGTTAACCAGCAATTGCGAGCTTCTGTGGGCACGCCAGATGGGACACCTTTAGCGCCGATTGTGCAGGCAGATTTGGTGTGTACGGTCAGTGAATTAGGAAGAGATTTATTTTGGGAACTGAAACTATTAGAACCCTGCGGAATGGGCAATCCAGTACCAAAACTGCTCATTCAAAATTGCTGGTTTGAAAATAGTTGGAATAGCAATACTCAGGACTTAAAAGGCGCAAAAGTTCAATATATCAAAACTACTTTTAAAATTCGGGATAACTCTTGCGAAACTGGGTTTTCCGGAATCTGGTGGGGACATTATAAGGAAGAGCTACCCCAAGGTAGATGCGATGCAATTGTCGAGCTTGATTTTAATAGCTACGAAAATCCTAATAAAGGGATTAGACCTCACTATGAAGTGCGGATAATTGCCGTGCGTTCTTTAGAACAGCCGCAGCAGTTAGGCACTCCGAACCAGATAGACTGGATTTTAGACTGTCGTGAGGAGTCCCCACTTGCTACTGCTGCGCTATCAGTTCTGCCAGTTCGAGAGTGCCCCAGTAGCTGGGATGAGCTGCAAGTGTGGTTCAGGCGGGCAATTCAGGCGAATCAAACCCTCGCGATCGCTTATCCTCCCCCAGAACCCGTTCCCCCCAGCCAAATCTGGCTGCAACTGTTAGGAATTGCCAAATATCTGAGTCGCACGGGTCAAGAGGCGACGTATACTCAACTGCACCAAAAGCTGGGAATTAGCGATCGCACTCTCCAACTCGGATTAGAAGCCATCTCTCATCTCGGCTTCCATGTTAAACAACTCGACTGGATGGTTCAAATTACTTGGCATTCCCAGGAAGATGCCGGTCATTCTGATTTAGGGAACGCACAATTACCGAAAGCAGAGACAGCCATTGAACAATTTATCGCAGCAGTTCAAGAAGAACAATTTCGCCAAAGGTACTTCTATGAAATTCCCTTGTCTACCATTCGAGCAATGGCTGCTCAAACTGCGGTTTATTAAAAAATGAGTCGGCGATCGCATTTGTTACGGCTGGGTAAGAGAATGCGATCGCGACTCGCTACTGAATATTCCCCTGGTGTTCGCACTTAAAACCCCGCCGACGCCAATCTTTTATATCTACATCCTTCAGGGGAATTAATTTTGAACATTTAGGCTGATAAACCTGACTCACCATTGCCCACAACAAACTACGAGATAAGTCCAATCCTGTCTTGAAAGAGGATTCTCGATTGCCAGGAATGCCTTGTTCGGGAACAATCTCTGGCTCTACCCAAATGCCTTGAGCGCCCATGAGAATCTGTGCTAGCCACTTAGCTCGTGGTAGATGGGTACCGGAAGTAATTAGTTTGACTTTTTTTACTCCCCATTCGCGTAGAATCGGCACACTATAGTAGAAGTTACCAAAGGTGGAGTCTGCACATTTTTCTAACCAAACTCGCTCTATGGGAGCATTTTCCCGTTGAAAAATTAGCAAAATGCACGGTTCGGGAGAACCTTGAGAAATTAATATGCGGGTTTGCGGGTATTCTTTTGCAAGCTGAGCTACGTATATTTCTCTACGAATACTACCTCCTAAAACCAAATAGGCATCTACTGGACCGGACGCCGCAGAGCGCAAAGTTAGCATAATAGTTAATAACCATGTCCCCAAGATGACGCTAAAGATAGCGATCCCTGGTGTTAGAAGTTGTCGCCATCTTCTGAAACCAGCCCGCCTAGATAAGTTGATGCGATCGCGCACAGTTGAACTACCTCTGCGTTTTCCGGGCATTTTGAGAATTTGAAGGGTATTTAGCCGATGCTTAACACTACTTTAGCTAGCCAAGCGATTTTGTTGTTCTTTTACTCTGGCGGCGATTACACTTAGGTAGACAAAAATTTGCAGGGGAGTCTAGCTAAATTAGACTGTTATCCTTGTTACAGAGACGAATAAGGAGGACACTGGGCGAACTGGCACAAAATTGATGCAGCCTGGTTAATTAACCTGAGTATCTTAGAAATAGTTCGTTTCAGGCGTCACGCGGTATCTACACATTAAACCCCACCCGTTCGAGCCACCGTTCATGAATCCATCCCCAAAAAACTTTTCCTTGCTCCATGTTGCTCTCTTTGGTGGAGCGATCGCCACGACAGCAGCTTTATCTTTCTTTGGCTCCTCCGTTCGCGCTGCTCTACAGGAAAGTCCAAAATCAGTCGTCGATGAGGCATGGCAAATTGTCAACCGCGAGTATGTTGATGGCACCTTTAATCAGGTGGATTGGCAAGCAAAGCGGCAACAGCTGTTGAACAAAAACTATAATTCCCGTGAAGATGCCTACAAGGCGATTCGGGAAGCATTGGAAACCTTAGGCGATCCCTACACCCGCTTTTTAGATCCTAAACAGTACCAAGCCCTCACCAGTCAAACTTCCGGCGAACTTTCTGGCGTCGGTTTGCGCTTGGAACTGAACGAAAAGACTCAGGTTCTTACCGTCGTAGAACCCATTGAGAATTCCCCAGCAGTGAGAGCGGGACTTCAGACTGGGGACAAGATTTTGACAATTGATGGCAAAGCCACAAAAGGGATGAGTGTGGAAGCCGCCGCTAACCTGATTCGGGGTGAGGTGGGGACGAAAGTAAAGCTTAAGCTGTCACGAGACGGAAAAGGCGACTTTGATGTGACATTGACCAGAGCGCAGATTGAAATAGCAGCCGTCCGTCAGTCGGTCAAGCAGGAAGGCAAGTTGCGCGTTGGCTATATCCGTCTGAATGAATTTAGCGCTCACTCAGCAGAGCAGATGCGCCGCGCTATCCAATCCCTGAATAACGACAAAGTAGATGCTTTTGTATTGGATTTGCGGGGAAATCCGGGTGGATTATTGCACGCGAGTGTGGAAATTGCCCGGATGTGGATGGACAAAGGTGCTATCGTCCGTACCGTAGACCGCAAGGGAGACAACGAAGAATTTGCGACAAATCGCACGGCGCTGACACAGTTGCCTTTGGCTGTGCTGGTAGATGGCAACTCGGCAAGCGCCAGCGAGATTCTCTCAGGTGCGTTGAAGGATAATGGTCGAGCCACAATTATTGGCTCTCAAACCTTTGGCAAAGCGTTAGTGCAGTCGGTACATTCTCTCTCTGATGGTTCGGGTTTAGCGGTCACGATTGCCCACTACTACACGCCCCTAGGAACGGATATCAGCCACAAGGGGGTGACTCCGGATATCAAGATTGACCTGAACGACGATCAGCGAAAGCGTCTGGGGACGAATCCATCACTGGTGGGAACTCAGCAAGATCCCCAATATGCTCGCGCGATCGCAGCTTTGGAAAACACCCGCCTTGCCCAACCCAATAAACCTCAACGGACCCGACCGATTAGCGTCCGGTAAGAGCAAAGGAAGTGAGGACTGAAGAGTGAGGACTGAGGGTTGAGGGCTGAGGACTGAGGACTGAGGAAAAGAGGAAGAAGTAAGAAGAAACTGGAGAAAAATTGACTGCTTTTAAATATTTCTTTTCTTCTAGCCCAGTCCTCAATCCTCTGTCCTCAGTCCTTTTTTGTTGGTATTTTTGTTTCTCAACGGCAGCGCGAAGACCGCCTGTAATTCGAGCAACTTCTTGTGCCTGTGTTAAAAGCTGGTTGAATTCAGTCTGCTTGAGATAACCAATATCAAAGGCGACATAGAGTTGAGAACGAAGTTCGGCACAAGAAGATTTGGCGATAGAAAGAAACTGATGAAACTCTGCCCGACCACCTCGCTCGAAGCCTTCTGCAATATTAGACATTATGGAGACTGCTGCTCGTTGAATTTGCCTAGAAAGCCCAAAGTCTTTTGCAAAATCACCCTGTTGAGTGACTTGATAAGTTGATTTTGTAAGGATTCTAGCTTTTTGCCAAGCAATCAAATCTTCAAATCGCTCTACTCTATCTTTCACTCGCCTATCCCCCTCTATTTCTCACTGACTCGCCTGTAAGACGCCTTCACTCCTGACTCTTGACTCCTGATTCCTGACTCTTCACTTCTCAGTCCTCAGCCCTCAGTCCTCAGTCCTAACTCTTCACTCCTCACTTTTCTGTAGCTGGCTAACTAAGTGAACAAGTTCTGGCAAAATTAGCTGTTGGATGGCAAGTTTAACGGCATTGGTAGAACCGGGGATGGAAAATACCAATTTGGTTTGATAGACACCGGCAACGGCGCGAGATGCGATCGCCCGCGAGCCAATTTCTTGATAACTGAGAAACCGGAACAATTCGCCAAATCCAGGCAAGATTTTTGAGAGCAAGCTTTCTAGAGCGTCGTAGGTGGTATCTCTCGGCGCGATGCCAGTGCCTCCATTGAAGATCAAAGCATCCAGATCCGGGCGTTGGGCGAGTGCTTGCAGCTGCGCCCGAATCTCCTCCGGTTCATCTTTGAGAATGGCGTACTCTGAGACCGCATGACCGGCATCTCGGAGTAACTGTTTAATCAATTGACCGCTTTTGTCGGTTTCGGGCGATCGCGTATCGCTAACTGTGATAACAGCGCAAGTCACTGTCATCCTCTCCGGGTCTGGGTGAGGCAGATTGGTCATGGGTAAGCTATTCCCTCAAGAGTTTTGAGTTTTTAAAAACGGGCTTTTCTGGGATATCTTACTGCCACACGGCTGTCCGATTAACCGTTCCTACGAATCTTGACTCCTGATTTCGCTAGCTCTCGGTAAGGGCACGCGCATTCAAATACTGTTCGGTTAACTCAAATTTTGCATCAAGCCCTCAGAATGGAATTTTGCGGCGATTGCATTCCAAGTCCTAAAAGCGCGAACCAACCGAAAATCTAGGGTTCTGTAACCTGCTCCCGGCAGGTTTTCATGTGTGCTTGCTGTCGCTGTGCGGTTTCAACCGCTCAGTGGAGGGGTGTAGAGACGCATTAGCGAAATGGTGCATTCGTGCTGCGACACGTTAACGCAGTGCAGTGCCGCACCATTTCGCGTCTCTACCGGAGGTTACTGGTAGGCAAATGAGCTTATCCGAACCGGATTGCATGGGTATTGCCTGTGCCCCAAGCACTTAGCTCTTTATTTAGGACTGGCTAAGTTCCAAACCATGATCTTTTGCATACCGTTGCATGAAGCGCATGAAGCGATCCCATTCTTCAGGAGACTTCATCAGGTAAGTTGCTTGGAGGTCTTTTGCTTGACCGTTGACAAATACGCCCTTGACTTCTCTCGTCAACAGTTCTCCTTCCTCGTCAACCATGTACATCCCAGTGATTTCCCCTGAGGTTTCGGTGTTAAAGGCGTTGGGACTTTCAAAATAAAACGTAGCGGTGCCATGAGCGCCACTCTTAGAGCGGGTTAGCTTTACATCCGGTATGACTTCTTCGTTGATCCCTCTGGAAAATTGAATTTGAGCCATAATTCTGCCACCAAGTTTTTATGATAGATAACTTAACATTTTCTCATTATTTAGAGCGGACTGGTTCAGCTTTCACGGGTGCTTTTGGGCACTTTAGTACCTCGGATGCCACCAAGAGGCCTGAGTTAGACGAGCGATCAAGTTAGAATTAAGCATATTTCCCTAAAAATTGGCAGAAATAAGCTTTTTTAGGACGATTAGTATGGTTTAGTTTCTTAAGCTCAAAAATGCTGCTTTAAGCGCTTCTAAAAGGGAAAATTAGCTTAAAATCACGGATGCGATCGCTTTTTTGGTGTGAGATGAATCTTGAATCTTTACTCCGACTCAATCGCCTAATTCGCGTCATCGGCTTCGATGATGCGCCGTTCGCACGCCGTAGGGGTGGTAGTGCCTCCATCGCTGGGATCGTTTGTGCAGGCACCCGCTTTGAGGGCATGGTGTGGGGAAAGGTGCGGCAAGATGGCTGGAATGCAACTGATACCGTTTGTAAGCTACTGCTCGGTAAAAAGTTCTTGCCGCAATTACACTTAGTGCTGCTCGACGGCATCGCTTTTGGCGGTTTTAACGTAATTGACCTTCCTAAGCTTGCCGAGCGATTGGAACTCCCCTGCGTTGCCGTGATGCGGCGTCAGCCTGATCTAGCCGCTGTCAAACAAGCCATTCACCACTTGCCACAGCCAGAGCGACGGCTCAAGCTTTTGCAGCGTGCTGGTGGAATTTATACCTTCCCGCCATTCTTTTTCCAAGTGTGCGGTGCTGAGCCAGACGTAACCGCTGCGGTGCTGCAACGTCTGACTGACTGCGGCAACGTTCCAGAGGCATTACGTCTGGCGCATTTAATTGGAGCAGCGGTGGTGAAGGGAGAAAGCGGACGTTCGGCGTAAGGATTTGGTAATGAGAGTTTTGAATTTTGAGTTTTGAGGCGAGCAGAAAGTCCTTTAACTCAAAACTTTTTCCCAATTATCAAAAAACAACCCTTAGGCGGGATGAAAGTAAAAAGCTGCTCCCAAGACGATGTAGGTTGCTAAGAGCAGTACGCCTTCTAACCAGTTAGAGCGTCCGTCTAGACTGATAAGATTGGCAACAGTGACAGCGATCGCTACCGCAATCACTTCAAAAGGATTGAAGTTGAGATCCATTGGTTGACCAATGACAACTCCTACCAAAACTAAAATTGGAGCCACGAGCAGGGCAACTAATAAACTAGACCCCATCGCCACAGAGACGGATAAATCCATATTGTTCTTGAGAGCGACGTTGACCGCAGTTACATATTCGGCTGCACCGCCAACGAGAGGCAACAGAACAACACCTGTAAATAAGGGAGTCAAACCCAGACCCTTTGTTGCTTCCTCCACAACTCCCACAAAAATCTCTGACTCAAAGGCAACTGCAACCGTAGAGGCTACTAACACACCAATCCAGAGCCAAAGATTCGGTTTGTGGGCAGTTGATTCAGCTTCAGAACCGATTGAATTTGGTGAGTCTAAATCGACTAATCCCACCTCGTAAAGATAGCTATGAGTTTTTAAAGAAAACAGTAACGTCAGAGCATAAACTACGATTAACACAGTGGCAACTGTGAGGGAGAGATTGCGAATTGCATCGAGTGGAACACCATTTGAGGTATTGATGACCGTCGTGGGCAAAATAAGAGCGATCGCTGCCAGCGTCATCGACGAACCATTCACCCGCGCCACAATCGGCTTGAATTCCTGTTCTTTATAGCGCAGTCCTCCTAACAGCATGGAAAGTCCCATGACCAGGAGTAAATTACTGATAATTGTTCCAGTAATACTTGCTTTAACAATGTCAACTAAACCAGCATTTAGAGCTGCTAAAGCAATAATTAGCTCGGTTGCATTTCCAAAGACTGCATTTAACAATGCACCAATCGAAGGCCCCGTAACGACGGCAACTTCTTCAGTCGCAGTGCTTAACCAAATTGCTAGGGGGACGATCGCGATCCCTGATGTAATAAAAATGGCAAGCGAACCCCATCCTAAATATTCAGCAGCAATTGAAATGGGTACAAAAATTAGCAGGACGTAAGAAATAATTTTCTTGATTGACATAGCGAATTGTGGCTGAAATTGCAGAGCATGATGAATTTTCCCACCCGATGAGACGTAGGAAAGTAGCAACGAGTTCTCCCCTGGATGGTTGAGACGAGTCATACTTTCACTGCTTGATGTCATCGAAAATTGGGCACCTCTCACCTCTGTAAGAATATCTGGAAACTTGTCAATTGCACCCTGTCGTTTCTCGTATGCTGATGTAGAAGCAGGAGGACTCGATGCCAAACGACAAACGAGAGGAAGGAAGAACCGCGCCTCGCCCCAATCGAGTGGGAGTTGCTCTGATAGCCGTCTCCGCAACGGGTTTTGCGACGCTGGCGATCTTCGCCAAGCTTGCCTATGCGGAAGGGTTAGATTTGTCCAGCACCCTGGCTTGGCGATTTACAGGCGCGGCAGTGGTACTCTGGGCGTGGCTGGTGTGGCGAGACGAGTGGCGCTTAAAACCGCAAGACGCGATCGCTTCCACCCTTTTGGGAGGCGTGGGGTATGCGATTCAAGCAACTCTGTTCTTCGGCGCTCTTGCTTACACCAGCGCTGGCGTTGCCGCTTTGTTGCTTTACACCTATCCCGCCTTTGTCACTGTCTTGACGTGGGTAATCGAAGGCGATCGCCCTGGGTTCTACCGGAAGATTGCCCTCGGTTTAGCCCTCACCGGCTGTTTGCTGACTGCCGATTTGGGTGGAACCACCGTGCAGCCTTTAGGGTTAAGCTTGGGGATCGCATCGGGAGCCTGGTACGCACTTTACCTAACCTTTGGGGCGAGATTAGTGCGATCGCTCTCTCCGGTGACAACCAGCGCCTATCTGTCTCTGGGAGCCGCCCTCTCTTTTATGGGAGCCGCTTGCTTGGGGCGGGGGCTGATTATTCCCCAAACGAGCATCGCCCTAGGGACAATCGCCGGTTTGGCAGCGATCGCCACAGTGCTGCCCATCATTACCTTGTTCGCGGGTATCCAGCGGCTGGGAACCTCCAGAGCTGCCATTCTCTCCACCATCGAACCCGTGGTGACAGTGCTGCTGGGAATCGTTTTCCTGGGAGAGCAACTCGTAGGCAGACAAATATTGGGAGGGTTACTGGTAGTCAGTTCTGTGGTGTTAATTCAGGCGTTTCCTCAAGATTAGTCGCTTGATTTACCCTCGCAGGGGTCTTGACGCAATTTGATCCCTTTGCTAAGTTCATGGATGAATGGACTTATTGCATAAAACTTAAATAAAAGAGTGATAAGTTCCATAGCGACCTAGAAAAAACTGGCTTTTGCCAGAATTCTCAGGTAAGCAGTAAATATTCAAATCAGGCATTTTCCCCCATGTTCATTAGCAGTTTTTACTTTTATTGGTTTAGGACGGTTCACCGGCAGTGAATCCAGTGCCCGCATTGGAACCGCCCGGTGAACCGCAGAGTAAAATCTGCGGTTTTTTGTTTTAAGGAGCAATTTTTCATCGTGATGACCTATTTCAGTAGCTGGTTTTATGGCTTTTATTTTTGGCCCACAAGTTCCGGGTAAATAGCGTCATGCCGATGAATCGTCTATAGCCCGGAAATACAAAAGGTTCCGGGCTTTTTTGTTGCCAAACTCTAACCTCCCCCTACCCTCTCCTACAAGGAAGGGGAAGAAACAATCTTTTAACTTCAAGGAGACTCAAATCATGATTAACGCCAAACTTGCCTCGCAATCCCACGCCAATCACCAAACTACTGTCAAACTTTCCGAACAAGTTTCCATCGGTGGGACGGAACTTGCGATCATCGGGGGGCCTTGTACAGTGGAAAGCTTGGAACAGATGGAAACGGTCGCTAGCCAACTCGCCGCAGCGCCCGTTCAGGCGCTGCGTGGCGGTGTCTACAAACCCCGTACCTCTCCTTATGCGTTCCAGGGAATGGGAGTGGAAGGACTCCAGATTTTGGCAGATGTGCGATCGCGTTATGGCATACCCGTCGTCACAGAAGTGATGTCAATTGGGCAAATAGAAGCTGTTGCGACTCATGCGGATATGCTGCAAATTGGGAGCCGTAATATGCAAAACTTCGATTTGCTGAAAGCTTTGGGACAAGCTGGCAAGCCAATATTGCTCAAACGTGGTCTAGCTTCTACGATTGAAGAATTTGTCATGGCGGCGGAATATATTTTAAGCCACGGCAATCCCGATGTGGTGCTGTGCGAACGGGGTATTCGCAGCTTCGATAACTATACGCGCAATGTGCTGGATTTAGGCGCGGTAGCGGCTTTGAAGCAGATAACCCACTTGCCAGTCATTGTCGATCCGTCTCATGCCGTCGGTAAGCGGGAATTGGTAGCACCTTTGGCAAAGGCAGCGATCGCTTGTGGTGCAGATGGCTTAATTATTGAGTGTCATCCAGAACCCGAAAAATCTGTTTCCGATGCTCGTCAGGCGCTTTCCTTAGAAGATATGGTGGATCTCGTTCATAGCTTAAGACCTGTAGCAGCAGCTGTTGGGCGAAATATATCGGAAGTAGGGGTGGGTTTCAATTTAAAACCTGCCCCTATTCATTTCTCTGTCAAAAAACCATGTGGACTTACGGCTTAATCCCATTGATTAATTCTGTCGCTATTTGCGTTCCTTCTTAGCCCCCCAATTCATGAGGTTGGGGGGATCTGCTGCCATGTGTTAGATTTCTCAAGGAATTTTAGAAGAGGTGCGATCGCTAATTTCTGCTAATACCAATTCTTTATGAGCAATATTTATTTTCTGTAGGGACATTGGATTGTTCTGTCCCGTACAGAACAATTGAATGCATTGTTATAAAGAGTTGGTATAATTCAATTCCTTTACAATCGCAACGGAAAGTCTACAAGCAGACTTTAACCGAAGATGACAAATATTACTCTCATTGCCTCAACAGGTGTCGAGAAAGTTGACGCGATCGCCTGCGAAATTATCGGCAAAATCGGGGAAAGTTTTCCAGGTCGCATTCGCGGCTATTATTTGGAAGGCAGTTATGCTAATGGTACTGCGGTAGCTACCAGCGATATCGATCTGCGCGTCGTTTTTAAGGGTAGCCTGACTTCTGACGAACGACAGGAATTCGCACAGGTAAGCGACGAGTGCCAGAAAATCACCTCGATAGAACTGGGTATGACCGCAGACAGTGAAGAGGCGCTGTTTCGGATTGGTGCGGTTAGGTTCCAGAAAGGCACGCTTCTGATATATGGGGAAGACATTCGCCCTCTGGTTCCAATAAAGCCAATAGATAGCTATATCCTGGACAGTATGCACTTTCCATATCGGTTGTTGACGCGATCGCGTGGCAATCCGGAGGTGTTAACGTTTCCTCTCGACCCCGATCCGGACGGTGAGTTTTATGGTTGCGATCGCCGTCAGATGCGTGCGTCGGATGGAACGATTCACTACGGGACTAAAGATTTAGTGTTAAATGTCCTTTGTCCGGCGACAGCACTCATCGCCCTAGATGCCGGACAATATGTGGTAACGAAGCGCGAATGTGTTATCCAGTACCGCAAATGGATTAATGACGAGTGGACGGCGCTTGTAGAAGGTATTTACGAGCAATGCCGCAATTATTGGAATTATCTGGTGCCGGAAGCAGAGGCAAATCGAAAGCAACTGAGGGAATATTGTAAAAGCGCTTTAGCTTTCGAGAACTATTTTCTTTGGCGCTACAAAGCATTTTTGCTTGACGAGTTGCAGCATTCAGAGGAGTTTCGCCAGTTGTATGCTGTGAAACGGTTGGGACAAATTATCTATCCTGACCAAGCAGTGAAGTTGGCTTTAGAAAATGTAAAAAAGAGCAATTCTCCAGAAATTCATCTGACAGTTGATGCCACCTTACAAAGATATCTCTCGATCTCAGGTTAAGCCAAAAACCAGAAAATCAACACTCAAGTTACATCTAAAAAGTAGGTTGCGATAAGATACGTTTCATGATTGCTCAAGCCACGTTAAAGACAAATAGGTTAGTCTTGCGTCCACTCACTTTTGAGGATGCTCTATCCATCCAGACATTTGCTAGCGTTCGTGAACTCGCTGATGCCATGATTTCCATTCCTCATCCCTACCCTAATGTGAAGCTGAGCGATACATCTCTAAGCAACTTGCAGAGTTTGAAGCGGGTCATTCTGTCACATTTGTGATTGAGAGCAAATCTGAGAGGGTGTTTAGCGGAATCATTGAGGTTCGGGATATTGAACGGGAGCATTCTCAGGCTGAACTGAGTTTTTGGTTAGCAGTTGAAGCATGGGGACAAGGTTACATGAGTGAAGGATTGAAACCAGTGCTTCGTTTCGGTTTTGGAGATTTATCTCTTAATAGGCTCTATGGCTATCATATGGTCAGAAATCCGGGTTCTGGAAAAGTATTTCAGAAAAACGGGTTTGTACAAGAAGGTTTGCTACGCCAGCGAGTGCGAAAGTTGGGAGTATTTGAGGATGTGGCGTTATGGGCAATTCTGCATAGAGATTGGCAAAATTCTCTAAGAATTACTGGTAAAGGATTTCACTCCACTTCATAAAAAGACTGATACAGATCCCCTTAAAAAAGGGGCAAAGAGCAAATTCCAAGTTTATCGCTATTAAAGGTAATTTGTATGAGCCTATTTTAATTGACGTAGAGACGCGATTAATCGCGTCTCTACAATGCACGCGAGAGATAAGCCGTCTTACATGACTTCTTTATTTTTTGTTTTCACTCGCTCATACAACTCCTCCATCACTTCAATAAAAGAACTATCTTTCTTCCAAAAAGGCGGAAAGTCTCCCTGCTTTTTAATCAAAATTGCTGGCAAACTTGCCAGCGATGCCATTTCAACAGTTTGAGGCAGTCGCTTCGTCCCCAGCCAAAATTCTCTGGGATTTATCTTCTCAGTAACGGGGACTTTTTCCAGTGGGGTGTAGTAAGACGCGGAGGATTCTAAAGGGATTTCTTTTGCCGTAAGTTCAGTGGATAAAACCTCTCCTAAAGGAGATTTTGCCAGTTCCGCTTGCAGTGCCTCTTTAGATAAACCTCTGAGTTCAAACAAGAGAAACGGA
Source organism: Trichocoleus sp. ST-U2 (assembly GCF_039961875.1). NCBI lineage: Bacteria > Bacillati > Cyanobacteriota > Cyanophyceae > Leptolyngbyales > Trichocoleusaceae > Trichocoleus > Trichocoleus sp. ST-U2. Next base: position 51,085 of record NZ_JAMPJY010000017.1, on the reverse strand, counting down.
TTGTGGTCTAGTTGGGACGCTACCAAGTAGTAGACACCCGCGATGTGTTTGCAGGGATTGGCGTAATCTGGACAAGAACAATTGGTTTTAAAATCTTTGCGATTGTGGGGGAGAAGATGCAATCCTAGGTCAGAAAAAGCATCTTCAATATTATCGGGAACTTCATTCATCAATAGCTTGGAGACAAAGCTAGCTTTTGATGAAAGGTGTTTAATCGCCTTCGACCAACTGGATTTATCAATCGGTGTAATTTCAATATTGATAATATAGGTTGGCTCTTTATAAACTCCAAAATAGGGATTCACTGAACCTTTGACAACAGCATTAATTTCATTCTGGTCAATTTTGTAGTGGAGGACTTTCCCCCCATTCGCATAGGAACGTCCTCGTCCTAATCTCGCAGGATCGGTAAAAGCTTCTAAGGCTTGAATGAAGCGTTTTCCCCACCAGGTACGGCTAAATTGAGCCATGATTACTCCAAGATTGCAGCTTTGTTCAGTGAAATCAGTTGTTTAAAGGCTTCGTTATCAAGTTCTGTCAGCCAAGCTTCATCGGTACCGACAACAGCAGAAGACAGCTTTTTCTTATCTTCAATCATTTTATCGATGCGTTCTTCCAAAGTCCCAATTGCAATAAATTTGTGAACAAATACATTTTTATTCTGACCAATCCGAAAAGCTCTATCTGTCGCCTGATCTTCAACGGCGGGGTTCCACCAGCGGTCAAAGTGAAAGACGTGATTTGCTTTCGTTAGCGTAATGCCAACGCCGCCAGCTTTGAGAGAGAGAATAAACACTGATGGTTCAGTTTCTGGGTTTTGAAATTCGGTAATCATTTGTTCTCGCTTGTTGCGGTTGGTGCCTCCATGAATGTAATAAGTGTTGTAGTGACAAGTATGCTTGAGGTATTTTTCTAGGGAGTCGCAGATTTCCTTGAATTGGCTAAAAATTAACAAACTTTCGCCTTCAGAAATGGCTTCCTCAACCATTTCTGCAAGACGGCTAAGTTTATGCGATCGCTCAGTTGAAAATTCGCTCCCATCTTGTAAAAATTGCGCTGGATGATTGCAGATTTGTTTCAGCCTCAGCAAGGTTGACAAAATTAACCCTTTGCGCTGAATGCCTTCGGAATCATTAATTTTTTCGCTCACATCTTTGACGACAGCTTCATAAAGAGAAGCTTGTTCTTTCGTCAAATTGCAATATAATTTTTGTTCGACTTTATCTGGCAGATCGTTAATAATTGATTGGTCAGTCTTGACTCGACGTAAAATAAAAGGCTCTACCAATTTCTTCAACGTCGTAGATTTTACCCGATTATTATCTTTCTGAATTGGGATCTCAAAACCCTTGCGAAATTGTGCTTCTTTACCCAAATAGCCAGGATTCAGAAAGTTAAAAATCGACCATAAATCCAGTAACCTATTTTCTACTGGGGTTCCCGTTAGTGCCAGTCGATGGTTAGCAGTCAACTTTAAAATTGCCTTGGTTTGAGCAGCTTTAGGATTTTTGATATTTTGCGCTTCATCCACCACCACTCGATGCCATTTCAGACTATGCAAAAGTTTTTCATCTTTTCGAGCCAAAGTAAACGATGTAATCACGACATCATGCTTAAGGCAAGCTTCTTTAAAATCAGCGACTTGTTGAAAGCGGCTACTGCCATGATGCACCATTGCTTGTAGATGAGGCGCAAATTTTTCGATTTCTTTTTGCCAATTTCCGACAACTGATGTTGGTGCAATTAACAAAGTTGCTAGGATTGAATCGGCAGATTCTTTTTCATTCACCAGCCGAGCAATGACTTGAACCGACTTACCCAATCCCATATCATCAGCAAGACAACCATTTAGACCGAGCGTTTCTAAATATTGCAACCAGGACACGCCGCGTTTTTGGTATTCGCGTAAATTTCCCTGCAACTTCGGCGGATTTTGAACCGGCTCTAGTCTACTTTTATCCTCCAATTTCGCCATCATTTCTGACAATGTCTGGTCATGCTCGACTTCAATATCATCCTCCGCTGCTGCGGCTAATTTCATGAAATCTAACAAAGTCATTTCTGGCTGTTCTTTAGCCTGAGATTGCCAGAATTCCAACATCTGCTGCATCTTTTCTTGGTCTAGTTCTATCCACTGACCGCGAAATTGCACCAGCGGCGTTTTAGCTTTGACGAGTTGCTGCCATTCTTTTTGAGTAACCGGCTGACCGCCAATTGATAGCTCGTATTGATATTCAACAATCGCGTCTAAATTAAAGTATCCTTTGTTAGCAGCTTTGGATTTACCAACGCTTCGAGAAGACGTTTTCAGCCGAACTCTAGCTTTCCGACGACCATCCGGCGTCCACCAGGCGGGAACGATGACTTTGTAACCGGAATCTTCTAATACCCAGGCGCTTTCTTTGAGAAATTCAAAGGCTTCTTGCAGATTAAGTTGCAACCCGATTGGCTGGTCAGTTTCTAATCCCTGCCACAGTTTAGGATACATCCGCGCTGCATATCCCAAATTCAAAAGCAGATTATTTTCAAAATCTTTGCCAAAGTATTTTTGAATATCTTTTTTACTTTTCTGATTCAGCCGCCAATAATCCCCTAAAGAAAGTTTTAAGGATGGATCTTGTTTGGAGTTAGCCAAGAAAACAATTTGCCAGTTATCTGTTTCAGAGTTAGCTTCTTTTAACTGAAAGCAGAGGTCAAAATTCCCTGTATTTTGGCTGCGGGTTAGTTTAGCTTTCCAGGCATACCACTGCTTGTATTCTTCTAAAGCTTTTTCGGTAGTTTGCGGGTTTTTGCTGTCCGGATAGAAACAATCATAAAGGATGGTATCTGTAATCTGCTGATCGAATTTAGCAGTCGAGGGAGTATGGGTGACAATTTCATGCAACAGACATTCAGAAAAGTGACGGAGTAAGCTTTCTTTAGAAAAAAATTCTACTGTTGTCCTGGGTACGGAAGAACCGGCAACGCAGACTAGAGGCATATAGTCTGCATATCTTTGAATTAAGGTTTCGTATTTTTCAGAAACAATTTCCCATCCTGAATAAATTTCAAAGGAATTAGCGGTTTGCTTGCGTTTTCCCTTGGTTACAGCAGGAAGTTCTCGATATTTGAGGCTGGGAATATATTGGTCTTTGAATATAATTTGTTTAAATGCTTGGGTATAGTGATACCAAAATAGGAGGTCTGAACCGATAATAATTTCACCAAAGTTATGTAAAGCCAAGAAGTGAATATCGTTAAGCAGTTTAATAACATTATTGACCTTGGCATAGCTATAACTGCCGGTTTTTACCCTAGCGTTAACTTCATAGGTATCAATTTCCCAGTCCGTAAATTCTTCATAGTCTTCGTTAACTTCTTCTTCCAAATATTTAATTAATTCAGGAGAAGGAAGAGGCTGGTTGTTCGCGGTGGGAAGAGCAATGTATTGAGTAGAAATATTCTCGCTAATCTTATGATAGGGTGCTGTGGCGATTCCCAGTTCATTGCTTAGAAAAGCTTCCAAGTCGTCTTTGGCAAGATGGCTGGGATGGCTGTTTTTTTGCGAGTTGCGGCGTTTTTTTAAAATTGGGGTTTCTACCCACAGGTAAAATGCACCTGTTTGTAGGAAATTAGCTTCTGCCTTAGGAATCCAAGTACCGTGGAGGATTTTCATAGGTAGATGCCTCAAGGAGAGTTTTCTCAAATTGTAGCGGGTTAAGGATGCGAACCTTTCGCAGAAGTCGTCCCTTGGGGACATTGCTTCTTATCTGTTGCAATTATTTAGCTATTTGCGTTCCTAGTGTCAAGTTTTCTAACTGGCTTCTGGATTAAAAAATGTAACGGTAAAAGTTAAAATCCGAGTAAAACAGAGCTTTCTACAAAAAACAAAGATTGGTCTTAGAAAGGCAGCCAATATGCTAAACGGTTAATTTCAGTTGTGGCTGAGACTTTTGGAGGGATTCATCCTCTTGTGAATAGGCTTGTACAGATAGCCGTCGTGGTTGCTGTATACACAGTTACAGCCCGGAACTTTCCCACCAGAGATAGATGTTAGCCATGCTAGTAGTTGCACCTACAGACTGACAGCGGTTCTACCGCTAGCACGACAACATTTAAATTGGCGATTGTTATTCTGATTAAGGAAAAAAACACCGGATGGGCGTTATGCCGCAGTGGCCCAGAATCGGACATCAAAGAAGAGCGACGTCAGATGTCCGAACGGTTTAAATAACAAAAGGCCTAGAAGGTGTGGAGTTTTTGTCGCTTCCTCCACTTTGTTACTACCGAGGGGAGGCGCAACCCTCCATCAGAGCGGTCTTAGGTAGTAAACGCTTGTGCTGTAACAACTCATTGTCTATGCAAAAAAGCCTTGACTCCTTTTGGAGTCAAGGCTTTTCTGTCTGATTATCTTATCTGCATCCTAAATGATTTGTGAAGGCGAGATCCGCGATTTCCAGACAGAAGTTGGGGATCTCAAGGGCTGGCTCATTACTCAAATAAAATTGCTATATCTGCGATCGCTATTGGCAATTTTCTGTATTTCTTCAGCAATTTATTTTTGCTACCCTCAGCCCCTTTTTAAAATCTGTAGGCACAGCAGGCTCCCCAAACCTCTCTCCGACCCGGTAGAGGGGTTTTGAAGAGGAAGGGACTGGGTTAGATTTGCCAGGGCTTTGAGCGAATTAGAAAAACTTGCACCTGGCGTGGCTTATCTGGGAACAGGTTCATAATTGGTTCCTTGCAACAATAATGAAACCAGCGGGGATGCCATGAGGGTAGTGATAATTGCCATAACGACCATGATGGTAAATAAGGTTGGAGTAATTACACCTTCCTCTAAACCAATGTTGAGGATAATTAACTCCATCAATCCTCGTGCGTTCATTAGCGCCCCAATGGTTGCGGACTCGCGCCAACTTTCACCTGCGAGTTTTGCTGCCAACATACAAGCTAGCCCTTTCCCTGCGATCGCTATCAGGATAATCAGTAATGCGATCGCCCAGAGTTGCGGCGTGTTGACTAACCCGATTTGCGTGTTCAGTCCGGAGAAAACGAAGAAAATCGGGAGCAAAAACGAAGTCGTCAAAAACTCCGTGTGGTGGCGCACTTGGTCGGCAAATTCGCCCCGTGGCATCACTGTGCCCAGAATAAACGCCCCAAACACCGCATAGATGCCTACCAAATCGGTAAACCACGCGCATACCATCAAAACGACTAAAACTAATGTCAGGGTTTGCATCGTCACGCCCTTCTCTTGCCGAGTCCGACGTGCGAAAAAGGTAAATGCCGGTCGTCCGACGAAAATCATCAACAACACATAGCCAAAACCCCCGCCAATCGCAAAAGCGGCAATACTGGCGCTGCCTTTAATGCTGGCGAGTACAATCGCCAGCAAACACCATGCCGTCGCATCATCGATCGAACCAGCTGCCAGTGCCAGCGTCCCGAAGCGGGTTTTGGCGATGCCGCGTTCGTATAGCATCCGGGCGAGCATCGGAAATGCTGTAATCGACATGGATGCGCCCAGATATAAGGCTGCTGCCGGACGAGTAATTCCAGGTTTGAAGAGTTCGCCATTGCCGTACAACAACAAAGCTGCGATCGCGCCTAAGATAAAAGGAGCCAAAATTCCTGCCCCAGATACCAAACCGGCACTCTTGACTCGGCGCTTGATCAAATCGGTATTAAACTCTAAGCCGATCAAGAACATATAAATGACCAACCCAATCTGGCTGATGGCAAAGAGAATCGACATCGATGGGTTGGGAATTTTCGTCGCCGCATCAATCACAATCGGGGCTTTGGGGAACAGCCATTGCTGCACATCAGGAAGCAGCAGACCAAACAGAGATGGCCCTAACATCACCCCCGCGATCATCTCGCAGACAACATCGGTTTGACCAAAATAGCGCCGCCCAATCATCGACACAATGCGACAAGTAGCGAGAATAACGGTTAGTTGCAGCAATAACTTTAAAACGAGATCAAAATTCGACATCCTATGCCTCTGGGTCGGGAGTGTTGCGATGTATCTAGGAGTAAAGTGCTGAGAGTTTATATAGAATCAGCGCTTACATCCCGATTTCCGTACCCAAACTTTTTTCAGCAAGTTTTTGCAATATAACCTAGAAAGTTGCTCTAGGAATCTAGGGAATATTGTTAATGTGAGAAAATTTCACACCCCATTAGAATGAATACAGCATCAGTAAGCGGCTGTAAGACTTTAACCTGCTAAGCGTGCGGCTTTCTATTCAGAAAATACACCTTTTGGTATTAGGATTGGTTTACTGAGTTCTTCTCCTTCTGCCGTTAGATGCCTTTTCTAACACGGCTAAATTAAGGAAACTCCTCATGTCAGTCCCCAAAGATCCTCTTCAGCCAATAAAAAATCGACTTCTTGCCGCTTTGCCTGACGAGGAGTACGAACGTCTGGTTCCCCATCTAGAACCCGTCTCGCTCCCACTCAATCAAGTCCTCTACGAACTTGGCGTACCAATTGAATACGTTTATTTTCCCCAACAGGGAATTGTTTCTTTACTCAGCGTGCTGGAAGATGGCTCGACTGTGGAAGCTGGAATGGTGGGTAATGACGGAATGGTAGGTCTCCCCATAATTTTAGGAGGCAACAAAACGAGCAACCGAGCGTTGGTGCAGGTCGCAGGCAATGGCATGAGAATGAAGGCAGAGCAGCTCAGATCCGAGTTTAAGCGGGGAGGGGTACTGCAAAGCCTGCTGTTGCGCTATACGCAAGCACTGCTGACTCAGGTTTCTCAAGGAGTCGCCTGCAACCGCCTGCATACGATAGAAGAGCGACTTGCCCGGTGGCTGCTAACCGTTCAGGATCGCGTGGAATCAGACCAGTTTCCCCTCACTCAGGAATTTATCGCCCAGATGTTGGGCACGCGCCGTTCTGGCGTCACGGTGGCGGCTGGCACCCTCAGCAAAGCGGGAACGATTCGCTACAGCCGTGGCAAAATCACCATTCTGAATCAAGGCGACTTGGAAGCGATCTCCTGCGAGTGTTATGGAATTATCAAAGCCGAGTTCGGTCGGTTGCTTGGCACGGAACACCGTTAGATGGCGTTGTACTAGATGGTGTTGCCCTAGATGCTGTTGCACAACTGCGGCTAGGATTAATGATTGGGCGAGCGTTGTATATAGGGTTTCTCTTTTGGATGCAATAGATTCGGAACCTCACCCCCAACCCCTCGACCTTCACGGAGAGGGGAGAATATTCAACCCTGGGTTCACGAATAGCTATCAAATTCATTCTTCAAGCGGGCGACGCTGGGTAAATGGCGGATAAATTCTTTTTAAATTGTTTGTTTTCTCGTATGTGCGAAAGCGGACAGACGGCGTTTGCGAGCGCGTTTATTGTTTAAATAGTACCAAGTGTAACTTGAGCTGAAACTGTCATTCTGCGCGGTTTCCTAAGCGCTACTAAGGGGAGCCAAGCACAAAGCGCACAATCGTAGTACATGGTGAGATGCTACCGTCACCATCACAAGAGACAGTTACACATCATTAGATAGACAGCTTTGAAGCTCCCTCGTGTTGCCAAGTATGAAGGCGAAGATGGCAACTGACAAATGTGATGAGTCTCAGCAAAGCTGAGCTAAAAGGGGTTTTTGACCACAAAACATGACTAGATGCCGATAAATCTTGTATGTTTCCCTAAATATGTGCGAAACCGGACAGACGTTACTGTTACTCGCGTTTATGCTTGAAATAGTCGAGTATTAAGTTCCTCTCGTGTCCCTTGTTGTCTCCTTTAACAGACGACTGAATTAGGGAGTTTCCATCTGTCAGGGTCAAAGGAAATAAGAGGTGTAAAATGAATAATTTAACAAGAATGCCTTTTACATATAATGATACGAACCAAGAAAAACTTTGGGGAAATGGTTGGAATAAACTAACTCCAAAGCAGAAAGAATTGGTTTCAGAAATTCTTAGGAATTTAAAACAAAGAAGCCTAGAAGTCTGGTAGTGCGACTCCCTGTTAAAAATAGGTGGATAATTATCTTTCAGAGTGCCTTGACCTCAAGGTTGGTTGCTTTGATACCAAGGGTCTAAAAACCTCTTCATCCGTTGGAATATCTGTTACTGTTCGCTCTACTTTGTGAGGATGAATCTAGAAGCATTCACCGCTAAAGTAATTACAGCGATCGCAATTTATCTAGATGATGCTAAATATCAAAAAAATAAACATCAAAATCCCGCCTTGCCCCGCAAGCGGGGCAAGGCGGGATCGATTTAGGACAATTGCTAAAAAATATACCTCTACTTGACAGGTCGCTACACTTTTACTTGTATAACGATAAATGATGCCAATATCACAATCAACTGCCTATACGACTCCGCCCCGGACTAAAGCAGCTTATGAGTTAGAAGCTTTGCTGGACTACATAAAGCGAAGTCGTGGTTTTGATTTCACCAGCTACAAGCGTCCTAGTTTGATGCGTCTGGTAATGAGCCGGATACAGAAAGTGGAAATCGACAGCTGTACAAAGTATATTGATTACCTAAAGGCGCATCCCCAAGAATTTACTCACCTATTTAACACACTTTTAGTCAATGTTACTTCTTTCTTCCGCGATCGCTCAGTTTGGGATTATTTGTCTCACGAGCTGATCCCTCAGATCGTTGCGAAGAAGGAACCAGACGAACCGATTCGAGTTTGGAGTGCTGCATGCGCTTCTGGAGAAGAAGCTTACTCGTTAGCAATCATCCTTGCGGAGATACTGGGAATCGAACAGTTCCAGGCGCGGGTCAAAATCTACGCCACAGATATCGATGAGGAAGCGCTTAAGCAAGCTCGTCAGGGAACTTATACGGCTAAGGAAGTTGCGGGGATTCCTCCCGCTTTGTTAGAGAAATACTTTGATAGCACTCCTAACAGCTACATTGTTCATAAGGAGTTGCGTTCTGCGCTACTGTTTAGTCGCCACAACTTGATTGAAGATGCGCCCATCTCCCGTCTCGATCTGCTGATGTGCCGCAACGCCCTGATGTATTTTAATCCCGAAGCCCAACGAAAAATCCAGTCCCGCTTTCACTTTGCGCTCCGGGATAGTGGCTTTCTCGTATTAGGTCATGCGGAGGGACTGCTCAACAGCCCTCAGACTTTCAGCACCGCAGATTTGAAGCGACGTGTTTATACAAAGACGCCAAAGGTGAATGTGCATCTGAATGCATCTGAGGTGCAGGACTCCAAACGCGATCGCATCCGCCAAGGTGTCCAGACTAGCCAAGGTGTCCAGACTAAGGGAGAGGAGTTGCGATCGCCTACCCAGACAAGCCCTGAAAAGGCACTGAAGCCTCTAGAGAAGCAACCCTCATACTTCCAGCAAGAGTTGCAGCAAGAGTTGCAGCAAGCGTTCCAGCAAGTGTTCCAGCCAGAGTTCCAGCAAGTGTTTCAGCCACAGGTAAAACCCAAGCAACCCTCGTCTACCCATCAAGCGTTAACAACCGAGCAGATACAACTCCTGGTGCTTCAAGAAGAGCTAAAAACCGTTCAACAAGAACGTCTGGATCTCAAAAAACAGTTGAACAGGACTCAAGAGGAACTCCAGTCCACCCACGAACAACTACAGACGATGAATCAGGAGTTGCAGTCTCTCAGTGAAGAACTGTACCAGCGCAACGAAGAACTCAATCAAGCCAAAGCTTTGTTAAAGAAGATGACTCAACCTAAATTTCATGGAGTCGCCTAGCGCGTTGTGTCCCTCTTATCGCACTTCTCGTTGGGATGCAGTGCAATTTAACCCCATCGCGGCCCCTTTCCACTTGTGGAGATCGAGTTGGGGGTAAGGTTAGGAGTGTGTATTGCAACAAAGTGGCGCAAGTCTAAACAGAGGGATTTCTCGGTGACGCTGCAAGCCCACACGATAGCGCTATTCTTTGTGTAGGTAGTTTACACCTAGCCCATCGCTACTAAATCATGTTCGAGCGGCGCACTGCGATTTCTCTATCGAATATCCTGCTAATTGTCGTCACCAGTTTGTTGGGAGTGTTGCTATGGCAGCTGCGGAGTCTCCTAGTCATCCTCATGGTTGCCGTAGTCATCGCAGCGACGATTTCCCCCCTCATCGACAAGGCTGAACGCTTGCAGCTTCCCCGGTGGTTGGCGGTCATTGTTGTTTATGTAACGCTAATTTCTGGCATCGTTGGGGCGGGATTGATTATTGGCCCTACCGTAGCCGCGCAGATTCAACTGCTTGCCGTCAATTTGCCAATATACATTGAAAATCTTCGGGCACTCATTCAGAAAATTGTAATCAGTTACAACGACGAGCGACCCGATTTAGTCAACCAACTCCTTGATACCCAAGCGCTAACTAGGTGGGTGTTTAGTTCCAGTCAACAAGTCCTGCTGCGCTCTTACGACATCACTAAAGGAATTATTGGCGGCGTTTTTAGCTTAATTTTGGCTTTATTGATTTCCGGTTATATGGTGGCGGGTAGTCAAAACCTGGTTAAAGGTTTGGTGCAGCTATTCCCGTCGCCTTGGGATGAACGTCTGGAGGCTCAAGTGGCACCGATGAGCCAGCGGATGGGGAATTATATCCAAGGTCGAGTTGCGGTTTCAGGGATTTTAGGGGTAGCGATTACCCTTGGCTTAGGTTTTTTAGGGCTATCAGAGTTTGCACTCGGACTTGGCGTGATCGCTGGTTTCACCAATTTGATCCCCTTTGTGGGGCCAGTTTTGGGAGCCATTCCCGCTCTCATCGTGGCAGTTTCTCAAGGTGGGTGGACGTTCCTGTGGGTGCTGCTGTTGTTCGTGATTATCCAGAATGTGGAAACTTATGTCCTCGATCCGCTACTGGTAGGTTCTTCTGTGAAAGTCCATCCTTTGTATCAACTGCTGGGGGTGCTAGGAGGAACGCAGGTTTTAGGCATTCTTGGCGCGTTGATTGTTCCTCCTTGGGTGGCGGGTGCCGCTGTCCTGTTGGAAAATCTTTACTTAAAACCTAAATTGATAGCCGAAAATAAAGCGGGTGTTATCGTCGAAGCCTCACCTGATTCCACCGCTATTCCCCTCAAATCTTCAACAATGAAGTAGTCAATTCTGGGTCGTTTTTTTAACTTTGCTTACCTCTGCATTCTTTGCTGAACTCGGAACCTCACCCCCAACCCCTCTCCGTGAACGGAGAGGGGAGAATATTGAACCCCTCTGGGTGAAGGTCGAGGGGCGGGGGTGGGGTTAAACTTTACTGCCTCCAATAGAGAATTGCTATTCGCTGGATCTTGCATCCCTCTTAGGTTTCGTCTTATCAAACATAAAGTTTTACGACAGGTAGTTGATTTGATCGGCAAAAATTCCGTAGCATTTGTTACAGAAATGTTTTGAAAATAGCTTATCAGTGGAGGCTCTTAACTGCGACGGAGAGCAGTCAGCCAACTCTGAGTGCTGTTATTGCTATTGGAGGGGAAACAGATATGACATTGAATTATTGCGTACTTCCTTTGCTGTCCCGGACTAGAAACTGGGCACCTCAACCCAGCCGAACCCAGTCTCAGATGGATTATCAGGATTCGACTTGGGTACAGTTGCTAGAACTTCCCAACCCTTATAGCCACGATGAAGCGTTGCTACTTTGCCAGCAGTCTGAGGACGAATGGGTAGCATGGATTCCGGATCATGGTGAAGCGGTGCTGCATACAAGCCAGTTTATTAGAGTTCGTTAGAAGGATGCGAGTAGAGCGATCGCTACGCTTTATGCAACGCAACTCGATAAGCGATCGCATCACCTCCCACTCCTCTGGTTATGGTACGAACCGCCCTAAAATGCCTTTCGCAATCTTTCTATCCCTGGGATTGGAAGAAAGCAAGCGCAACAACAATTGACGAAAAACCCAACGTCTCAGCAACGGCAAAAATAACAGCAACAGACGCTTAAAGCCTACTTGCAAGAACCATGCCATCGCCGCCGATGCTAACAGCGTCCAGAAATTCAGGCGCTGTAAGTTAGAGATAACTGTCGCCGCCGTAGTTAGCAAAGAGAGCATCCAAGATAGCCCATTTAACCATAAGGCAATCTTGAGCTGTAGCTGATTGAGCAGTTGATCGATTAGCCAGTGGTGAGCAGTTGCGATCGCTAAACACCAAATAGAATCTTTAAGACAATCGTGGCGAATTTGGTGAATGATGTCTCCATCGAGAGCGATCGTACTCTGCATGACAAAGTTTTCCGCTACTGACTCTCTACTCTCCGCTTGCTCGTAGTGAGTGCAGAAAATCAGCCCAGACTGCAAGCAGCTTCCCGCATCTACTAGCGCATAAGAACGCAACTCTGCTAGCAAACGCCGGGAAATGGATAAGTTTTGTCCATTGGTTCTCGCTTGCAAAATTTGATCGAGGATGTTTTCATCTAAGTTGAATCTGATGAAATGAGACACTAACTGTCCCTTTGCGTCTTTGACTTCCTCGATTTGAATGCATGAATCTAAATTAAGAGGTTGCCTAAAGGAACCTGATAGATAATTTCCCACTCCTTCTCAGCTCATCTTTCCTATTTTTTTGGCCTATTTTTTTGGATCGGTTTTTTCAGGATTAATTGCGGTTTTTGAATAAATTTTTCATTGAGGAACTACCTTGATTGACCAACGATTCTACTAAATTCACCATAAATTCTAATAACCCATGCCACTGTTTTTCACCCGCAGTAACACCCTGTCTATGGATATCTAAAATGATATCTTTATGCTCGTGTTCAAAAAGTCTCTGATGATAGCGGTTGATAATATCTCCATCTAACTGAATGATTGATTGGGCATAAATCATATCGGTTGTTACTTCTTCAACCGGGTCTAATGCTTGCGATGCTTCGCTTTTTTGCAAAGACTTATTCCGATTATCCAGGGCTGCTTTCAGCTCATCAACCTTCCGCAAGCTCCGTAAAAATCTACTGTCGTCGAGTAAGTTTTGAATCTTGTTAATCTCAACAGCCGGATTCGCAGAAGGACTCAGTGGGTTAGGCAATTTTGTTTTTTGAATATCCAGTTCTGCTGTGGGATCGCTGAGAACTCGGACATATTCCCTGAGCTGTGAAGCATCCTGTTCTAAAAGTTTCTCCTCAAGGCAATATAGGCAATACTCTGTCTCGATTTGTTTACGCAGACTCAGATACCGAGACCATAGAGATGGATGGATTCCTGCCCTTTCCAAATAGGTTGTGGAAATTGGGTAAATATCTCGATACGCTTCCCAAGGAATAAACTTAGTCCCGCTAATATGATCCACGACCATTGTATTTACTTCGAGAGCCGTGATGTCGATTAGCACATCGGTCAGAGACTGCAAAAAGTTGTTAAAATTTTTCCGCAGGTTGGGATTAATCTCGTTGCTGTTGGTATCTGGTGTGTTGACCATCGTTGTATGAATCCAGTTTGGTTTTAATGATTATTTGGAGGGTGGTGGAGGCGATGGATTGTCAAATTCGTCTTCATCTTCTTCAAATTCATCAAACTCATCAAACGGCTTTGGCGGTGTTTGTGAAGGCGGTGTTTGTGAAAATAAAGCCTCTTCAATGTTGACGGGCGATCGCGTATCTGACATCGGTGGAGAAGGCTGGGAAGGCTCCACGGGAGTGTCTCCAAACAAAACCGCTATGGGATCTGAAATGCCGCTAGGATTGCTGGGATCAGGCGTCGTTGACGGCTCCTCATCTTCTTCCCAGCCATCGTCATTGTCATTCCAGTCCTCATCTTCAACAGGCGCAAACCTCGCTGAGAAGGGGTGTGTCGGCTCCTCCTCCACTTCCACTTCTTCCCACTCCTCCTCGGTTCCCCAGTTTACCGCCGAGCCGAATTCCGGCGTCCACCCTGGCTCAAACGGCGGTTCCTGGATGACGGCTTCTTCCCGCTCCTGGGCACTCACGGCTGGCTCTACAGAGGTTTCTGGGGTCACTGGGGGCAGGAAATCCGGGGGAAGCGCCGAGCCGAATTCCGGCGTCCACCCTGGCTCAAACGGCGGTTCCTGGATGACCGCTTCTTCCCATTCCTGGGCACTCACGGCTGGCTCTACAGAGGTTTCTGGGGTCACTGGGGGCAGGAAATCCGGGGGAAGCGCCGAGCCGAATTCCGGCGTCCACCCTGGCTGAAACGGTGGTTCCTGGATGACGGCTTCTTCCCATTCCTGGGCACTCACGGCTGGCTCTACAGCGGTTTCTGGGGTCGCTGGGGGCAGGAAATCGGGTGTGACGGATGGTGTGGGTGCAATGGCAGGAACGGTGTCAATCTCCACGCGGGGGTCAAATGCGATCGCATCTGTTGGCGACCCCTCAAAAAGCGACACTTCAGGCTCAATCGTCACGATAGAAGCTGCGGTTTCGTCTGGTGGTAGGCGAGGATCAACTCTAGACTTGTCTGGAGGAATCGGGGCAGCTTTAGGATTCTGGTACCCGACTCTTACCAACATCCCAAATAACTTTTGCAAACTCTTGAGATTGTCGTTGATAATCACGCGGCTTTGCTGAACTTGCTCTAGATGGAATTGTCGCAGTTCGCTATAGGGGCCACTGTTGAGAAAGCGATCGCCAATCTCGTTGGTGATGTCGCCCTCAACGATATTAATCCGAGTCTGCATCCGAGAACCTGGTTGAGGCTGTTCTTCGCTTGTCCTGTCATCTACGTCGGCAGAGCTAACCCAGGTGGTGATTTCTAACTCAATCGTCTCACTGAGTGCCGTAGAAAGTGCCTCAACAATTTTGCCAGCTTTGAGTTGTTGTTTGAATTTATCGCTTGCCGCCATAACCAAATTTCCAGCCAATTGTGAGTTGTCAATAGAAAGAGGACTGAGGACTGAGGACTGAGGTTTGAGGACTGAGGACTGAGGTTTGAGGACTGAGGACTGAGGTTTGAGGACTGAGGACTGAGGACTGAGGACTGAGGTTTAAAGTAACTAGGGTACAAGCCTTTTCAAAACGGAAATTAGAGGCGCAGTTTGTTTCAAGTTGATGTAGCCCCAAGGAATAAAGCGTCCTGATTTCAAGCCCCTATTTTTAAGTCTGGGGTATACTCAACACTCAAAACTCAGTCCTGAAGAGAAGCTTAACCTTTGACTTGCATTTATTTTGGCTCTCAAGTGTTCTGACTCTTAAGGATTATCTGAATCGATAGGAGGTAAAACTTGCTGTGGATTTGAACGCGATCGCGATCCTGGTATCTCAGACAGCGTGTTCGTTAAAACTGTAAACAGCTGTTGCAAGTTTGCCAGGTTTTCCTGAATAATTTCCCGACCTTCGTGAACTTGCTGGAGGTGAAATTCCCGCAGTTCGTTGTAGGGGCCGCTATTCAGAAATTCGCTGCCGACTTCATTTTCTATATCACCATCCACAATATTGATGCGGGTTCGCATACAGTGACCGGGTAAAGGTTGACCGGATAAAGATTGGTCTGTCCTCACCCCAGGCGAGGCGTCTGAGTCAGCCGATGAAACCCAGGTGGTGATTTCTAACTCGATGGCTTCGCTGAGTGCCAAGGTGAGCGCCTCAAAAATTTTGCCAGCCTTGAGTTGTGCTTTAAACTCGTTACTTACTCCCATGAACAAAAGCCCTCCAAAAGCTTTGCCTTAGCCAATATTAGACACGCAGATCCTTTGCCTCAATCAAAAATCTAGGAACCTTAACAAATTCCGGATCAATTTAAGAAAAAGGCACAAATCAATTATCAGTTGTTATTTGCTAGTAGCAATGGACAACAAACTTCTTTCATTTTTTATCCTGCCAAAAGTCGGTGACATCATATCCCAGTTCACCGAACATCTGGCGAAGTAGTGGCAAGCTCAGACCAATGACATTCGTATGGCAACCTTCCAGTTTGTCTACAAATAGTCCCCCTCTCCCTTCCAGGGCAAAGCAGCCAGCACATTTGAGGGGTTCGCCAGTGGCGACGTAGGCTTCAATCTGGCGATCGCTAGCATCGGCAAAATAAACTTTTGTGATGCCGCATCGTACCACGGTTTTGTCTTGCTGCTGGTCAATTAAAGCATGACCCGTATAGAGTTCGCCGATTTGGGAGCGCATTTTTTGCCAACGGGCGATCGCTTGTGCTGCATCTGCTGGTTTCCCATGAATCTCACCGTTAACCAGCAACACCGAATCGCATCCCAATATCAAAGCATCTGGAAATTGATTCGCAACCGTTTCCGCTTTCCGCAACGCCAGAGTTTGCACCAATTCGGATGCAACGCTAGTTGAGACTTGGGACTCATCAAAATCACTAGGGCAAACCACCGGCTCGATTCCGGCACTTTGCAACAGGCGACGGCGGGCTGGAGAAGCGGAGGCTAAGACTAAAGTGGGAAGGGTCATCGTTCTGTTGTCAGTGGCGAATTGCTAATTGTCAACAAGTTTTAAGTGTTGAGTTTTGAATTAAATAATTCTCTTTTTGCCTCAACTCTTATCACTCTCATCACTTTTATGAGCCATTAGCCATCAGCCGATCGCTATCAATAGACGGAAAATGAACTAACGACTTGCTCTAACAATGGCTTCAACTTTTCCCAGCGTTTTTCTGTGGTAGAAGCGTTGAAGGTGACAAGTTTACCGCGACTGACGGCGATAGAGGCAAGATTATGGCGTTGCTGATTGGGGAGTTTGACGGTGTATTCCAGTATGTAATAAGTCTTAGAGTTAGATTCCAGCTTTTCAGCGTTCACTAATTCTGCCTCGCGTCCCGATCCTGGGGGTGCGATCGCGCTTTTTGATAATTTGTATCCCACTTCCGTCGGTGTCCCCAACTCAGCGAGGCTTTTCTCTGCCCCAACCGGGTTAATGACGACTGACACATTTTCAGAAGGCTCAATGATATCGTGGAACACCACATCGGCTCCACCCTTCACCTCGACTGGAAGCCAGCCGTTGGGATATAGGAACTGATAACCGTCGGTGCTATCTACATAGCTTTTTAAGCCACTGGTGGCACTAGCGACAGTGCAACTTTGCAAGCTTACGCTTAATACCACCAGTAGTAGTGCGGCAATCCGTTTTAGCATTTCCCTCTTTCCTTGCAATTTTGTCACTAAGCGCCATTTGTCTCATTTTCCCACTTCCGGGGAACTTCAGAGGAAACAACGCTACAGAGGAAATAACCTGGTTTGCCGTCTCAAATAGCCGCAATTCTCTATTGGATGCAGTCCCGAACCTCACCCCTAACCCCTCTCCGTGAACGGAGAGAGGAAATATTGAACCCCTCCCCGTTCACGGGGAGGGGCAGGGGTGGGGTTCCGAGTGTCTATCGCCCAAGATTTTTTGTCCGAATGCGTCGCCCCTACTCGTACCGGATTATTCAGGCAATTTCACCATCTCTCGCACGTTACCGCGCACGCCACCCACTCCCTGGCTAAACTGACGATCTTGCTGATGGACGATCGTTGGCATCCCATATTTCGGTGCCATGACAATCACCCCAAAACGGTCTACCTTCAGATGGGGAATGCATTGCAGGCGGTAGCGTTGTAAAAGCATTGCCAGCACTATTTTGATTTCCATCATGGCAAAGGCTGCACCGATGCACATCCGGGGGCCAGCGCTGAAGGGATTGTATTCAAAAATAGTGGGTTCAAATCCTTCCCAACGGTGCGGATTAAAAACCGCCGGTTCTGGATAAAGTTCGGGCATCTGGTGAGTCTGGTAAATACTGACAAATACCTCCGTTCCCGAAGGCAAGGCATAACCACCGAGTTCAGTCGGTTGCGCGGTGACGCGCCCATTCCAGGGGACTGGCGGCAATACACGCATACTCTCTTTGATAACTCGCTCTAATAACGGCAACTGTTGCAATTGCTCGACTGTCGGCGCTTCACCATGCAGCACGCTTTCGAGTTCGTCGAGGAGATCGGCAAAAATCTGCGGATGTTGCGAGAGGAGGAACAGCGTCCAGGTAAGTGCATTGGAACTGGTTTCGTGTCCGGCTAAAAAGAATACCCCAGTATGTCCCAGCAATTCATCATCGCTCAGAGCGAGGCCAGTTTCGGCGTCACGAGCTTGGATCAGCATCGACAGCACATCTCCATCGTCAGTGCCCTTTGCCCTTTTAGTTGCAATCAGCGATCGCATCTCGTCGTCAAGTTGGGCGATTAGATTCAGAAAGCGATGGTAGGGCAATCCTGGTAAGTCCACAGGGAATAGTGCCATCATGGGCGTTCCCAGCAAACCTACAGTATCCTGAAAAAGTTTCCCGGTAATGCCGCCCATCTCGCCAACATCAGCACCGAACAGTGTCTTTGTCGCCACTCGCATTGTCAGCAGTCGCATAATCTGGTCAATGTCACTTTGCTCCCCAACCCGGATTTGATCGAGTACCGATTGGGTGATGGTAACGATATCGTTGCGGTAGGACTCGATGCGCTGTTTGTGAAAGGCGGGCATGAGGAGTTGACGAGCTTGCCGATGGCGATCGCTATTGATGCCAAAGAGTCCCACAGCAAAGTGCTTCAGGGGTTCTGTCCGCGCCGAGGCTTCCCGCCTGCGGTACAATTTTCCGGATAAGGGATGCTTATAATAAATCTCGTGCTGGGTCGTCACTTGGCGCACGAGTTCCGGGCCATAGACAAATACAGTACCAGGACAATTGGGGAGCGGTGAATAAAGATTTGTGCCCCCTCCATAAGTCAGGGAGACAACTGAGCCATAGGTTTGGAAAAGGTCGCGGGTATAGCCGATCGAGTCGGATGCGAAGCGATAAATATGGGTAGCACGTCCGAGAATGGGTCCTGGACGGGGGCCGGGAACGGTTAAATTAGGCTTTAGGGTGGTCGAAGTCATCGTAGTCTCCTTCAGTGATGACATCAAATCAAGCAAATGCGCGAACAGTCTGTAACTGTATGCGCTTAACCTTAACTGCCTCTTGAGTTTACTTGCTCCGTTGGGTTAACTATCTTCATCAACCAGAAGTTATTGCGATCGCGTTTTTGGTCGGGTGCCAGATAACTACGGCTTAGACGGTTTTATCGAGCTAACCGGAGTCAGGATGCATGGGCTTGTATCTCATCTAAGTGGCACTTATCTTGTTCAATGCCCTACAGGAGAGGACAAGCATGGGAACTGACAAAAATTCCAAAAAAGCAGGGCGGCGATATACCTCATTTGAACTTCAGGGCGTTTCCGTATATCTGAAAGAACCCTTCTGGATAACGGTTCTAGGCGTTTTTATGGTTATCCGGGGTGGAATGTTTTTGCTGAATCCTCAACTGGCAACCTTAGAATGCGAACGTCGCCAATCGTTAGGTATGTGTAAACTCGTGGTGTCGAGTTTGCGAGGGAAAACCGTGACTCCCTTTCCACTCGATCGATTAGAGAAAGCAAACGTTCAGAAACATGGAAAATCAACTCAGCTTGTCTTGCAAACATCTGACGGGAAACTCTACTTTCCAATGAATAACGGTTTTAGTTTTACAGAGAACAAAACCTCCCAGATCAATGCATTTGTCCAAGATTCAAAAGCTAAGTCTCTAAAAGTTGAGCAGGATAATCGTTGGTACGTCTATCCGCTCGGAGCTAGTTTGATAATGTTAGGAAGTTTATCTCTCTGGTTTACCTTAAAGGATTTTCTAAATCAGTCTAAACGTCGCTCTAATTTTTAATCCTCTTTGCAAGCGCGAACTGACAAGTCAGCGCCTTCGCTATCGCGTGCTGGGTTGGGTGCGATATAACTATCGCATAGACGCGTTTCTACAGCTAAGTAACAGTTGAATAAATCGTTATGCCGCTTGCTTGGGAGCCGTCGGTGAAGCAATTTTGCAGAGGCGATCGCTTTTGCAGGGACGATCGAGTTGGGGGCAGAAAAAATCAGATTTCCCCCTACCTTCGACAGACGATTGTTTCTGTTTTCCCCCGATTGGTAAATCGAACCTGTGAAACCGAAGTAACGATATGGAAGTTAAAGTTAGCGACACCTGCACCTTGGTCTCCGATTACTTCTAAAGTCAATTCCCCCTGATGACCGGAACTCCCTGGATCGGAAATAATATAGTTTCTACCTTGGGTCGGTGCCACAACTTTCACGCTGCCTACTCGTTCTAGAATGGGCTGACAAGTTTTGATTGAGTTCACCACTTCCTTGTAATCCCCAAATTGTATGTACGCCCATTCCTGCCGAACTTCAGCAGGAGCCTTGACACTGGGAAAACTGCCGTTGTGAAGCCAGATTAAGGTTAAGGCGATCGCGCACGGAATTAAGGCTCTAAACACTAAAACTCTTAGCGTGGAATTAGATTTACTTCGTTCATATCTACAAGCAATCCGAATTCCTAAAAAAGATAGCAAAAGTGAAATAGGCAAAATAATATATGGAGAATAAAGCAGGTACGGGATTGGGGTTAGGAAATTCAGGAAAAAGGGTAAACTGCCAACCAGCAAACCGATGATGCAACCCAACACTAAAAACGATGGCTCAATTGCCGATTTTCGGGTTGAAATCTGTTGAAACGCCAGAGCCGTCGTATAGACACCCAGAAGATATAGCCCAAGAGCGATAGTTGCCCCTAACCTAAACCACCCAGGAATGGTCATTGCCCGATAGTTGAAAAAATAAGAGTTCAGAGACGTGAAGATGCCGAGCCATGCATAGGAAAGCCCCACCAACACAGCCAGTAGCGAAACTATATTTTTTCTCACCAGACGATCGCTCCCAAAAGCATATAGCTCCTCTGAATACATCTGTATCTTGATGTTTTACAGAATTTAACGCTCTATATCCCTCTGATGGGATCGACGTTCCAATTAATAACGGTTTTATCCTTTTCTAGAGTTAACAGGCTGATAAAACCCAGCGATTAAATCAGTCTGAATCTTCCCAAAGATTCAGGCAGGAAACCGTTAAAAATCCTAGCGTGAAGGGATAGCTCTCACGGATGACTAGCGAGCCGGGGACGCTGCGCGATCGCTATGAGGCAATACAAAAGCTTTCCTGCTTATTGGACACGGCGACAACTACTCCGGCTTGGGGTAGCAGGCACGATCTTACCGTTCGCGGTCTCTCAACTCTCTAGTTGTTTGCAACAGAATTTATTGACAATGGAAAGTTCAAAGCAAGCTGATTCTTCCGCTACAGACGGACGATTATTATCCCGTCCAACTCGCCCCACCGCAACCGCAACTCCCGGATTGCATCCCCTAGGCCTGGACGGACAGCGGGATGGTTTCATCTATGTACCCAAAAGCTATCGGGCAGACCGCCCCGCGCCACTGGTGTTGATGTTGCATGGGGCAGGAGGCGATTCAGAAGGGGCGCTGAATATCGTCCGCCATCTGGCAGATCCCTTCCAGACAATTTTGTTGGCAGTAGACTCGCGCCGACAAACTTGGGACGTGATTCGGAGTGGGTACGGTGCCGATATTACTTTTATTGACCGGGCGCTGGCACAAACCTTCAGCCGTTACGCGATCGCTCCAAATCAGGTAGCGATCGCGGGTTTCTCTGATGGGGCTTCCTACGCCCTTTCAGTGGGCATTACCAATGGCGACCTATTTAGTCATGTCATTGCCTTCTCCCCGGGATTCATGGCTCCTGCCGGACAGGAAGGGAAGCCGCAGGTATTCATTTCTCACGGGAAGGGGGACACGGTGTTGCCGATTGAGCGATGCAGTCGCCGGATTGTGCCGCAGTTACAACGGGCAAGCTATGACGTGCAGTACCACGAGTTCAATGGACCCCACACGGTTCCAGGAGCGATCGCTCAAGCTTCAATGGAGTGGTTTACCCAAACAGCACCGAAGGAGAATTGAGCATCCCTGCTTCTTGAATCGCGGCAAAGGCAGTTTCCCCTAAAATGCGATGAGTCGCTGTTGTTGGATGAATGCCATCCCAGAACAAAAACTGGTCTGGACTGCCAGAAGTCCCAGCGCCAGCCAAACAGGCATTGAGGACATTAGTAAAGCCAAACGCTGCCGGATTCGCGATCGCTTCTCGATACAGCCGATTGGCATCTAGAGTCGCAATCTGAAGGTCAGAATGCTGCTGAGCTACCTTAAGCGATCGCCTCAAACCTTGATTATGGGCTTGGGTTAATGCACTGAGTCTGGCAGCATTTGCACTGGTTCGGGTAGTCGGCAACTGTCCCAAATCGGGTAAGTTTACCACCAGGAGCTTTTTAGCACCCTTATCAGCCAGAGAAGCGATCGCTTTAGTGATATTTTCAACAGGAATTGTGGCGTTGCTGACTCCCTGTAAATAATCATTTCCCCCCGCCCATAGCACATACAGTGCCTCTGAATTCAGCGGTTGATGTGTTTGGATAAACGATTGCACTTGGGCTAGCAAACCAGGGACAAAACTGTTGCGATCGTTTCCAGAAGTTGCTCCTCCGTAAGCAAAATTTTTGGTTTGATTAGAGTCGAGATGCAGGCGAAGGGCAAGATACTCAACCCAAACCCGACCATTTGAGTAACGTCCCTGAAAGTAAGGTGGGTTGGGTGGATACATTCCTCCCGTCGCTCGGAACACCGTCCCCGCATCCGAAAGGCTGTCGCCAAACACATAGAGTTCTGTAATCGGATGAGTGTTCTGAATAGATGTTGTGAGTACAGCCATGACAAAAATCAGGTCTCAAATCCTGTTGATAAAATTCTGTTCTTTCTTGGTTCTTTCTTGAAAGATCCGAAGAGTGCTATTTTTACCTGATTAAAACCAACTTCAACAATTATTGGTTCTAGTTTTCAGTAAAGATGCTGGCGATTTGTCGCTTCTCTAGGCTAACAAGCTGACTTCAGCAGTGGAGGACGCAACCGAATACTTTCTAGTGTGGATTTTGCCAATAGCCTAAAATGCGATCGCTGTTTAACGCCAGGGAATTCGCCTAGCTTGTATACCAAAAAACAATCGTCAATCCTCTAGGAGTTAGATGTAATTTCTGAGAGGAAGCGAAACAATTGAAGCAGCCTAATCCTGAAGATAGGTCTGTTTCCGCTTCCGTTTATTTTCTGGGAGTCAAATTCTTCTCCCCGTCGTCCATAACGAACCGCACTCAAGAATTCGTTTTCGTTGCGAGTGATATACGCGCTGAGGTTGTTACAGAGGTATTCCCATGACTTCAAACCAAACTACATCCCAGGCGAGTAGCCAAGAAAATTCTTCCATCCATCAGCGCGATCGCCGCCCTCTGATTGGGGCTGGTATTGTGTTAGGAATGAGTCAGGCTGGATTTTTTGATGGGATTGTCATTCATCAATTATTACAATGGCATCATATGTTTTCTAGTGTTAAAACTGATGCTACCGTTGCCGGTTTGGAACTAAATACTCTTGGCGATGGGTTGTTTCATCTGTTTGATTGGCTATTAACATTAATTGGGCTTTTTCTGTTTTGGCGAGCCGCAAAACAAAGTCATTCTTTGTCGGCACCAACCTTTATTGGTTCACTATTACTAGGATTTGGAGCGTTCAATCTTATTGAAGGAGTTATCGATCATCAGATTTTAGGCATTCATCATGTCAGACCGGGTTCGCATACGTTAGCTTATGATATTGGCTTTTTAGTGATTAGTTCCTTAATCGCTAGTGCTGGTTGGATAGTATTGCAATCAGCAAAATCTAATAAAAATGAAGCTGAAACGTAGAAGTTTGAGCGAGTCAGTATTGAGAACAGTCATTATTGCTACTAGGCAGACCTTATATATGAAGCAGTCCTACTGATTCGTGAACGTCAGAACCCCGACTTCTCTAAGAAGTCGGGGTTCTGAATACATAGAGTATAACTATTGACAAAGATTCAACAGTTAATACCCGGTATTTAAATCAGCTCTCCAGTAACCTCTAACTGAGTATGTGTAATCCTTTATGTTGTAAACTCTGCTCGATCTGTTGCATTTCTTCGGTCGTTTCTCCAGCAACAATTCCGTAAATTTCGGTGTAGATTTTCCCGTATTTAACCTTCTCCAAAGCTGACAATATCGTAAAATCTTTACGCTCCAATTCTGGTTTCAACGTGGCAAGAATGGACTCTAATGTCCCATCCATCCGATAATCGCTAGAATACTTAGCGACTTCTTTTCCCAGTCCCAGCAAAGTATGACGCTGTAAGCAGAGTGGAGTCGATCCATTCACTCGAAAATTGGCATCGATTGCATAGAGTTGTCCGTCTTTATCTTCCAATACATCAAAGCCAATCACGCCGAAATACCCCTGTTGATGAGCATACTTACCAACCGCAGCAATCATCTCAAAGAACTTGCTCATGTCGGTTTCTCGGTAGTGAATGAGTCCTCCTAAATAATTGCCTTCTGGAGTGACAAGTTGGGTTGTAGTGCCAATCAGCGTAATCTCTCCTGTCTTGCTGACATAGAACTGCACGCAGTAGTTCTGCACTTCATTCTTGACAAATTCCGAAACAATAATCGTATCCACGAACTTAATCTCTAGGTATTTCCTTAATTCATGCAAGCAGTAGTTTAACTCGCTGGCGCTTTTGATAATATAAGTACCTTCGCCTGAGAGTCCGTGGGAGGTTTTGATCAAGTATGGGAATTGTGGTAGCTGAATGTCTTCCAGGCTAATTTGGTGCAGATTGTAGGTTTTATATTTTGGACATTGTATCCCCAGATCGGCTAGCGCTACTTTGCTAAGCAAGCGGTAGTGAGTATCCGGATGAACAGCGTGTTTTTCTGGTTTGAGATGATCGAAGGGAAATAGAGTGATGAGTTTGTCAAAGCGATCGCTTTGAGATTCTTCCGGAGTATCTATCTGGCTGAGTTCATCCAGATAAGTTGAGCAGTCTATCCTCTCTATGTTTTTGTAGCTGAAACCAAAATGTTCCCGCCAATAGTTAATCAGCGCGTCTTCTGGCGAACTGATGATAACTCCTGGAAGGAGATCGCCTAACACCGCTAGATTTTTCCAAGGTTCCTTCTGGCAAATTTTATCGAAGGAAGTTTTGGTGGCTTCACTACTACCGTCTTGAATATAGTATTTTTTATTGTTAGGGTAAGCAGCCCAAGTCGCAGTCGCCGGGTAATTTAGGATAAATGCATACCGCCCATCTGTGATGTCTTGAGCAAACAGATCGGAAAGAGAATTCCCCTGAAAGTATTGAAAGTCGTATGTTGAGTTCATAAAAAATTACCCCTATGAAGCAAAAGCAGGCTGCACAGCAAACAATCAGTATTCTCTCAATAAACCAATTTTTCTATCATCTTCCTAGGGAGTATTCACTTCAGGAGAAATGGGAAGATAAGCAAAGCTGATAAAATGCCCACACAACTTTTAGTTAGAGAATGAATGAATTGTTATTATTCAGCAATTTGGGCTTTTCTAGCTACTTGCATCACCGCCTCAATCTGAGCTGAACTGAATACGAGATACCCGACTTCTCCAAGAAGTCGGGTATCTGAACTGCTAGCACCTTACAAAGGTTGGGCAAAGGTTGGGGTGGGGTTCCATCCCGTCTTAAATGGGTAGCCAACTCGATTATGCGGCTGGTAATTGAGGCGTCGGCAGCTGTTGTGTACCTGACTCAAAGGATGCTACTTTTGAGTTGTTTTCTTCTTCTTTCTTGATAAACGCCACTGGTTTGTCCATTTCTGCGGTCATATAAGCTACCGCCATGTCAGACGAGTTATACGACCACCCAATACGTCCCTGACGGTCTATCAGGATGCAGCCAGCCTCTCCTTCAACTTTAGAGACAAGAGTGTCAATCGCCTTCTGTGCGGCTTCCTCTGGATGGGTGTCTCCAGCCAAAAAATCAATCGCTGTCTTGGCAAGAACCACTGGGATAATTGACTCGCCATCACCCGTCGTTGAGCAACCGCCCAAGTGGTTATCAGCGTATAAGCCGCAACCAACCAGGGCTGTGTCGCCAACGCGACCTTGTGGTTGACCTGTAGTGCCCCCAGTGGAGGTTCCGGCAACTATGGTGCCGTTAGCATCTAGAGCCACACAACCGACGGTGTTGGGGCGATCGATAACTTCTTGCTCCTCTTCCCACTCCTGTCGCTGCTCCTCACTGATCAGGTCTTCTTTTGCACACATCTCCATCTCGTGTTCAGCAGCGAAGCGTTCGCCGCTCCGCGCTACTAGGAACCGGGCTTTTTCATCCATAATCTTGTGTGCCACCGAGATTGGATGACGCACTCCTTGAACTGCTGCTACCGCTCCCCAACCCAATCGATCGCCCTCCATCATCGCCGCGTCTAGCTCTACCTCACCTTCACTGTTGAGAGTCGCACCAAATCCGGCGTTAAATGTCTGGTCGGCTTCGAGAACCCGGATGGCTGCTTCTACGGCTTCTCCAGCACTGCCTCCACTGCGAAGCACTGTCCAACCTGCTTCTACAGCTGCCAAGCAGCCTGCATGGTTCGCTTCAACCTTGCCCTCTGTAATGGTTTTTGCTCCACCATGAACGATTATGCTTATTGTCATACGTGCCTATTTCTAAATTCTGGTTAGATGTATGTAAATGCGATCGCGCAAGCGGCTTTGTGAAACAATCGCACTCATCCCTGCGTTAGCCTAAGTAAGCCTAAGCACCTAGCAGCGTAAAGAAAGACTGCTTAGGGAGCTTGCTCAGCTAAAGCCGGGTTTGGCTATTGACCCGATTGCGATCGCTGTGTCTAGTGGTTGGAATTCCCTACAGGTAATATTCCCTGTCGTTTGTTCCCTGTTTTACATTTAAGGGCAGCCTTTAACTTACAGCTTCATCCCTATAGAATGTCTTACTTGCACTTAAGGCTGAATTCTGTATGAACTAAATTTGTAACTTTAAATACAAAAACTCTTAAAATTGCTGGTTGTTGCATCGGTGTTGCTCCCCGTTCATCCGTTTATCCCTGGGAATGAAATAGCGCTGGTTTGTATGGGGTAGTACATCTTTCAGATTTCAGGGTGAAAACTCTCTGGTTGGAAACACTCTCCTCTATCAAGCCTTCCCTGTAACGCCACGCTTCAAAGATTTCGTTCCTGCCATCATCAAGAGTTTTTGAGTCAATTTTATAAACTTTTAATGGATTTTTATATCCATTCTCTTTTCTTTTAAATGACCTTAGCTTTAATCCGAGTAAATTCAAAACCTTGCTAAGCACTTTTATGCAACTTAGGCGCTCTTTTTCGGTTTCCATCGGAATGCTGATTCCGATAGCACGTTTAATGTGTTTGCTACACCGGAGTGCAGTCGCTTTGAGTTCAACTAAGTCTAAATCAGTTTCTTTAAATTCACGCTCCGAATGGATAAATTGCAGCACTCCTAATGCTCTAAGTGCCTCTATTTTCAAAGTGTAAGTATTCAAATCTGGCAGGAAAACTTTACCCTCGCCTCTTTCCAACTGCTGATGCCATTCTTGTTGATCTTGTAGTTGAAAATACTCGCTTTCGTGAGTCAAATAGTAATGAACCAACAACTGTGAATAATATCCCCGATCGTCCCGTAACTTTAATTGAGGAGTCACTTCTACCCCATAGCGCTGTTTCAAGATGTATTTCTGCACTTGATTTCGCTCCTCATCTGTCAAAGAACGCTTGGTTAACAGACGCTCATATTCTCTGCGCTCAATGTCTGGAGAATTCGCAACTGCACTCGCTGCTTGTAATTCAATTTGATTCCGAATTTTGACAATTTGATGCTTGATAGATTTAGTCTTTTTGCGGCGCACTTCAAATTCTTGTTGAATTTTAACAATTTCTCGAACCAGCTTCTTAGAAGTTTCCCAATCGCGAGGAGCTGCTGCTAAAAGCGCCATCCGTAGCTCTCTGAGACGCTCGTGAGGGGGAGCATCGCTCATGACATTTACCTGATGTCCTTCAGCGATTAATCCTTCTAACATCGATTGACGATAAAGGGTAATCGAAGCATTTACTCTAGCTGCAAATTTTGCCCAACTTCTGAGGTGAATTAAGTCATAAACTAAAGGCAAATCAACATCAACTGGATGAAGCGGACTCATCAAAGCTAGGTTTTCTTTCTGATTTTCCTGGTACCAGTGAGACAGTACCCGATAATTCTTACTACCACTGCCAATCATGCCAATGCCTCGTTTGGCACACCAAACAATTCGCGGCACGCTCTGACGAACTCTGGCTAATGCTTGTCGTGCTTCCGA
This sequence comes from Trichocoleus sp. ST-U2, assembly GCF_039961875.1. Lineage (NCBI taxonomy): Bacteria > Bacillati > Cyanobacteriota > Cyanophyceae > Leptolyngbyales > Trichocoleusaceae > Trichocoleus > Trichocoleus sp. ST-U2. The sequence continues at coordinate 23,073 of NZ_JAMPJY010000017.1, read as the reverse complement.
GTCTGGGATTACGCCTTGAAAAATTCCATAAACCCGGTCGAAATGTTCCACGTCAATGCTGACTCCCGTACCTAGGCTAGGAGTCACAAAAACCGCGTCATAGTCTAAGGCTTTTTGATTGATGGCTTCAACAAAATTGACCGCCTCATGACCGGGAGTGCTGGTTGTTTGGGAACTAACTACTAATGTCTTGGGGTATTGTCGAAGGAACTGTTCTAGACGTTGTTTGATGTAGCGATCGATGGTTTCTGAACTGTAACGACCGGAACGACTATCGGTTGTGACATAACACTTCCGCCCGGCTATCAGATCGAGTTCCAACTGTTGTATTAGCAGGGTTGGGTTTGGGGTGTTGTGAAAGGTGACATCCCAGCCATCAGGCTTCCACTCATTTAATACAACCCACGGCTCAATTTTAATTCCTGCGAGTCCCTTCAGGTAGTCTAGGGAAAGGTCTGATAAGTCAGCATCTTGGGCGATAACCAAACCGCCAGTTTTCAGCACGGTGGAGATTAGCTGCTGGAAGACTCTTAATATCTTGATTCGCTTGTCTTTACAAGTGTCGCTGTTGAGGAGATGCCATAAGGATTGCTCAACTTCATCCAGAATCACGATCGCGCCTTGCCAATGTTCTGGGTTCAGCTTCCAAATGGAATCAATACAGAGTCCTAAAGATGGGGCAATGGGTAATAAGTTATCCGGGTTTTTATCCCGTTTTTCGAGTGTGCGGTGATTAATCCAGTTCACTCCAATTTTTTCGCACAAGAACTGCCCTAGTTGGATTCTATGGGTGAGTAGCAGGACGCGATCGCCTCTATTTTTCGCTTCTTGGATCAGCGATACCAGCGCGGTAGTTTTGCCGGTTCCTTTAGCAGACTTGATTCCAACTAATCCAGAGGTGGGAAAAGGCAATTTTTCCAGGTAGCGACGGTTGAGGGTGAGTGCTGGGGAGTAGGTTAACTCGGTGTGGGGTTTGCTTTTGGCAAGGTCAGTTTCTAAGGTGAGGCTGGCTTCATAGACGGCCTGGAAGGCGGCAGCACCTTGGGCGACCATAAAATCATCAACGCCTTTTTCTAAGCCGGGAAGCCGGATAATTTTGACCGGGCAATTTTGTGCTTCTAACAGTTCGCCTAGTTGAGTTTGCGCTTGATTGACTGCCTTAATGGTTTTGGGTTGAGTTTCGTAGTCAAAGCAAATGAAAAAGGGGCGCTTGAGCCGAGTGAAGGCGAGAAGGTCTGGAATTAATTGTCGGCTAAGAACATTGCCTTGAAAGTCTTTGGTGACGCGGTAGCCGCTAGTAATGCCCGGTAAAGCGATCGCAGCATATCCTTGGGTTAACAAAGCGGCTGCTTTTTTTGCTCCCTCGCAAAGGATCGTCGGAATTTTCATCTCTAGCACCCACTGCCAAAATCCCAGCGCTTCTCCGGTTTGAGCGATCGCAATCTTCTCTGGCATGGGGACACCGTAGCGGGATGCCGTCTGCTGCCAGATATGAAGCGGCACTCTCAGACAAAAAATCCGTGTCGGCGTGCAGGGCGGATGCTCGTACTTGATGAGTTTACCCTTTTTATCTGGTCTGGGATGGTTCGGCTTATAACACCCCCACTCCATCAACCGCCAATCGTTAAGGGGATCGAGTCCCGAACACCACCAGCCTCCTTTCGCCCCATGAGCATAGCGATGCAGCCACCAACTGCTCACCATCCCAGTATTCGTCCGGGGAATGCGATTGGAGATCAACAAATACTCATAAAAGGCATCTCCTTCCAATGAGATGAAGTTGAGTAAAGCCAGATCGCGGTCAATACCGCTGTCTAAGGCTAATTCCTGAAAGTGTTTGGGGTTTAGGCTGGGTGGATGCATTTGGAGGAGTATAAAACTCTTGAGACATCAACGGATCTAAAACCGTACCACGAACCAGCCGATTAAACAGCTAAAGCGTGGATGTCTAATTCACAGACCCAACTCCTGAAACCCTTGTAAAATCGTAGTTTTTTCCGGTGCCGTTACCCAACAGAGCGCACCAGGGCGAGAAATTTCGGAACCTTACCCCCAGCCCCTTGACCTTGACGGAGAGGGGATATTGAACCCCTCCTCGTTTACGGGGAGGGGCAGGGGTGGGGTTCAACCGTACTGCACCCAAATGAGAATTGCCGCCATGAATACCGACTATTCCTTTAGGCAATACACAATAATCGGGTGGGGTTGCCCCTTTACCTGCTGGGGAGGCAATTCTTGAGTCGAAATCGTCGAGGGTAATTGCTTGTGAGTCGCTGCACTCAGCAGCAACGGTTTTCCAAGTTCTTTGGTCAAAGATTCGATCCGCGAGGCGACGTTCACCGGATCTCCGATCGCAGTGTACTCCAATCGCTGGGGCGATCCGATACTGCCTAACACCACAGATCCCGTATGAATGCCAATTCCCATTGCTAAAGGAGCTTGTCCCTGTTTTGCTAAGTCGCTATTAATAGATTGCAGGCTGAGGAGCATTTTTTGAGCCGCTGCAACAGCCTTGGCAGCATGATTGTGTGGGTCATCTCCGACGCCAAACAGCGCCATAAATCCATCCCCTAAGAATTTGTTTACCATCCCCCCATGTTCCTGCTCAACAATTTTTACCATTTCAGTCAGGAACAAGTTCAGCATGGTCACGACTTGCTGAGGAGAAGAAACCGCGCATCGGGCTGTAAAGTTGCGGATGTCAGCAAACACAATTGTTAATTCCTGCTCGACCCCGCCTAAGCTGGGATCGCGCTGGAGAATCTGTTGAGCGGCTGTTTGACCGACATGACGACCAAAGGTTTCTTGCAAGCGTTGTTTGTCTCGCAACTCCTCAATCATGTCGTTAAAATCATCAATTAAGGGGCCAAATTCGTCAGCTCGCAGCAATTTGATGTGAATGTTAAGGTTCCCGGCTGCCACAGCGCGAGCCGCTTGCTGTAGAATTTCTACGGGTTCAACGACTAATTGACCGACCATCCAAGCACTGCTAAACCCGAAGACCATACCCAACACCCCGACGGATATGGTAAACCAGGGGTCGGGCGTTGCGGATGAACGATAAGTCAAGCTTAAAAGTAATAGCGAAGCGATCGGGCATACCCCAGCCGAGACTGCCCACACGAGTCCTCGTTGCCGCAGCGAGAGGGGGAAAGCCCCCGGTGTTTCCGCCGGGTGAGCTTCTTGAAACAGCAACGGGTATAACAGTCGCTGGGTAAACAGCTCAACGATAAAAAAACCTTGAGGGATAGCAATCAGCGCTGCAACGATCACCGAAATCGACAGGTGCAAGAATACGCGCCGGTCGAGCGTTCCCGGAGCATAATGCAGGGTAAGTATAAATACGGGAATGCACAACAGCCAACCGATTCCCGCCAGAAGCATTCCCCACCACGGCAGATTAATCGCGAGTTGTCTGGCTTTAATCAGATGCTCGGCTCTTAAGGTTTGCTGGTGCAGGATCTGCTGTAAAGGTCGCTGTAGCGACAGCACGAGCTGCACCCAGAGGGACAGAGCGACTGGGTAGACGACAACGTTGTAAACCAACAGAGTATTGACAAAGACTCTATTCTGCGCGGGAGTCAGCAGCGATTGAATCTGGGTCAGGTTGTACCAGATATTAAATGCACTGCCAATCAACTCGGCAGCGAGTGGCGCACAGGCGATCATCCCTAGACGATAAAGAATGAGCCAGTTTAATTGACTCCTATCAACCAATCCATAACGGGATGCCATTTCCGCCTCCTTGATGGGGAAAGCCAATCGTTGTTGGCATGGTTTTACAGCGATCGCTTCCCGGCTTCTGGTTTTACCGATTCCTACGGCAGTGTGTCTTACTCATCATTGTGCGAAAAAGATAAGTATTTCAGTGATTTCTTACCACTATGCTTTACAAATTGAGCTGTTTCCGGGGCATTTTCAGATGAACTGACAAACTCAGCCAATTTTTTAGTCGGGGAGGAATTATTACCCAATGCCTCGCCGCTACGAGATGCCAAGATGAATCCAGATGCATTGCCATGTCCCAATGGCAATGCCGTGTCCCTACGCTCATTGGGATGAATCGCAATTTCACAAAAAAGCCTTCTATAAAGAAGGCAGAATCTCACTGATGAGTAAGCAGTTCTTGAGTGGTAGATAGATTTATGTATAGCGATTGTTCAAGGTGGGTTTCCAGTCGCTTTTTTGAGCGAACCTTATTTGAGGTAGCTCAAATGAGTGACATTCACTTGCGCGATCGCTTAGTAAAAAAAATGCCCTCTCATCTCTTCCGCTGAAAGGGCATCGTCTAACTGATGGGTGTGAGAAGGGTTTTCACCATGCTTCTTAAAAACAAGCATAAGTCGGCAATGTGACAGGGGTATGACAAGTAAATAGCAATGCTGCGATCGCTGTTGCTCGTCTTGCCCTCGTTCCTCTAAAACAACCAAACCGTGCTATTTACAAACTCAACGATGGACAACCAGAACCGAGCAGGGGGCATGATGGAGGACGTAATTGCTGACGCTACCGAGAACTAACTCACCAATTGCAGAACGACCCCGACGCCCCATTACGATGAGATCGGCACCCCAAGTTTGGGCTAAGTCACAGATGTTTTCACCCCGACTGCCAAGGCTTTGGGTGAATTCGGTACTAATTCCTGCCTTCGTTGCTTCATCTGCACGCGATCGCAGTAGCGCCAAGTATTGACTTTCAAATGCATCCCACTGCTGTCGATAGTCGCTTGGGACATCATCGCGTCGCCAAGGATAGTAATCCAGACCGGGCATCCCAGGAATCCCCGGACTACCCTCTTCATTCGCAGATAGGACGTGCAATAGCATCAGACTGGCATGGAACGCTTTCGCTAAGGATACGGCTTCATCAAAGACTTGCTTGCCGATTTCAGAGCTATCCATTGCCACGAGAATTTTGTAAAACATACACACCAGTCCCAACCTGTTTTTGTTGCCAGAATGCAGCACTTCTTGACCAGCGAAGCCTGGATGTTTAGCTCTCCTTGCGGTTTGGGCTATGACTACCAGTTCCTCCATTATCAGAGGTGCAGATGATACTCTTCGACCAAATTAGTCGAGACTGGGCAGGAATGCCAAAGAGCAACTGGTCTAGCGCTTTACTTGTCTGGTAGCGGAGGACTAGCTTTCCCAACCCGGGTATCGTTGCCAATCCCAGTCGCGATCGCTATCCATAAAAAAATGCCCTCTCATTCCTTCTGCTGAGAGGACATCGTTCTTTAACTGATGGATATGTCAGAAGCAATTACCCTATGCCTACATAAAGTTTACTCATGCAAATGTGACATCAGGGTGACAACTACATAGCAATGCTGCGATCGCCAATTACCTACCGTGAAGATTGTTTAATTTGATACCGTTTTTCCCCGGAAAAGCTTGTGAAATCAGCGTCCCGCAACGATCCTCTACCTTTCCTTTAGTTGATCCCAGCCCCACTGGTAGGGTTAAACACACTTTACTAGAATTAGCAACACTAGCAGTAGTGGAGTGAAGGGGCTACACTCAAACTAGCATTGCTCGTGGCAGCACTCTTCGCGCCGAGGTCTGAAAATGGTGAACACTAGCGCGGTCGCTCTCAAACCCTGCATCTCACCCAAACTGGTTGAGCAGTTTCCGGTTGGGTGTCGAGTCAGGCGCTTGGACTTTTGTACGGAAGGGGTAGTGGTGAAATACGAGGCGAGCGATCGCATAGGCTACACAACCGATGATGGCTGGTATGATTTTCCTCATCATTCTCAGCTCCAACGGATTGATGCGGATGAGGTGGATTGGTAAATAGCACAGACTTGTCATCGGTAGGCGAACGCCTCGCTTTGAAGACACGCGATCGCGTCTACCCAAAAGAGTCGCTCATAGCGTTTTTGCCGCCACTTTAATGGCTGAGAAATTGCTGGATGTAGCTAGCCAAACTTTGTTGTAATTGCCAGTCAGTGCTAGGAATCGGAGTTAAATAAAATCGCTGTCCTGATAAAAGCATCAGCGTAAGCCGGTAAAAGCGAATTCCTCCTAAGTTAGATTCTTCTACTTGAACGTCCGTAATCTTGTCAATTGAATAACCCGTTACTTGAGTTCCCAGCCAGCCTTTTTGTTTGAGAATTACTCGATTGAGATGTTTATCAAATCGGCAAGTCTTCACCGGACTTCCAAACATCATCAAGTTAGCGCAAAAAATGCAGAACAATCCAAAAAAATCAATCGGCCAATTGGAAGAAATAAAAACGAGAAGCCCTAAAACAGCGGTAAAACTACTCAGCATCCAAATGCCAACTGGGCGTTCTCGCAGGGTGAGTAATGTAAAAGTTTGCTGAATTACCTTCATCGGTTTAGCTGTGGATGCGATCGCACCTCAAGAGCAGATTTGCTCTTGCTACTGTCATAGGTCACGCCTGACAAGAATAACCAAAACTGCTGCCACGAATCATAAAAAGCAAAAATCCCACTTCCCAACTCGATGCAAGTCGATGTCTTGACGCGCCATAAACCCATCATAAGACTGCCAACTTAAGTTGGGACAAACCTTCTCGACCAAGCCGTCTCTGGTTCCTGGGAGCGAATCAAGGAGCCACTCAGTAGTTTTTATCACCTCCTGCTAATGGGTGACCAACAAGCGGGATATTGAAATATCCAGTTGCATGAACTGAGCGTGCGAGGTGGAAGGGAGAACGCTTTGGTTAGTTTGGAATAGTCAAACACAGGAATTCCAAGAGACTTAAGCCATGCTTGCTAAAGAATCAACTCAAATATCAGTCAAACCAGCTCAACTCAATAAGCCCGTACTGCAAATAGGGAACTCTGGAGCCGCAGTAAAAGAATTACAACAACTATTAACTAAAAGGTTTGCTTATAACGGAGCTATCAACGGAAACTTTAATGAAGAAGTCGAATTTGCCGTTCTTGTTTTTCAAAATTGGATGTTTCTCAAAGAAGATGGCGTCGTGGGTCAAATGACCTGGCAAGCTCTCTACAGCGGCGCTCCCGTAAATATGCCAGTGCTGAAACGAGGCGCTAAAGGTGAGATAGTCATCACGCTTCAGAGTGTACTGTCTTTATCTGGTGATTTTGATGAAGAAGTGAATGGAATCTTCGGACCCCACACTGAAGCTGCTGTGAGATCCTTTCAACTGCGTAGTGGTCTATTAGCAGACGGAATTGTGGGCGAAAAAACCTGGTACGGGTTGAGTAAGGTGCGTCAACAAATCGGGGGGTGTTGAGCCGGTTGCGTGGATACGCTTTTCAATACTTGCACGTTTCAAGCGATCGCTAGCCGTAGATTTTGACATGGCGACGCCACCCGCTGAATTCTACCAAACCGCTCTCCTGCTTGCGAATGTGATGCACCTCACACTCACCATCCGAGGTGCATCACGAGGGGTTCCAAAGTTCTGTCACCTAAATCTTTTTAAACAATCACTTTTGCTTGCGGGTTGAATCACGATTCGCCATAGTATTTTCACCGATATTTAGGGCATTAAGTTCCCGTGCCCTAATGATGATCCCACCGAGTCAACCCCAACCCTCAGTAACATCCAACGTCCTTGATACTGACGTTAAAGAAGTTCCCAGCCAATATAAAGGCTGGTCAATTACCACAAAAGTGATTGATGGAAAGCTATGGTTGCGTTGGCAACATCCCCAAGAATCCTTCCCCCGGTTTGGGTGTCCTGTAAACGAAGCTGGCCTTGCTTCAACCATTGGTCATGTGCGATTCCTCATCGATCTCGCCATCAAATTGGAGTCAGGAGTGCCCGCGAGAAAGCCTTTGACATCAAATGACTCAAATTTCTCCGACCGGATAGAGCGATCGCTTTTTCGGGTTGATTATATGGATGGAGATTCACCACTTTCATTTGTGGGCTGAATTTCACTGACGATTTCATAGAAAGCAGTGGTCGGCGCTTCCTCAAACAAAGGATTCATCTGATTTAAGATGGCTTGGTATGCCTCGCTTTGATTGGCTTGCATATCTTCGACACTCTCCCAAAGAATAATAGCGATTCCTCGGTCAGTCCCCGGTTCTTGCAGTAAGTACGACCCCTTAAAGCCGTGCGTGTACGTTGAGACAGCTTTTTCATAGAGTTGCTCAGCCTCATCAAATTTGCCAGGTTTGAATTCTCCAATCGCAACATAGGCAAATTTGTGCTTTAAAAAATCTTGAAACTCTGTCATGGTTTCCTCCTAGAAGCTGGGGTTATCGCGGTTTTGTCGGGGCTAAGCCTACGGTACGCTAATGGGTTGAAGGGAGAACCGCTTGATGGATGCGATCTGCTGAAAGCAGCAGCGCTTCGCTATCGCGCCCTTCATCCTCGATCATTGATCGGGAATTTGCTTGATGTAGGCTTCGGTATAAAGGGTTAAACTACCCTCTTGTACATCCATCTCCTTAATGCGGATTGCCATCCCCTGGAGGTCAAAATAGGGCAAGTTTGCCAGTTCTCCTAACTTCTCCATCAAGGCGATCGTGAGTTCCAGTGAAATGCCTTGTCCAGGATTACAGCTAAACCCCTCCAACAAGATTGGCGTTGAAGAAGTACGCGGACGCACTACGGCGGCGAAACCGACTTGTCGAGCCTTATCCACGTCATGCAGTAGCATTTTTCCACTGAATTCCATCTTGCCCTCACCCGGCAGATGCATTTCCAGTTCTTGCGGTTCCAAGGTCACGATTTGACCATCCGCATTCAACTCCATGCTTTGAAACTTGCTGCGGATGTAGTCTGAGTTTAAAGCGCGGTTGATATCTTGTTCGGTGAGGACAACACGGGCAGTCGCGTCTAGCGGATGGTTCAGCTTAATCTGACCGAATATCGCGTCAAAGAGATTGATCGCAATATTATCGGCGTGCAATTCCATTTCCTGCACGCGAATATCTTTCTGAATCGCCAGACCCCGACCTTCAACCGAAACTGAATTAGCCTTTCCTTGAGCCATCTTCAGCAAATCGGTTCGGACATCTACATTGATGTTCTCTACGCTATCCATCTGGCTAGATAACCCCATTTCGACAGCCTGGGAGAGGGCCTGCTCCTCTAGGCGTGGCTCGTCTGTCATAGTGCTTAATCTCAAGAAGTGTGCTGATACTGGTTACTCTAGACGCTCATCACTCAGCAGCGTATCTGCATCTCGGAATAAACAAAATGTAATAAATCATCTAGTCCAATATTTTTTGGCTCTGACAAACCTAACCCCCAACCCGTTCCCATGCAGGGAACGGGAGCCAGAGCCATTTTCACAGTTCCTCTGGGGATTGGAGAGGGTTTGGGAAGAGGTAAAACGCTCCATCCATTCCCGATCTCAAAGTATTGCCTACCTGCTTATCAGTCTAAATGTGTCGTTTCTGGAGACAAGATAAGCCATGAATCTGGGCTGTAGTTCGTTGTTGAAGGATTTTGACAGATATGAAAAAGCGCCTGGGAGTCTTGCCGTGTTTCGACCCCAGACGCTTTTTCTTCTAAACTTGCTCCTCACACAACTAAAGAATATCGCTTGTTCAATCGAGCCAATACTCTAATACGTGACACTTGATCAACTGACACGCGCTAGATAAAAATCTTTACATTATGGTTGATGAGCGCCCAGACGGAGGAAAATCGCTCGGCGGCTACAATATTAAGCTGGTCTCTGGGAGCTGGTCTCTGGGCGATCGCTCTTTTGTAACGTGACACACCCAACACATTCCAGGTTTCCGAAGCGTCGGTCATCTTTACAATCCCCGCTCGGGATTCATCTAGAACAACCGACGCCATCCCTGAGTATCAGACCCGATTTAGGAATTTTAGGTGTATTCAATTTGAAGGAAAACCGCGAGAACTCCGAGAATTGCCACCCCAACAATGGTTTCCCGTTGCTCATCCCAAAGACGGCGCAAGCCATAAAAAACATAGGTAAACGCTGCACGGCGTTCTCGTCCGAGTTCAGCCATGAGCAATTGAACTTTAGCATCTACCTCTTCAATCGAGACTTCGCCCTTTTCATAGGCAGCTTCTAACTGATCTAATTTGCGCCAATATTCTTTGGTTGCTTCAAACAGGTTAGGCATCATAACTTAAAGGTGTATTCTTTTATTGTTAACTTATGTGAATTAAGCTAACGCGCCAGTCTGGGTGGTTGTGTCTATAAAGGGGTAGAACCCGATTGTCTATAAATAGGTAGAACCCTGGTTGCGTGAGTCTTCAAATCCCTAAATGGGAGAGTCCTTCGGCGGGAAGCGATCGCTTCTCTTATCGGCTGACCAGATGCAGCTTCTGGCGATCTGAGATCGCGGTAAACTCAGATGTTGCACCCGATTCCTTTTTTCTAACTTCCGGAGTTAATTACCTTGGGCATAGAACTACGCAGTTACGTATTTCTAGACAGCTTGCAGCCTCAGCACGCAGCTTACATGGGGACGGTAGCACTAGGGTTCTTGCCATTGCCAGGAGATACGTCGCTGTGGATTGAAATCTCACCGGGCATTGAAATTAACCGGATTACTGATGTTGCCCTCAAAGCTGCCTCTGTACGTCCAGGGGTGCAGGTGGTCGAACGACTGTACGGACTACTAGAAGTGCATTCCAGCCGCCAAGGGGAGACGCGGGCGGCGGGTAAAGCCATTTTGGAGGCGCTGGGAGTGCATCGAAATGAATGTCTCAAGCCGCACGTCGTTTCTAGCCAGATTATCCGCAACATTGATGCTCACCAAACGCAGCTGATCAATCGCACGCGGCGAGGACAGCTACTTCTGGCAGGGCAAACGCTTTATGTATTAGAAGTTCAACCTGCTGCTTATGCAGCACTGGCGGCGAATGCGGCGGAGAAAGCGGCGGCAATTAACATCTTGGAAGTGCAAGCTGTGGGAAGCTTCGGACGCCTCTATTTGGGCGGAGCAGAACAGGATATTCTGGCGGGTTCTGCGGCGGCGTTGGTGGCGCTAGAAGGCGTGCCTGGTCGTGAAAATCCTGCTAGTTGGCGTCAAGAATAGCGAAAGGATGGGGATGACGAGGGAGAGAAGGGGAATGCGATCGCTCTTTACAAATGGGCGATCGCTTGCTTTCAAAGAAAGCCACTTCAGATTAAAGTCAATGCGTTAGCACTGGTGGGTTAAGCAAAGGAAATCCAAATGGCAAATCTAGAGCATCTTGCACTACTTCAGAACGGTGCAGTGAAATGGATTGAGTGGAGAAGAAAAAACCGACAAATAGAACCTGATTTGAGCGAAGCAAACCTCAGAGGGGTCAACCTCAGAGGCGCAATCCTCACAGGCGCTAACCTGAGAAGGGCGGATCTGGGCAATAGTTTACTCATCGCCGCTAACCTCAGCCATGCTACCCTCAGCGATGCAAATCTCCACTCCGCTTCCCTAATGGAGGCAAACCTGAGTGAAGCGAACCTCAGCATTGCGAACCTCAGCAAAGCCAACCTCAGCGATGCCGATCTGGGCGATGCGAACCTGATCGGGGCTGACCTCAGAGGAGCTAACCTAAGAAGAGCGAATCTAACTAACGCGAACCTGATCGGCACCGATCTCAGAAGCGCTAATCTTCACAAAGCCGATCTCGGTGCAGCAAAGCTGGCTAGAACGAACCTCAGCGAAGCTAACTTGATGGCAGCGAACCTAATAGCCGTCGATCTCAGTAATGCTAATCTTTACGACGCTGAACTACTAGGAGCTTACCTTTACAAAGCTGACCTACACAAAGCAAACTTAATCGAGGCTCACTTCAATGGTGCTTATCTCTTTAGGTCTAACTTGAGCGAAGCGAACCTGACTCAGGCTGATTTCAGATGGACTAACCTCAGCAAATCGAACCTCTCCGGCGCTAATTTGAACAAAGCGAACTTGAGGGGTGCTAATCTCACCGGCGCTAACCTCACTGCGGCGAATCTTACCGGCGCTAACCTCACCGGCGTTAACCTGACGCGGACGATACTCCAAAAAGCAATCATGCCTGATGGCACAATTCACCCTTAGCTGGCAATTAAATTTTGGGTTGTAGAAATGCGATTCATGGCTTCTTCCCGCCAGACCCTTCAAAAATCCCAAATCTAAAATCCTAAATTAGTCTAACTCATGAAAAAACTGATTGTAATTACAGGGGTAAGTCGGGGTCTCGGTCTTGCTATGACTGAAAAATTTATTGAGCAAGGTCATACAGTTTGTGGGTGCGCCCGTTCCACAGAAGCAACACAGAAACTTGAGCGAAAATTTGGAACGCCCCATCATTTTTCCAGCGTAGATGTTGCGGATGAATATCAAGTAAAAACCTGGGCTGAGCAACTTTTAAATAACTACTCATCCCCTGATTTATTAATTAATAATGCCGCATTAATCAATCAACCCGCCCCGCTTTGGAAAGTTGATAGCGCGGAATTTTCTCGACTCATTGATGTCAATATTAAAGGAGTCGCGAATGTAATCCGCTCCTTTGTTCCAGCCATGATTCAAAAGAAAAGTGGCATCATTGTCAACTTGAGTTCAGGGTGGGGTCGCTCCACCTCGCCTGAATTTGCACCCTACTGTGCTTCTAAGTGGGCAATTGAAGGATTAACTCAGGCATTGGCTCAAGAATTACCTTCGGGAATGGCGGCGATTCCCCTCAACCCAGGCATTATTCATACTGATATGTTAGAGGTTTGTTTTGGAGAAGAAGCGGCTGCTTACACAGCAGTAAAAGATTGGGTTAAAAAAGCGGTTCCCTTTTTACTGCAAATGACACCAAAAGACAATGGTGTGTCGCTGACAGTTCCTTCATAACCTTTCTATGCGGTTAATCTATGAACGAGAATTAAAGACAGAAATAAGGAACCTCACCCCCAACCCCTCTCCGTGAACGGAGAGGGGCTTTGAGCATGGCTCTCATTTCTTCATAGTTCTTGTCAGGTCTGGGAGCGCTTTGATGAGCAAAACAAGTCACTTGTGTGTAGACCGTAGCTCTTTAAAGGAAAGGGGGTGGGGAGGAGGTTCTCTGTGAGGAAACAAATCAACTCAAGCCGTCTGTAATTCAAGGCTTGGATAGTCGATATATCCCTTCTCATCGCCACCATAAAAGGTGGAGCGATCAGGCTTATTTAGGGAAGCATTGAGTGCAAAACGTTCTGGTAAATCTGGATTAGCAATATACAGTCTTCCATAAGCCACCAAATCTGCATTGCCAGAAGCCAAAACAGCATTCCCTAAGTCGCGGTCATATCCTCCTGCGGCGATTAAAGTCCCTTTGAAGATAGGACGGAAGTATTCGGTAAACAAGCCTCCTGTAGAGTTATCGAGGCTAGTATTGCCATCGGTTCTTGGCTCAACGATGTGGAGATAAGCCAGGTTGAAACGGTTGAGTGAATCAGCTACATAACTGAACAAAGCAGATGGATTGGAGTCGGACATACTGTTGAAAGTACCGCTTGGGGAGAGGCGAATTCCTACCCGTTGTCCACCCCAAACACTGACGACTGCTTCAGTCACTTCCATCAAAAGTCGGGCGCGGTTCTCAATTGAACCGCCATATTGGTCGGTGCGTTTGTTCGTCCCATCCTCAAGAAACTGGTCAAGTAGATAACCGTTGGCACTATGAATTTCCACCCCGTCAAATCCAGCAGCTAAGGCATTTTCTGCCCCTTTGCGGTATTGTTCGACGATTCCTGGAATTTCTTCAGTTTCTAGGGCACGAGGTGTGACGAAGGGTTTTGGCCCTTCATTCGTCATTGCTTCACCTTCGGGTGCGATCGCGCTGGGCGCTACTGGCAGTTCTCCTCCTGGTTGCAGTAAGGGGTGAGAAATCCGCCCAACGTGCCACAACTGTAAGAAAATCCGCCCCCCACGAGCATGAACTGCATCTGTCACCAGTTGCCATCCTGCCACCTGTTCTGCTGAGTGAATGCCTGGGGTATTCGCATATCCCTGTCCTTGAGGCGATACTTGAGTGGCTTCTGCGATAATTAACCCCGCCGATGCCCGTTGTGCATAATAAGTCGCATTCATCGCTCTAGGAACATTTCCCGCTCCCGCACGCATCCGGGTTAAGGGAGCCATCACGATTCGATTGGGAAGTTCTAAAGAACCCAGCTGAACAGTTGAGAAAAGATTGATATTCTCGCTCATTGACTTAATCTCCATTGGAATGACATTACAGTTTTTGATTGCACAACGCAGACATCAGGAACTCTAGCTAGCTAGTGTATGAGCGGTGCGGATAAGAGTTACCCGCACCGCCAACAAACTAGACAGTTAGTTAATCGCTACTGGCTTTGTGGTTAAGTTGTTCTGTGGAAGTAAAGCTTGAAGTTTGTCAGACAGCACTTCCAAAGGAGCTACGCCAGTGGTTCGATCCACCACCACACCATCTTTGAAGAACAGAAGCGTTGGCACGGCTTGGATGTTGTATTGTGTAGCGATGTGTCCATAGGCGTCAATATTCAGCTTGCCAACCTTAGCAATTCCTTCAAAATTGGCAGCTAATTCTGCAACTAATGGGTTGAGCATCCGGCAAGGACCACACCAAGCCGCCCAGAAATCTACCACAACTGGAACTGAACTTGCGAGGACTTCGGTTTCAAAGTTGTCTTCGGTCAAGGTGACATATTTCGCGTTGTCTGACATGGTTTCCAGCCTCCTTCAGGCTGTAGATCAAGGTGAGGAGAGTATCAGCAGCTGTTGCAGAAAGCGCATTGCATCATTTCATGCGATCGCATCCACTCAACTCGCTGCTAAAAGTTACCAATCTGGTTTCAATCCCCTAAAGGGTTTAGTAGTTAAACAACCATTTGACTAAATACTAGAACAATCTTTCCCCAATAGTCAAGTAGTTGTTTAACTATTTCAATACTGAGCGCCAAGACGTAAAATAGAAGTAAGACGGTGAGTTTTCGCCAACGGCATACATCCACGTCAGACACGCCTATACCGTCGTTCAACCTTCTTTTAGCGTTGACATCAGGAGTAATGCAGAGTCTTGTTGGGGCTTTCTCGTGGCTTCTTTTAGTAACCCCTACTTCCCATGATCGATAACAACCATAGCGTTCAACTGCCCTCTGCGTCTCAAGCTGCCGTTCAAGACATAGAACTTCGGGCTAAAATCTTTGCAGCTCTCTCCGATCCAACACGTTTGAGGATTGTGGAGATGTTAGCTTCTTGCGAGGAAATGAGTGGCAGCGAAATAGCCAATTATTTAGGGATTAGTTTAGCTCTCTTCTGTCACCACTCCAAGACACTGGCGGAAGCGGGGTTAATCCAGATCCGAAAAGAAGGTCAAACCAAGTACAACTCGCTGAAACGGGAGTTACTGTTTGATTGCTTCGCCAGTTTTACACCCAAACAGCTAGAAACAACCACAGTTGAAAATAATTCCAGATCCAACTAACCGCTGTATGTTGATGATTTTGCAAGGAATATAGGTTTTCCTTGCGTACTTAAGCGTAGTCGTGAACTTTTCCGTCAGGCATTCTGGCTTCAGTTAAGACAGCTTCACTGAGGTTGGTTTCAATTAAACTTGCTTGCGTTAAATTTGCCCTGAGTAAAATAGCTTTACTTAGGTTTGTTCCTAGTAAAATTGCTCCAGTAAGGATGGCACCCATTAGCTTGGCTTTAGATAAGTTGGCGTATCTCAGGTTTGTTTGGTTCAGGTTTGCCTCACCTAACACGGCTTCTTCCAAATTTGCCCCTTTCAAATTTGCTCTGGTTAGATTTGCTCCCCGAAGATTTACCTTACTTAAATTCGCTGCCCCCAAGTTAGCTTCAGTGAGGTCTGCTTGACGTAAGTTTGCCCCTGTTAAGTCTGCTTCGCTGAAATTGACTCCGCGCAAATCTGACCCTCTCAAGTTCGCCAAACATAGATTCGCTTTGCTAAAATTTGCTTCATTTAAGCAGACAAAAGCTAATTTTGCCTTATATAAATCTGCTTTTCTAAAGTTCCTTTTTCCGGCTGTATATAGCTGTACAATGTTTTTGAAATTCATCGTGAATACCTCCTATTTTCTTATGACTAAGACTCGCCAAAGGCGGGATAATGCGTCAACCCACCGTCAAAAAACCGAGTTTGGCTTGTGATGTAAGTAGCTTCGTCAGATGCCAAAAATGCCACCGATGCTGCCATTTATTCCGGCGGACTTGCCCGAAACCTTGGGATATAAACTTTCTACCTCAGCCTTTGCTTCTAAGTCATGTAGATGCGCGTAACTGTGGCACCCAGCCCCGTAGCATTGACCCCAATACCTTTAGTATTTCGGCGCGATCGCATAAAATTTTCTATGCCGCCTTTCTGGCAGGAAAACCAACCTATTCTGGCTTAAGGATAATTTCGTGAACGCTGGAAATGGTGAGAATAACATCACTCCTATTCTGTTTTAGAAAGTGTTTAATCGCTTAGGGGCGCTTATCGGTGCGCCCCTAAATAAGCGCCCCTAAGATTAATTTTTTGGAATTCGCCAACAGCATCTTAAAAGGGAGGCTAACTTCTCCCTTTTAAGATGCCGTTAAGGGAGCTGTTGCAGATTATTGGTGAAATAGTATCAGCAAGATTAGTTCGGCTGGATGGAACTAGCAACAGGATATCCCGGTTATTTCAAATTATCCGGGACAGTTTCAGGCACAACCCAGGAGTAAATAGTATGCTGGCGACCGGGGCTACTTTCTACCTGCACTACTTTCTCAGGTTTCCATTCACCCATGTCGTAGTTGTGCGAAACAATGCGAGTGCCTGGTTTAAGTTCCTTGAGGAGCTTCGGTCGCAGCCGCAAGTTCACCTCAGGAAGCAGGTACAGCGTTACCACCGTGGCATCGCTGAGGTCAGTGGCGAATAAATCTTGTTGTAAAAACCGCACGCGATCGCTTACACCCGCTTTTTGGGCATTTTCTCGACTTTCTTGAACCAGTTGCGGATTGATATCTACACCAGTTCCGCGAGTGCCAAATTGTTTTGCAGCGGTAATCACGATTCGTCCATCGCCACTGCCGAGGTCGTAGAGTACATCGTTCCCTTTTACCTGCCCCTGTTTAAGCATTTCGGCGACGACGACTTCGGGGGTTGGTACAAAGGGCACATCCGCTGGCTGTTGTTGGGTTTGAACGTCGGTTGCGGGTGCTTCGACTTGAACACTCGGTGCGGTCGGTGCGGTGGGCGCTTGGGCTTGAAGATCGGGTTGAGTTTGTGCATCAAACTGGCGTTGTTGGGTGCAGCCTGCGAACAAGAAGCTACCCGCACTCAAACTAGCAACCAGCAACAGCTTAATTTGTTGTAATTGCATTGCATCTTCTCCTTTTGAGTTGTTAACGTTTTGTTCAAATTTGCCGACGACGAGATAACAGCAATAGCGGTGCGCCAGCGATCGCGACAGCCACTCCGACAAGCGCCCCAACCCCTGTATAGGCAACGCTGGAGTAGAGTAAATAAGCACAGATTGCACAAAAAAGTAGGGGCGTTAGAGGATAGAGAGGGACGCGGAAGGGTCGCACTACTTGCGGTTCTCGAACTCGTAACACTAACAGCGAGATACCCGATAGCAGGAAGAAGAACCAGAACACCGGCGCAGTGTAGTCCACCATCGTTTTAAAGCCTTCGCGGGTGAGAGTTCCCAGAAACACGAGGGCTAACGCGATCGCACCCTGCACTAGCAAGGCATTGGCTGGCGTACTGGCGCGATGGTGCCAGCGTCCGAGGAAGCTGAACAAGGAAAAATCTTGTCCGAGGGCGTAATTGGTACGTGCGCCGGTGAAAATCGTGGCGTTGATCGCACCCAAGGTAGAAATGGCAATCAGGAAGCTGATAAACCAAGCACCGGGTTCGCCAACTGCACGACGCATCAAATCCGCTGCTACGGCTTCTGAGGCTGCCATGTTCGCCAATCCTAAACCGTGGATGTACGCGAAGTTTATCGCTAAGTAAATTGTCGTGATGATGCCGATACTCACTAGCAGCGATCGCACCATGTTTCGGTTGACGTTGCGTAACTCGGCTGAGATATAAGCCGCTTCATTCCAGCCGCCATAGGACAACAGCACGAAAAGCATTGCCATCCCAAAGTTTGTTTGGGATGTTGCTGGTGCAGCAGGCACCTCCGGGAGACTGGGAACGGCAAAGGCTAAACCCCCAATTACCACCAACAGCAAGCCACCCACTTTGGCGACTGTTAGCCAATTCTGCGCCCACTTTCCTTGCTGAACGCCGATGATATTTAAACCTGTCAACAGGGCGATCGCAATCCCAGCGTAAAGTGAGGATGAATAATTCCCAAGGCGCAGTAATTGCGAGGCATAGTCTCCGAATACGAACGCCAACAGGGCAATCGAACCTGTTTGAATCACCGTCATTCGCGCCCAAGCAAAAAAGAAGGCGGTGTTTTTGCCGAAAGCACGCATCAAGTAATAGTAATTCCCCCCAGCGTGGGGATATGCTGTTGCCAATTCTGCGTAGCACAATGCGCCGACTAAGGACATCCCGCCACCCAGAATCCACAGGGAAAGTGCAACCGCTTCACTCCCAGAAGCAGCAGCGACTAGGGACGGTGTCTCGAAAATTCCGGCACCAATCACGATGCCAACAATTAGGGCGATCGCGTCTATGAAAGCCAGCGCTGGCTTGGGTGCTGCTGTTTTGCTTACCGCGAAGACTTGATTTGGGAGACTGTCGTTTACCCGTCTGCTCATTCTGGCACCTTCACCGTTGCGATCGTAATTTCTTTGAGTTGCGATGTGAAAAGATTAAAGCAAAGTCGGTTTAAAGTCCTGAGAAAGTGTAACCAACTCCGATTAATAATCCCACCTCTGTTTCATCAACAAAACCGACATTCACGCCAGCGGTTGCGGTGAATTGGGATGATAATGGAACATCGACCCCGCCCGTAATCAGTGCGCCAATAGTGCTATCGTCACCCGTTGAAATCGCCACTCCGCCTCCAATATAAGGGGCTACACGGTATCTGATTTGTTCCACTCCTTGAGAGGGGAAATCGTAAGTAAGTGGAACCAGAAAAACTGTATTATCGCCAAATAAAGCAGCGGGTCGCACAGATAAATTTCTGGTGAGTCCAATTTTGCTAATGACTGCAAAGGCACCTTCACTTAAAGTCGTATCGCCACCTAATCCAATGTTGCCTGCAACCCCGATATAACTTGGGCCAGAGCGAGTGGCTCTACCAGGTATTACATCCACTTGAGCGATTTCCGGCGCTGTGGTTTCAGTCGTCGCTGCTTCTGGGAGTTGAGGTGTTGAAGGTTCAACAGTCAAAGCCGACGCAGACGTTTTCACCCTTTTGTCTACAATCTGCTCTGGGTTTACCGCATCGGAGGTTGCGATCGCTGTTTTCTCAGGAATTTCCTGCTTTGTCTCGCTAGAAAGGTTAGATGGAGATTGATTCGCCCCGGCTGATGCAGTGGCAGTTGGCAATTTTATTTCTGAAAAATCTTGCTCTTGAATTGTTGATTCTGTCAGTACCTTTACAACAGAATCAGGTGAACCTGAATTCGCTACATTCACTTGTTCTTGTACAAAGAAAGTTGTAACTTGGTCAGATTGAATTGGAGTCTTATTTGATTCAAAATTATGATTAGGTACTCTGGCAAACGCATCTGTCTTAGGGGTGAAGTCGTCAGTTTCAGCTTGAGCTGATAAACCACTACAAACAACAGCCAGAGCGGCAAGGCAGAGTAGAGAAGAAGTACCTCTGAACAACATCGGATTTACACTAACTCCATGAAAAAAAGTGTTGAAAACAAACTAAAGAAAAATGATTTAGGAGTGATAACCTTCTGCTCCTGCTATCTTCAGTGTTGGCAACAAATGTGACTAGAAAGTGACAGTGGGAGCATCCCGTATTTGCAAATCCCCCACAGACTGGAAGTCTGGGGCTACACAAACAAAGCCTGCCTCCGCAGGCTGAATTGATTCCGCGCAGGCGGACTTGGTTGAATAGAAGCGAAGCAACTTATGTCCCCTCTTCTTCTTGAAGGGGGGTAAGGGGGGTTGGCGTAGCCGCGATTTCCAATCGCCAGGTTATTTTTGCTACTGGAGTGGCAGCTCAATTTGAAAAGTTGATCCTTGACCGACTACACTGGTGACTTCGATCCCACCTCCATGAGCTTTGACGATTTGCTCAGCGATCGCTAATCCCAAACCAAAACCCCCTGTAGTGCGAGAGCGATCGCGATTCACCCGATAAAACCGTTCAAAAATATGGGGCAAATCAGTCGCCGCAATCCCCATCCCAGTGTCTGAAACTTGAATAATAGCCAGATGCGATCGCGTAAACAATCGCAGTTGAACTTCACCGCCCTCCAGGGTATATTTGCAAGCATTACTCAGCAGGTTCATCACCGCCAGACGGAGCAACTCTGGATCGGCCTTCACCTCCAAGCTCTCAGTCGGCAGATTACTAACAAAATTTAGATTTTTGGTGGCTGCTTGCGTTGCATAATTCTCTGCTAGCTCCTGTAGCAAAAGAGTTAGATTAATCTTTCTCAAAGATTCAGGAGATAATGACCCATCATTCCGAGCCAAAAACAGCAGATTACTCACCAGCGAATTCATTGACTTAGCAACATTCACAATCTTGTCTAGCCGAAGCCGTTGCTGTGAATGATCGTCAGACAGCAACCCGACTTGTGCATTGCTAAGAATCGCCGCCAATGGTGTCCGCAATTCATGGGAAGCATCTGCGGTGAAGCGATGCAGTTGCTCGTAAGCATGACGAATCGGTTGCATCGCTAGCCCCCCCAAAAACCACCCAGTCAGGCTAATTACCCCCAAGGTGACTGGCACCAAGAGCGTCAGAACCAGCCGCAATTCAGACAAAGCCTCTTGAGTGGATGTCAGGGAAGTCGCAACCTGGAGATAACCAATTAATACACTCTTCTCGTAGACAGGCAGCGTTACCTGACGCAGCCAACGTGCAGAGCCATTGGCAGTTTTGATGGTTTGAAATCCATCTGTCACCGTCAGCTTCTCTGGGGGAAGCGTACCAAAAAATTGCACCAATTGCCCTTTGGCATCGTACCAACGCCCATACGCCAGCCCACTATCCAACGGCTGTGGGTTATTTCCCAAAAGTGGCACATTGTCCAGCTCTACCTGCCACTGACCATTGCGACGCTCATAATTCACGCTCGCTGCCATTACCTTGGTTTGTTGGTAGAGTAATCGATCCAATGCTAAGAGCGCGTCTGCAACTTCTACGTAGTAGACGACTCCTGCAAAAATCACCAAAATACTTCCCATTGATAGGGTGAACCAGCGAGCCAGATTGCGACGGCTACGACCAAACATGGAAAAAGGCAAAGTTAAAAAGCGCCTGAAGATTTAGGGAAGCAAAGTTACACCCGAATTTGGGGCAAGACAGGCAAAAAGCAAAAGAAAGATTTATTCTGTCATTTTGATTCATTTCTATTTTGAATTTCTTCTCTTTTTACTTTTGACTTCCCGAAGGATTGAGGCGATATCCCATGCCATAGACTGTTTCAATCCAATCTGCCGCACCGACTAACTGCAAACGCTGCCGCAGCCTCCGGACAAGGGTAGTTACGGCATTGCTCTCTGGTTCTGCACCCCACTCCCACAAGGCTTGTTCAATTTGATCGCGGGTTAAGACCTGATGAGGGTGGCGCAGGAAGTATTCTAATAGCTGAAACTCGCGGGCGGACAATTGGATAGTTGTCTGTCCCCGTTCAACAGTCAAGCTATTCAAGTGTAGTTGTAAATCTTCTATGCGGAGGATATCTCCCTGCCATAGAGGCGATCGCCTTCCCAATGCCCGCACCCGTGCCAAAAGTTCGATAATATCAGTCGGTTTAACCAGATAATCATCGGCACCGGCATCCAAACTCGTAACTTTATCCACAGTCGTGTCTTTGGCAGTCAGCATCAACACCGGCGAGGTTTTCCCTGCTTGTCGATACTGGCGACAAAGGCTCAACCCGCTGACTGTCGGCAACATCCAGTCTAAAATTAACAAGTCATAGTCTTTTTGAGAGATCAGCCATTGGGCAGTTTCCCCATCCTCAATGCCATCGACAATATGTCCGGCTTGCAACAAAGCTGCGTTTAGTGGCTCTAATTGTTCGGGGTCGTCTTCTACCAGTAAAATTCTCATAAGACGCTTTAGTGAAACCTCTTTTCCGGAGAATCGTCGATCGCGCTGCTCATAGTAGAGAAGCCTAAAGCGATCGCACGTCTTCCACCAGTCAGATTTTTATCGAGTACCGAAGAAAATCAAGAGTCAAAAGTGAATCTTCTCTTTTTTTATCTTTTAAATTTTGACTTTTGATGTCGAATTTGATTGTTTTTTTCCCTTAAACTCAATTAGCTGTGAAGCTAAAATTCCTCACCTCTCCCTATGTCCTCTCCCCGTTGGTTACAAAGATTACATTTTTTAGGGCTAGAATTTTGGCTACCTCTACCCCTGCTAGGAATTATTTTTTGGGTTGGGGGTGGACTGGTAACAGACCAAGCATTAAGTCGCTCCTACGATACGGTTGATAAGCTTCAAGCTGATACACAGTTGGAAGTGCAACTTTCAGTCACCTTGCTAGTCATCAAAGCAGAAATTGACAAAGAGCAGGGATTTACCAAAGTACAGGTCAAAACGACAGATTCGACACTCAAAAAGTTAGAATTTGAGTTTCCAGTAACAGAATTCAGTCAGGTGGAAGCTGCGATCGCGCAAGAATTAGGACTGTCTGCTGAAAATGTTAGGACGCTAGTGCGTTACCAATTGAAAAACCGCTCCTTATAGACAGTTACTCTCACTCAATCCGAACTCTCTGAACCCTCTACTTCCGGTTTTCTTTCCCCGCTCAGAACAAACCTGCGCTTACAATCTGAGCGATGCTAGCAGATGGAAAAGTACAGAATTAACAATACTCAGTGCCAATGAGCCAAGCAAAGCACTCCAAAAACCCCACCGTAACCGAAATCCTGTCACTAACCAAGCGGCTAAACCGAAAATAACTGCATTTAAGACAAACAGGAATAAACCAAATGACAAAAGAATAGACCTCTTGCATGAATCAAGAAAATGAGCCAAAAGTAGGTAAGCGTTACTGAATCTGCTCATGCTCTACCAACAGTTGAAAGTCCTCAATCCGAGCGCCTTCAGACGGGCG
>NZ_JAMPJY010000016.1:0-120249 GCF_039961875.1 Trichocoleus sp. ST-U2 | reverse complement strand
TATCGTTGGATTCTCGAACTCGTGTTGCACTCGCAAACCGCCCAAGGCTTTGAGCTGTTGCCTAAGCGATGGGTGGTTGAGCGTACCTTCGGTTGGTTCCACTGGTGTCGGCGTTTGAGTAAAGATTACGAGATTCTGCTGGAAACCTCCGAAGCGTTCATCTATGTTGCCATGATCCGTCTCTTGCTTAGACGATTGGCATAACTTAGACGGTTGGCATAATCTTTGACTTCTCAGACATCCTCTCAGTCCTCAGTCCTCACCTCTCAGCCCTCAGTTCTCAGTCATCCCTCCTGCCTTCTCCTACCAAGGGTTGCCAATCAACGTGAAAGCTGCCCAGTAGAAAGGATGCTCAAGGCTTCTATTTCCCAGTCCAGCCATTGAGGGTGGCAAGGGAAAGCTGCCATTGAGGGTGCGGAGTTGACCTTCCTCTAAGCGCACTTTGCCCTTGAGCATTGCCACCTGTGCCTGACGCACCGCCTCCGCCTTGATGGGCGCTTTTTTCAATTGTTCGTAGAACTCTGTCATCAGCCCCAAAGTCCCTTCATCGCTGACGTACCAGAGACTCGCTAGAGCTGACTTAACGCCTGCCTGCACTGATAACCCGGCAAAGCCTAACTCTGCCTGTTCATCTCCCAAGGCTGTGCGACAGGCACTTAGCACCAGCAATTCTACAGGAGGGTCATTCCAACCTAACTCCCGCAGCTGATCCAATCTCAGCTTGGTGTCCCACAGCTGAATATAGGAATTGCTCGGGTTCCCTGACTTAAATTCCCCATGCGTGCCTAGGTGAACAATTCCGAAAGGTTCTTGCTGACGCTGCGCCTTAAGATTTTTCAGAGTGAAGGCATCGTTGAGGAAAGATTTACCCGACCATAGGGAAGAGGCGATAATGGACAATTCCACGGGCACGGCGGGTAAGGGGTTTTGGTTAGTAAATTTGGCTGCTCCCATTGCCAGGACTTGGGTTTTTTTAATATCCCGGTAACGAGTATCGGTTAGGCTGAGACTCGGCATGAGTCCGACGCTGTATTTTTCCACTAGGAATTGTTGACCGTCATGGAGGGCAGCAACCGGAAGACTCCGCAACCCTGTATCCATAAGGAAAACCAAATTATCGATCTTGCTAGCTTCTAAATCAGCTTTTACGGGTGCTATCAACCACTTATAGAGTTGTTGGGAAGAATTGAGGTAACGGTTTGTTTTAAGCGGCTTAGTGATTTCTGAGCGAAATTCCTGGGCGACTTTGAGAACTTGACGGCGTGTTACCCCTGTGACTCTCCTGCGAATTGGTGGCTTTTTAGCTGTCACAATGACGAGTTCGAGTTGATCGTTATCCTGCGGCAAGGGATTGTTTGACGATTGAGCTGGAAGTTGAGCTAGCTGATTTAGGGCTAATCCCTGAGAGTTGAATTGCCAAAGAATATCTAATTGTGGCGCGGGATAAGGGAGTTGACTTTTATCTGCTGCTGTTCCTGGTGTAACTGTTGCAGGCACAAAAGCAACATAAATGAGTGCCGGTTTCACTCCAGTTGCTTTCTCAATTTCGTTAAGAATTTCACGCGCCTCATCCAAGGTTTTTAAGGGAAGATCGGGAGCGAGTCCCAAATATTGCTGGAATTGCCTTGTAAACTCTTGGTCGATTTGAGCAACAACTGGATCGATTTCGACTGAGGCAAGGGTTCTCGTTGCCGGTATTCGTGTCAGTGGCGTCTCCTGCGGTGGTGATAATTCGCTGGAAAGTGGCGCTGGGGAAGGTGTTGGCGTGGGAATTGGTGTGGGGATTGGCGTGGGAATTGGTGTGGGGATTGGCGTGGGAATTGGTGTGGGGATTGGCGTGGGAATTGGTGTGGGGATTGGAGTTGGAATTGGCTCAGCTACATTGATGGTGAGCTGTTGCGGGGCGGAGAAGGAAACGCGATCGCTCGCACTAATTGTAAAGGCATTGAGCAAACCAGTCGCACCCGTAGGCGGTGTGTAAACTAAAACATCGCTCAACGACAAAATGGTTCCCGGTACGATGACGGTACCATCTTGTTTGGTCAGCGTTCCCCCATTAATGGCATCAATGCGTATTGAGGTAAAATCGCTATTTGCATCGGTTATAGATAGATTTAAACTCGCAACAGTGAATGTAATCGACTGATTTTGTTGAGTATCCGTTAGCAGAGTATTTGCGGTCAAAGTCGGTGCTTGGTTAATAAAGGTTATCTGAATACCATCAACACTAGGATTGCCCACCTCAAAGGTATTGTTATTGGGAATCAGAGTATCGATAGATGGAATGGTTTGTGCAGGAGAAATCAGCTCCCCATTCCCACTACTTCCACCCGTATCAATCGCTCCCGCCGTACCGTTGTTAGTCGCATCGCCGACGATAAATTGAAAGTTATCTTGCCCCCCATCATGTTGGATGATAACAGAGCCTCCTTGGGTCACTCCACTGGTGAGGATGGTTGCTGAAGTGCCGCCAATTATATTCAGTCCCTTAACAACTCCTAGGGAAGATATTGTGACATTACCACCGCTGAGTGAGCCATCGATTCCATCTACTTGTTCTTTAGCTTGGGTATTTATCGTATTAAAGGTAATATTGTCATCTGTTGTTAAGCTAACTAACCCACCTAATGCATTAGTAACCAGATCGGGAAAATCTGGATCGGGAGGGGGGGGATTAACAGTAGCAGAGGAATTAATGTTGCCGGTGATTATATCGTCCTTAGCTGTGAAGTTGACCGCACCCCCTGTAGCAACGATGGGGTCAGTAGCAGAGGAATCAATATCGCCGGTTTGAATACTACCTTGGGCATCTAAGGTAACTGAGCCGCCTATCGCATCGAATAAAGTGGCACCACCACTTGTTTGGCTAACAACAGCAGAGGAATTAATGGCATCTGTTTTAAGATTGCCTCCAGATGTTATCTTGACGTCACCCCCTGTAGCTCCTGGATTATCTCCAAGGAAAAATATGTCAGCTTCTGCAAAAGAATTAATTGTGCCTGTAGTGATGTTACTGCCAGCTTCTAAAGTGACTGCGCCGCCTGTAGATTGAAAATAAGAGGTGGAGGAGGAATTGATATCGCCATTAACTGTAATTGTGCCGGTGTTAGTAGTTAAACTCACCAGACCACCATCATTATTATTATTAGAGGAAGTAATATCACCTGTAAGAATGTTTCCATTAGTGGCATTCAGGATGATACTTCCACTGTTCGCGTATAAGTTAGAGGTGTCTAGATTGCCGGTAGCGATCGCGCCGTTGCTACTGGTGAGTTG
This sequence comes from Trichocoleus sp. ST-U2, assembly GCF_039961875.1. Classification (NCBI taxonomy): domain Bacteria; kingdom Bacillati; phylum Cyanobacteriota; class Cyanophyceae; order Leptolyngbyales; family Trichocoleusaceae; genus Trichocoleus; species Trichocoleus sp. ST-U2. Next base: position 116,973 of record NZ_JAMPJY010000016.1, on the reverse strand, counting down.
AATCTTCCCGAACGGACCAAAACCAGGAGGAGGATCGATCTTAATATTTCCAACAGTGATACTTGCTCCGGAAATTGTTATATCTCTTCCATTGGTTCGGATGGTGTTCGCCGTATTTTGCATCACAAAAGAACCAACCTTATCACCATCAGCGTCTGCCGTAAAAGTGATTGACGTAGCAGGCCCGCCGCCGAAGTTCAGAGTTCCGTCACTTGTAAGATCGTTGATAGTGATGTTGTTAGTCGCTTGCAAAATCACATTGCCAGAGGCGGAGGCATTTTCCAGTTCGGTTTCCGAAATGATGAAATTTGCAGGAGCATCACCCTCAAGAATTGTGCCATCGGCTAATTCAACGTCTTGCGCTCCCGGACCCGCACTTTGATCTGTTACCGTGATATTGAGTGGATCAAGTAGTAAGGTTCCCGCCTTACCTTGTGGCGCAAGCGTATCCACCTTACCTTTGAAAGTTAAGCTTTCCTTGCCTGAAACTTCCACAAATCCGCCGTCGCCGGAATTTTTGCCGCCACGAGCGCTGATATTGCCGTAAAATTCAGTTGCCTTGTCAGACCAAACGATCGCACGACCCCCATTACCGTTGTTCTTGCTATCGACATCGATCGAAGAATCTGGACTGATATATGTTCTAGAGGCATTTGGTACTGTGCCCTTCCCTTGATAATCGCCGCCAATTAGCACCGTTCCGCCGCCAAGACTGCCGGAAGCGTTGATGTTGGCACCCACCAAACCTACTTTGTCGCCGAGAACTTGCACTTTACCGCCAGTCTGACCTGAGGCGTCCAGATTTCCAGACACAATCGCAGTTCCTGTATCGGTGGGGATTGCAACGCCAGATCCCGTCAGTACCACTTGACCTTTGCTATTAACGGTGAGTTGAGTCGCATTCCCAACTTTCCCGCCCGTCAGCAACTGCGGTACGGATTGAGGATTAGGAATGGGGGATTGGGGATTAAAATTCTGAGTCGCTACCTCCAAACTGAGTATGTTTCCAGGTTGACTAATCCGCACGGATTTTCCGCCGGAAACCCCTGCCACAGTAATATTTCCTTCTGGTGCCAAAATTTGCCCGGTATTAACGATAGTGCCACCGAGAAAGGTGAGATTTTTCCCCTGTCCTACTGCTAAGTTTCCAGCGTTAACGATGGCACCGGGTTGAGGAGTCGTAAAAGCAAAAGTGCTGGGATTTCCTTCTAAAGCGGCATAATTATTGTTACCAATCGCATTAAACCAATTATTGCCAAAGCCGATACTGTTGGCGGTGGTGGCAGTGAAAGATGCAGGCACATTTAGACTAGCGTTGTTGCCAAATACAATTCCGGCTGGATTCATCAAAAATAAGTTGGAGTTGCCGCCAGTGACTTGAATTAAGCCATTAATGACGGAGACATCTCCACCCACAACTCGACCGAGAATATTCTGAATGCTGGGGGTGGATAGGAAGTTGGCAATCTCACCTTGATGGAGATCAAATTGATTAAAGCTGTGGAAGAGATTCTCACCTTGGCTTGATAGCTTACCGCCAGTGATGTCGAAGCGATCGCCATTGACGTTGACAAGGGTACCAGTGCCATCAGCAGCCGGAATGATGGGTTGTGCCAATGCTTTTTCTAAGCTGATGATCCCTGCTAGAGGCAAGGCTGCCATCACTAAGCTAACTTTTCTCACTAAGGGTTTCATAATTGCTCTCTCTTCCAGATATTAAGAAATATTGAACAACCAATCGCAGTTCTGCTTTGCCGAAGTCACTACGTTTTTGTTTACACGGGTTGTTCCTTTAACCAATCGCTAACTGTGATGTACTTTCTGGACAGTTATTATACTGCTGTTATAACTTATCTCAACCAGGATTGTCTTCAGGAAATAAAAACAACCAAGTCTAAGAAAAAAGTTTTTTTAGAAGAATTTGATGAGACTTATGGATGAATTTAATTTTATCGGAAAATACTGCTATAAAAGCGTCTATCCCCACCTTGGTATTTTGAAAAGTATTTTTTGCAAAAATAAAATCATAATCGTCAAAAATGATCGTGCCGCCTACTTTGACAAGCGCCCAACTTAAAACTGCATCTTCCAGAACATCGCTGGCTAGGTGGGAGCCATCAATGTAAACTAAATCATAAAAATCCAAGGGTAACGAACGCAATATTCGTTGAGATTTACCTACTATTTTTCGCACCTTTTCCGCTGCACCTGTACGATTTATATTAAAGTTAAAACGCTCTTCTATAGAGCTTAGATAGTCACGCTCATATCTTTGATGTTCCAAGCTACCTCCGAAGGTATCTATACAGGTAATTTGGCTAGAACTCTCTATCAAAATATTTTCTAAAAACCAGCAAGTAGATCGTCCCTCCCAACTGCCTATTTCTAAAATATTTAATCCAGGTATTTTAGATAAGGGTTTAACATGCTCATTCAAAATATCAAGGTTGCGGCTAAACCAGTCTGTAGAAAATTGATAACCTTTCAATATTGTCTCAATTTGATAACGAGCTTTTGAAAATTCAGGCTTGATTGTTAAGAGTTTACGGTAATAGCTCATTGCCTCGGCAACTCTACCCTTTTGCTGGAAAATCATGCCTAAATCGTAGTAGGCTTCAGGAAAGTCAGGTTTAACTTCCAGCGCTTTCTGATAACAAGCGATCGCTTGTTCAATCTGTTCTTGCATCCACAATCTTGCTCCCATTTTAAAATAGGCTTCAGCTAAGAGGTTTTGCGATCCCTGGTAGTTACTTATATCCCCTTGAACAGAGAAAAGTTGAGCAGATGTCTGCAAATCGGCGATCGCTTCTGGATAGTTACCCAATTTAGAATGGGCATTTCCCCGGTTATTGTAGGCGGCGGCAAAGTTAGGATTAAGCTGCAATGCCAGAGTATAATCGTCAATCGCTCCTTGACTATCTCCTAAATCGAAGCGTGCGACACCTCGATTAGTGTAAGCTTCAGGAAAATTAGGATTGATATTCAGCGCCTGAGTGTAATCCTCAATTGCTTCTTGACCATCGCCAAGTCTGGAGCAAGTATTACCCCGATTGTAATAAGCAACAGCATCATGGGGATTGAGATGCAAGATTTTGCTATATTCCTCGAAAGCTTTTTGATGGTAGATTTGCCAAATTCTCTGTACTGTTAAATGCCTTTTCTGGTGGTGATGTCTGTAAGTTTGGGCTTCGTGCTGTCTCCAGATAATCACTTGTTCAGCAACAGAAATCCCGGTTTGACCAGAGAGGAATAAGCTTAAAAATAAAGTGCCAGTTGAGAGATATTCGGTTTGCACTAGGTTGAAGATGCGGGGCAAGTCTTGTACCCAGTCTCCAATCTTGAGGCTGAAGCAGGGAGGGCAGAATTTTAAATTAGCGATCGCTTCTCGAAATAATTCATTTCCCTGCTCTTGATAAATTGGGGAAGGCACATCCTTGAACTGCCCGATAACTGCTGTATAAGGTAATGCTAATGATGCATTGAGAAAGCTTGGTAAACTCTCTAGCGCCTCATCATCCCCATCTAGAATAAATACTTGTTTTACATTTTCTCTTTTTGCATCAGCCAGAGCCTGTATCAGCGTAGAAGCTGGCCCTTTATGCTCTAGTCGTCTAATTTGGCATCTATTTTTAACAGCAGCCAAATCAGGAAAAATATTGCTTCCATCATCGTATACAACAATATCAAAATCTCCCTGAATCGAACGGATAGCCCGTTCTAGATAGGGATAGCTAGGATCGTAATATCGAATAATGATCCGTGTCATCGCCGTCAACTTAAGAATACAGAACAGTGTTCATACCACACCAGTCGCTCAAAATTCCCCTAGTCTGAGTCACGATGCTTTCGTTGCCACACTCCAAGTAATTTTCGTGTATCTGTCATAAGGAGTAGGGAAGCCCTGCCCTTACTGGCATCGGAAGACTCTAGAGATTGTGAAATTTAATTGTCTCCAATGATACTTTGCAACTTTTGGCAGTAATCTGGGATCTTCAGCCCAGAGTCTTTGCAGCACCTAGTGATGTTGTAGGCGATCGCGCATCAAGAGGGCGATCTGCTCACATCTGCGACTCTAATTGTTGTAACTAATTGGAAAATTCAGAAAATTCTATCAATCGCGCCATTTTCCGGCTGATAACCTTAAGCAGTAGGCTCTCTGGGGTTCTCTCTGTCTTAGGTCTTCTTGCTTATTTGTTAATATTTTGTTACAAACAAGAGAGTAAGCACTCTTATGGACGCGAAACATTATGTTAGGCGGCCTTACTGGTTTCACAAACAATACTGGCACTGATTGGGGAGAACGCCTCCTCAATACAGTCGCTAGCAAGACTATTCGCCACATGTTTACCCAGAGTGAGTCTGTGGAAGTTGCTGTTCGCTGCTATCCCTCCAGCAAGCTTTTGCAGGGCAGTATTGACAGCTTCAAAATGAGCGGTAGTGGTCTTGTGATTCGCCGCGAGTTTCGCACCGAGGAGATGTCGTTTGAGACAGACGCCGTCTCGATTGACTTCAGTTGTGTAATGCAAGGTCAGATTCGCCTTAAGCAACCCACCCAGGCAGTTGTACAGGTGACGCTAACCCAGGCAGATATTAACCAATCCTTTCAGGCAGAACTGGTGCAGAAGCGCCTGCAAGATATTTCCACACCAGCTTTGACAGATTTATCTGGCGGTCAGTCCGTTTCCTTTACCGAAGTCCAAGTACAGCTGCTGCCCGAAAACCAAGTGCAAATTTTTGCAAAGGCAGATTTGGGCGAAAAAGGATTGGTGCCACTCAGCATGAAATCAACCTTAAGCGTGGAACGGCGGCGTCGCATTCGGTTTAAAGATCCCCAATTTCAACCAGAGGCGGTTCCAGAAGAATCACGGGAAATTTCTCAGACCTTGACATCGGCGTTTGCGGAAATTTTAGATAACATGGTCGATTTGGATCGCTTTAATCTCGACGGCGTAACCATGCGAATTAACCGCTTGGAAACCCAAGGAGATAAGCTAATTTTCAGTGGCTATGCCCAAATCGAGCGCGTTCCCAATAACCCTTGATTTTAGTCAATCGTCATCGGTTAGTAGGCAATCGCAGGGTCAGAACCGCGTTAAAAGGAACAGGGATAAGGAGCGGTGGTTGAACACCCCTTTTCTATCCTTAATTCGTAAAGGTCAGCGATCGCACAACTGTGCCTTAACCTCTCAGCCTTAGGATAACAGTAGTGTTATCTGGGAGATGTCTTGTGACTGCTGGAACCTCACCCCCGCAGCTTCAGAGAGAGTTAGGGGTTTTGGGTGCCACGATGATGGGTCTGGGTTCGATCGTAGGCACGGGCGTGTTTGTCAGCATCGGCATTGCCGCCGGAATCGCAGGACCGGCGGTAATTTTGGCGAGCGCGATTGGAGCCGTCGTGGCAACCTGCAACGGTCTCAATAGTGCCCAGTTAGCAGCGAATCACGCCGTCAGCGGTGGCAGCTACGAATATGGCTACAAGTATCTCAATCCGAGTCTGGGTTTTACCGCAGGCTGGATGTTTCTTTTGGCAAAAACTGCTTCAGCAGCAACGGCAGCTTTAGGTTTTGCTGGCTACTTGCTGAATGCGACGGGTTTGTATGGGCGGGGATTTCTGATTCCCACGGCGCTAGCTGCGGCGATTTTAATGACTTTAATTGTTTTGAGCGGGATTCGCCGCTCTAATCGCGTCAATATTGCCATCGTGTCGGTGTCGCTGCTCTCTTTAATTTTCTTTGTCCTTATCTGTCTACCCCGCGCCACAGAGGTTGGTACAGAAAATCTCACGCCATTTTTCAAAGGTTCTCCGGCGACGGTACTTCAAGCCAGTGCGCTGATGTTTGTGGCTTACACGGGTTATGGAAGGATTGCCACGTTGGGCGAGGAAGCACGGGAACCCCGGAAGACAATTCCAATCGCGATGATTGTCAGCCTGGGGGTGACAATGCTACTTTACATGGCAGTGGCAACGGTTGGCATTGGGGCGGTCGGGACAGAAATTTTGGGCAAAGCAACCCAGGCACAGGCAGCACCCCTGGAGGTGGCAGTTCGCAGCGTTGCCGGTTCAAGAGGTGCGGCGATTTTATCAATTGGTGCGATCGCGGCGATGCTGGGGGTACTATTAAACTTGATTTTGGGTTTGTCCCGCGTGCTGCTGGCGATGGGAAGACGCGGGGATATGCCCAGAATTTTGGCACGGCTAAATCGGCAAGGAACGACACCCGATTTAGCGGTGGTCGTGGTAGGAATTGCGATCGCTCTTTTAGTTCTGCTTGGCAATGTCAAAACGACTTGGTCGTTCAGTGCCTTTAACGTCTTGATTTACTATGCAATTACCAATCTGGCAGCATTAAAAATGCCAGATTCAGAACGGCTCTATCCCAAATGGATAGCCTGGGCAGGTCTAGGATCTTGCCTGTTCCTGGCTTTCTGGGTAGAGCCGCAAATCTGGCAAATGGGTCTGGGATTAATTGTCGCTGGTCTAATCTGGCACCAAGTCAGGCAAAGAGTTAGGGAGTTATGAGTTAATAACTCATAACTCCCTAACTCAAAACTTTTCCTAGCGACCAACACCGATGTATTGGAAACCGGCGCTTTCTATTTCCTTCCGGTTGAGGAAGTTACGACCATCAATCATCACCGCGTTGTTCATCAGCTTAGACATTTTGCTGTAGTCTAGGGTCTGGAACTGCTGCCAGTCTGTCACCAACACAAGGGCGTCACAGCCATCAGCCAGCCGTTCGGGATCGGTTTCCACCATCACGCCGGTTAACCCATGACGCATCCCAGTTGAAGAAACAATTGGATCGTAGGCTTTCACTTTCGCTCCCAGCCGGTTTAGTTGCTCGATGAGATTGAGCGCTGGAGCATCGCGCATATCATCGGTATCGGGTTTGAAAGTCAGACCTAGCAATCCCACCGTTTTGCCTTTGAGGATTTTTAGCGCCTGTTGCAGTTTTTCGATCGCAATCACGCGCTGGCGCTGGTTGACACTCACAGCAGATTTGAGCAGTTGAGCTTCATAGCCGTAGTCGTCCGCGGTATGAATCAAAGCCGAGACATCTTTCGGGAAGCAGGAACCACCCCAGCCAATCCCAGCTTGCAAGAACTTGTTACCAATCCGAGAATCCAAACCGATGCCCTTAGCGACTTGGGTAACATCAGCACCAACGCGATCGCAAATATTAGCAACTTCGTTGATAAAGCTGATTTTGGTTGCGAGGAAGGCATTGGCGGCGTACTTAATCATCTCAGCAGAGTTGATGTCTGTCACCACGACGGGCACTTGCGGTAAGGATTTGTCTTCTGCCACCTGGCGCTCGACAATGGGAGCATAGAGTTCCTGCATCATGGCGATCGCTTTCGGATTGGTGCTACCCAGCACAATCCGATCCGGGTTAAAGGTGTCGTAAACCGCCGAACCTTCGCGCAAAAATTCTGGATTGCTAACAACATCAAACTGAGGAGTTGTTTCTAGTGTCAACTCCTCGGTAACAACGCCACCAGCTCCCACTAGGGACTTTTGGCGTTCCAGAACGCCATCAAGTACAATCATCCGCACCCAGTCCCCAGAACCAATTGGCACTGTGGATTTATTCACAATGACTTTGTAACCACCGTCAAGATGAGCGCCAATTCCACGGGCAACGGCTTCAACATATCTGGTATCGCTTTCACCATTTGCCAAAGCGGGCGTCCCTACTGCGATGAACAAAATTTCTCCATGAGCCACTCCAGCACCCAAATCGGTAGTGAACTCAAGATGCCCCGACTGGGAAGCCGATTGCATAATTTCTGACAGTCCTGGCTCATAAATCGGGGACTGTCCCGCCTTCATCAACTTGACTTTTTCTTCGTTATTGTCAACGCAGATGACATGATGTCCAATATGAGCAAGACTGGCACCCGTGACCAAGCCAACATATCCAGTGCCAATTACGCAAACACGCATAGGAGTAAACCTCAAAAAAATTGGAATGACAGTTCTGGGGGTACGATTCTGTTGGGTAGTCCTTTGTTAAAAGTCATTGATAATTAACTTTTGACAAAGGACTCTAATTCACGAATCGCTGTGGATGCGATTCTCCGGCAGAGAAGCTAAGCGATCGCGAAAATCTTCTATAGTCAGTTGTAACCCTTCTTGCAAGGGTATTGTTGGCTCCCAATCCAGCCAAGTCTTTGCCCGCGTGATATCCGGACGCCGTCGGCGAGGATCGTCTTCTGGCAGTGGCTCAAGCTTAATCTTCGAGTCTGGGTTCACCATCTTTTGGACAGCCTCAGCCAGCTCTAAAATCGTATATTCATCGGGATTCCCTAAATTAATCGGTCCCGTATGCTCGCCATTCATCAGCCGCATCAGCCCTTCCACTAGGTCTGAAACGTAGCAGAAACTTCGGGTTTGCGAACCATCACCATAAACCGTTAGGGCGGTACCCCGCAGAGCTTGCACTACAAAGTTGCTAACCACTCGACCGTCATTTTCTAACATTCGAGGGCCGTAGGTGTTGAAGATTCGCGCGACTCGAATTTCTACATGATTCTGGCGATAATAGTCAAACGCCAGTGTTTCTGCAATTCGCTTGCCTTCGTCATAGCAGGAGCGAATTCCTATCGTATTGACATTACCGCGATATTCTTCAGTCTGGGGGTGGATTTCAGGATCGCCGTACACTTCTGACGTGGAAGCCAAGAGTAATCTCGCCTTCACCCGCTTTGCCAGTCCTAACATATTCAGTGTACCCAGGACATTCGTTTTCACGGTCTTTACTGGGTTGAACTGGTAGTGTACTGGAGAGGCGGGGCAAGCTAGGTGATAAATTTGCTCCACTTCCAAGCGTATCGGTTCGGTGATGTCGTGACGGATTAGTTCAAAATATGGATTATCCAGCCACTTCAGGATGTTGCGTTTGTGTCCGGTATAGAAGTTATCGAGGCAAATGACTTCATGCCCTTGCGTCATTAGCCGGTCGATCAGATGGGAACCGATAAAACCAGCACCACCTGTGACTAAAATTCTCATCTGGCAATTGAGTCTTTTAAGAGTTGGAATCCATCTTAGACTAACCTTGCCATGCGATGGTGTCCAGATGTACCTGCATTTTCAATAAATCTTTGAAGATATCGATGAAGATAATGTAAAGATTAGCGATCGCTTCTCGGCATTCATTTCTTCGCCTCAAGTTCCTTCCTTTCCTACTCTCAGCCTGAAATAGTACCCTATGTAAGAAGCCAAGCTACGAAAATACGCTGGATTCCTAAGCTTAGCTTAAAAATCCAGCGTAAGTCTCAATTCAGTAGTTTCAATCCAAGCGCTACTCTTGATCCAGGCGCAACACTGCCATGAAAGCTGATTGCGGTACATCAACCGTCCCAATCGACTTCATGCGCTTCTTCCCTTTAGCCTGCTTCTGCAACAACTTTTTCTTTCGAGAAATATCACCGCCGTAGCACTTGGCAAGCACATCTTTTCTCAAAGCGGGGATATGTTCGCTGGCGACAATCTTACTGCCAATCGCGGCTTGAATCGGAATCTTGAACTGATGCCTGGGAATCAGTTCCTTCAACTTTTCTGTCAAACCACGTCCTACGTTGTAAGCCTTATCCCGATGCACAATCATCGCCAAGGCATCAACGGGGTCGTTGTTGATTAAAATATCTAGCTTAACCAGGGGATTTTCCTGATAGCCAATCAAATGATATTCCATACTGGCATAGCCGCGAGTTCTGGACTTCATTTGGTCAAAAAAGTCCGTCACCACTTCCGCCAGGGGTAACTCATAAGTCAGCGTGGTTCGCCCCTGCGTTAAATACTTCATATCTTTGAAGACACCACGCCGGTTTTGACATAACTCCATCAAAGTCCCCACATAGACTTCTGGGGTAATCATGTCTACCTTGACATAAGGCTCCTCAATTTTTTCCCGCTCGTTCGGCGGCGGTAGGTGGCTGGGATTATCAATGTAAACTTCCTCTCCCTTATTGGTAATCACACGATAGACCACCGAAGGAGCGGTGATAATCAAATCTAAATCGTATTCCCGCTCTAGACGCTCTTGGACGATCTCCATGTGCAGCAAGCCCAAGAAGCCGCAGCGGAAGCCAAACCCCATCGCGCTGGACGTTTCCGGTTCGTAGTTCAACGCTGCATCATTTAATTTCAGTTTTTCCAGGGCTTCCCTTAAGTCTGGGTATTGGTCAGCATCGGTGGGGAACAAGCCGCAAAAAACCATCGGCTTCGCTTCGGTGTAACCGGGCAATGCCTCGCTAGCAGGGGTATTCGCTAGGGTAATGGTGTCGCCCACGCGAGCATCTTCCACCGCTTTAATTGCCGCTCCTAGGTAGCCCACTTCTCCGGCGTGCAGTTCGTTCACCGGCTTCTGAGTCGGGGAAAGGATACCCAATTCGTCAATTTCATATTCTTTGCCGGTCGCCATCAAACGAACGCGATCGCCTTTTTTGACCGTACCATCCATCACCCGGAAGTATACAATTACACCCCGATAGCTGTCATAGTAACTATCAAAAATTAAAGCTCTCAGCGGTTGGGACACCGTATCTATCGGCGGCGGGACTAAGTGAACGATCGACTCCAGGATCTCGTCAATCCCAAGCCCTTCTTTTGCAGAAGCGAGAATTGCACCGCTACAATCCAGTCCGATAATTTCTTCAATTTCTCCCTTTACCCGATCTGGCTCAGCTCCAGGGAGATCGATTTTATTTAATACTGGAATAATTTCCAGATTATTCTCAAGGGCAAGATAAACATTGGCAAGCGTTTGCGCTTCCACCCCTTGAGAGGCATCCACTACCAAGAGTGCGCCTTCGCAAGCGGCGAGGGAACGCGACACCTCGTAGGAAAAGTCTACGTGACCAGGTGTATCAATTAGATTTAGAACGTACTGTTGACCATCCTTGGCGGTATAGTTCATTCGGGCAGCTTGCAGCTTAATCGTAATGCCGCGCTCCCGTTCTAAATCCATATTGTCCAGGAACTGTTCCTTCATCTGCCGATCTTGCACCGTGCCCGTAAACTGCAAGAGGCGATCCGCCAGAGTGGATTTTCCGTGGTCAATGTGGGCAATGATCGAGAAATTACGAATGCGAGAAACAGGTACGTCAGTCATAGCCAAACAAAAAGGCACGAACGGCAATTGAAAAGTTCAGCGGACTTCAAATATTGTAATGTTTCCGATGCCCAGGCAGTTAGGACAGCCGCAGATATGTCCTAACTGTCAACGTGAAACAATTCTTTAACTTTGAGTAGGACAGTTACCGCCTTCGATGACTATACAGTAGAAAATCTGCGCGGTTTACCTAAATCAGAGACAGCGATAAAAATAGATGCAGGACTGAGGACTGAGGGTTGAGTAGGGAGGACAGAGGACTGAGAGTTGAGGAAGGAGGACTGAGTAACTGTCAAACAGTCAGTCAAGCGAAGCGATAACCATTTAATTTGGCATGGGAGGGTGATGAGAACACAGCAAAAGGTATTGTGAATCTAAAGACTTAAAAAGAAATCTTGTGTATTCAAGTAGATTAGGGCACATTGGAATTAAATCCATGCAAAAACTGCTCTGATGAAAAACCTTTAAAAAAAGGGTAATTTTCTGATGAGAGAACGACTTCTCTACCGAAAAGTGGCAATGCTTCAGGAGCAGCCGTCCTCACCAGAAAATAGAGCGCTATTGCCAACTAGCAGTTAGCGCCCAGAGAATGTCAGAATGCATACTAGGGATCGGAATTGCAAAATTTTGTTGCCCATTAGGATAGGAGCTGCATTCTACTGACTGCGTTGCTTGCATCAGCAGTTAGCATGGAAAGACGGCGCATCCTCTTCCGCGTTGGTTTTGCTTGGAAATGTCATCACTGCACTGATATGAACGATCGGGCCAGATATTCTCAGGGTTCAGCCGAAAAGGTGGAAATTTCTATCCACCTTGATTCTGAACTGTTAGCACAAATTAAGCACCTGACCAACGATCCGAGTAAGGTCATTGAGACGGCAATTCGGCAGTGGCTTAGAGGTGAACGAGATCGAGATGATGAACTGACTCGGAACCTAGAGAGGAATCCGCCCGTGCCTCCAAGAGGGGAATGGAACGATTAATGCAAAATAAAGAACACTCTAGATGTAGACTTTAGCCGCAGGGCAAGTCTTTTGAGGTTGTATCTATCACAGAAAACGGCTGGTAATCATTAGCTTCTTCTCCTTTTGCAGTTTACAGGTATACTCTGATGGCGGCTCCTGTTAATGTCTCACTGCCAACTTTCGAGTCAACTGTGTCAAGTCCAGATCAGTACCAAAAACTGCTGAGTCAGATTGCTAGGAATATCCGTCGCACGCTCGATCTAGATACCATTTGGCAGCAAACGGTTAGAGGGCTAGGAGAAGCGCTTAACGTTAGTCGCTGCATCATCTGCAACTACGAAAGTTCTAAGCCCAAAGTGCAGGTGGTGGCGGAGTATTGCCAGGAGACGTTTCGGTCGATGCTGGGACAACAGTTACAGCTTGCCGAGCAACCCTACCTAAGGCAAGCACTGGAGACACAAGGCGAGCCAGTTGTGGTAGAACAGGCTGGGGTGAATGCGTTTGGGCAACAATCGGTATTAGTCGTTTCTACCTGCTATCAAAACCAGCCAAATGGCGTCATCGCTTTGCAACAGTGCGATCGCACTCGGCGATGGAACGATGCCGAAGTTGAGTTAGTTAGAGAACTGGCAGATCAGGTGGGAACCGCGATCGCTCACGCCACCCTGTATAAAGAATTAGAAGAAGCCCGCGAACAAGCAGAAGAAGCTTCTCGCCTTAAATCAGAGTTTCTGGCAAATACTTCCCACGAACTTCGGACACCGCTAAACGGCATGATTGGCTCCCTGAAGCTGATCCTAGATGGGACGGTAGACGAGCCAGAAGAGCAACTGGATTTTATCCAAGATGCTTACCGTTCAGCTTTACATCTCCTCAACCTGATCAATGACATTCTCGATGTCGCCAAAATTGAAGCAGGCAAAATGGAGCTGGAACTGGGACAGGTGAAGCTGGAAGAACTATTCGGGGATGTTGAGGAATTTACCCAGAATCAGGCGCAGCAGAAAAACCTGAGCTTATGCATTCAAATGCCATCTACCTACGATGAAATTATCCTGTATGGCAACTACCAGCGGCTGCTCCAGGTGATGTTAAACCTGATAGGGAATGCAATCAAATTTACCCATGAAGGCGGCGTCACGGTCAGTGCCGAGGTCAGTAAAAAGAAACTTAAGTTTGGAGGACAGGAATGTCCAGGCGTCGTGAAAGTCCAAGTCGCCGATACGGGGATTGGCGTCTCCCTTGACAAGCAAGACAAACTATTTCAATCATTTAGCCAGGTGGATGGCTCTCGCACTAGACAGTACGGTGGTACCGGATTGGGATTGGCAATATCTCAAAGGCTGGTAGAAGCAATGGGTGGGGTCGTAAACTTCTACAGTATGGGCGAAGGTCTGGGTTCAACAGTTACGTTCACCGTGCCTCTGTATCAAGAGCCGGTAATGATTTCAACGCAACAGACAGGTTCGATGGATTGTTAATGTAGGTGCTACTTTCGGGGATTGATGAAATTGGATTGAGTTGGCTCTACCAGTTGAAAGCACAAACAAGCTGCTTGCTGGTAGTTTCAGGCTCTACGATGAAATTTCGAGAAAGCAAGCACGCCAACATAGCCTGCGAGGTCAACAGGATTCTATGACTGAGCCAATTTCCGAACCGTACCAAAACTTTGAACCAAATTGCTAACAGGAGCGATCGCACACTCGATCTAAAAGCGATTTTCCAGCAAACGGTTGAAAGTTTGGGAAAAGCATTGGACATAAGCCGGTGCCTTAGTTTCAATTGTTCGGTAAAATGAATGGCTCTCACACAACTCCCGGTGCGGGTACGGGACTCGGACTCACAATCTCTCAAAAGCTGCTCGAAGCAATGGCTGGCAATATTCATGTTCATCGTACGGGGAAGGACTCAGCTCAACAGTCATGGTCACTGTACCCCTGTATCAAGCTCCAGTAATGATTACTACGCCACAGACGGGTTTAATAGAGCTATTAATCTAGGTGGGTACAGCGACGCTATCGGGTTTTTCTGCTAACCCCAGTTTTCAGAGAATTGTGTCGCCAAAGCGTGTCACTACTCTGCAAAGATTTTTACACTAGGAAAGAAGTTGATTAAAGTAAGAGTCTATGACTGAGCAAGCAAATGCTCGTGACTTGTTTCGGGCTGCCTACGAAAACCGCTACACCTGGGATACTAATTTCCCCGGATATAGTGCTGATGTAGAACTCAAGCAAGGTGATGAAGTCTACAAAGGCAAAATTCGCATCAACAGCGACATGACTGTTGAAGTTACCGGCATCGAAGACGAAACGGTGCAAGAGAGCATCTATACTCAGCTCAGGGATATTGTCACCCACCGCAAGCGGGGGTCTTTTGACAAAGCTCACGGCAAGAACGAATTTAACCTGGGGGAAACGGACGCCAGCGGCGCTACGGAAATTCTGGTTAAAGGCGATGCGATGGGATCTAACTACAAAATCCGAGGCACTGAAATTTGCCAGGTGAGTCGGGTAATGGGTCGAATGGCATTTGTCATCGATACCGCTGAAAGTTTAGACACCGGAGAAGGCTACGCCGCCAGTCGCTACGATGTTGTCTTCCGAAATCCTCAGACAGGTGAATTGCTCAGAGAAATGCAATTTGAGGATACCTTCGAGAAAGTCGGCGATTACTACGTGATGACCAAGCAGGTAATTCACGCGAATGAGCAAGGTCAAAAAACGACCACCGAGTTCAACTACGCGAACGTCAAGTTACTGGAACCAGCAGCGGTATAGGCGGTCCGCGTTACGATACCCTCTCGGCTGTCCCCAGTGTTCTCCATTTTCGCGATGAGTTTTTATCTCTGCGTGAACTAGGATCAACATAGCTGCAATAGAAAGAAAGATTCGATAAGGTAAACTAACCATGTCACAAACACTGGCCCTGACTTCAGAAAACGTCGAACAAGTTTTGGATGAACTGCGCCCTTACTTAATGTCCGATGGTGGTAACGTTGAGCTGGTAGACATCGACGGTCCAGTCGTGAAGCTACGCCTCCAAGGAGCCTGCGGATCTTGCCCTAGTTCAGCAATGACGCTGAGAATGGGAATTGAGCGCCGCTTGCGTGAATTTATCCCCGAAATTGCCGAAGTTGAGCAAGTCCTTTAAAGGCAAAAGGTAAAAGGCAAAAGGCAAAAGATTTTTTCTGATTTCTTTTGCCTTTTTAGTTTAATTGAACCAGTCTTTTCAAAGCCAAAGGCAAAAGAAATAAAACAGATATTTCTTTTGCCTTTTTAGTTTCTACTATTTACTTTTCCTATGCCCCATCCTCTCTATATCTCTTTCATCTGGCATCAACATCAACCTCTGTACAAAAGCCGCGCAGTCAATCAGTATCGTTTACCGTGGGTGCGGCTGCATGGGACGAAAGATTACCTAGATTTAGTGCTGCTGCTGGCTCGTTATCCGAAGCTGCATCAAACGGTTAATCTCGTGCCATCTTTGATTTTGCAGTTAGAGGATTATGTTGCTGGCACGGCGATGGACCCGTACTTAGCAGCAGCTTTGACGCCGGAACAGCAACTGAGTGATGAACAAAAAAGATTTATTATTGAGCATTTTTTTGATGCCAATCACCATACTTTAATTGACCCTCATCCTCGCTACGGAGAACTGTACGGGCAACGTCAAGAAAAGGGGGAAGAATGGTGTTGGACAAATTGGAATCCGCAAGATTACAGCGATTTGCTCGCTTGGCATAATCTGGCGTGGATCGATCCTTTGTTTTGGGACGATCCAGAGATTGAGGGCTGGTTGAAGCAGGGAAGAAACTTTACTTTAAGCGATCGCCAGCGAATTTTCTCTAAACAACGAGAAATCTTGAGTCGCATCATTCCGCAGCACCGGCAGATGCAAGAAGCGGGGCAACTGGAAGTATCGACAACGCCCTACACGCACCCAATTTTGCCCTTACTGAACGATACCAACTCCGGTCGGGTGGCGGTGCCCAACATGACCTTGCCGAAGCAGCGCTTCCAGTGGGCTGAAGATATCCCCAGACATCTCCAAAAAGCTTGGGATATGTATAAAGATCGATTTGGGCAAGAACCGCGTGGTTTGTGGCCTTCAGAACAATCGGTTAGCCCCGAAATTTTGCCTTATATCGCCAAGCAAGGATATAAGTGGATCTGCTCGGATGAAGCCGTCTTAGGTTGGTCTAAGAAGCAATTTTTCCATCGAGACGGCGCGGGGAATGTCTACGAACCCGAATTACTATATCAACCTTATCGGCTGCAAACCGAGTTCGGCGACTTAGCGATCGTGTTTCGGGATCACCGATTATCAGATTTAATTGGCTTTACTTATGGAGCGATGGAACCGCGCCGCGCCGCCGCCGACTTAGTCGGGCATTTGGAAGCGATCGCTCGCACCCTGAAACACCGCCAGCAAGGAGGCGGTACAGCCCTAGAACAACCGTGGCTGGTCAACATTGCCCTTGATGGCGAAAACTGTTGGGAACACTACCATCTGGATGGTAAGCCCTTCTTAGAAGCTCTTTATCAAACGCTGAGCGACCACTCAGAGCTGAAATTGGTCACGGTTTCGGAATTTCTAGACCAGTTCCCTCCCAAGGCAACCATCCCCGCCGAGCAGCTGCACAGCGGCTCTTGGGTCGATGGCAGCTTTACAACTTGGATTGGCGATCCTGCCAAAAATCGCGCCTGGGATCTCTTAGAAGATGCGCGGAAAGTCTTGGCTAGCCATCCAGAAGCAACCGAGGAAAACAATCCAGAAGTTTGGGAAGCTTTGTACGCCGCAGAAGGTTCCGATTGGTTCTGGTGGTTTGGCGAAGGTCATTCCTCAAACCAAGATGCCATGTTCGACCAGCTGTTCCGGGAACACCTGTGTGCGATTTACCAAGCTTTAAATGAGCCGATCCCGTCGAACTTGCGCCAACCCGTAGAAGCTCACGAAGCGCGGGGAGACCATCGACCCCAAGGCTTTATTCATCCCACCATCGATGGACTGGGTGACGAACAGGATTGGGATCGCGCTGGTCGGATTGATGTGGGCGGATCGCGGGGTACGATGCACAAGAGCAGTGCCATTCAGCGTCTTTGGTACGGCGTGGATCACCTTAACTTCTATCTACGGCTGGACTTCCAGACCGGCATTCAACCGGGTAAAGGCTGTCCGCCAGAGTTGCATTTGCTGTGGTTCTATCCCAACCAAACAATGCACAATAGCCCCATTCCGCTGGAAAATTTACCTGACGAAGCGCCACTGAACTATCTGTTCCACCACCATTTAGGGATTAACTTACTGACTCACACGATTGAGTTTGAGGAGGCTGGGGAACATCTCAAGTGGCATCCTCGGTTTAGCCGCGCTCAAGTGGGTTTAAATAAGTGTTTGGAAGTGGCAGTTCCTTGGGCAGATTTGCAAATCGGTCCAGATTTTCCGCTGCGGATGGTAGCTATCTTAGCGGATGGCGAACGGTTTAGTAGCTATGTGCCTGAAAATGCCTTGATTCCGATTGATGTTCCTTAAGAATTCAATCGCAAAAATCAGGGATTTTACAAAAATCCCTGATTTTTCTAACTTTGATACCGCATAACTGTCCAAACATTTCCACTAATTAGGGTATCTAGTTGGAAAATGTGAAAACTTGATTTGAGAGGCTGTGAGATTTCTTGCCAAGGAACAATCGTAAAGCCAAGTTGCGAATAAAATCGTACTAATTTAGGCTTACAGACTAAATAGAGGGGATGGGTCGCTTCTTGAACAAGACGCTTCACTAGATAGGAACCCAGGTGCTGGCTGCGCCAAACAGGTTTCACAAATAAGTAATACAGCATAGAGTGCGTACTGTAGCCGTTTATTTCACCGCAAGCTACTAAGCTTCCATTACATTCAATGACCCAGAACCGCGACCAATTGACAAAAGCATAGGTAAAAATTGAGAAGAAAAATAGAATAAAGGAAGCTGCTAAACAAAGAGTAACAATAAAAAGAAGTGAAAGGATAAGAAACAAAAGAATTCCGAGCATGAAATTAGAAGCAAGAATTTTGATAATTTGTATGATTGCCAGCATGAAAAAAGTCAAGGCAATCAAAATTAGGAAATTGAAAGATAAAACTCTCAAATCAAATTTTAAAGCCTCAGATTTTGTGAATTCTAATAATAATTGCTGAATTAACCATTTTTCTTCCGCACGGGCTGGTCGGAGAACACACCCTGGTGGCAATGAAGGAGGTAGGTCAGCCATTAGTCCATTTTGTTGCAGCAGTGAACATCAAAGTCTGCGGCGATGAGGGCAATATTAGCAGTATGGGAGCCGTTGTCGTGTTTAAATTAACTGGAAATTTAGAAGCGATCGCTAACTATCCCTACTCATCTATCAGGGTTGGGTGTTACCGTCACCCGACGATCGACTTCATCAATCGTTATCGATGCCAAGCCAAACTGCTCAATCACCCACGCATTGGTCGTTAGGTGGGTGCTAATCTCCGCCACTCGGTATTGACTCGTCGAGTCAGCTAAAGCCGCTGGCAATAGCAACTGATCCCCCAGGTGTACATCGACGGGTGCGCCAGTGTTATGAAAATCCAGCAACTCCTGACAAGCCATATCGGCAACTTTATCAGCTGGCAGTCCCAGACGTCCCAAAGCACCAAAGAAAGCCTTGCTATTCTCGTACTCAGCGGTGAGGAAAATCCCCGCCCCCGGTGCGATACCCCTTTCCCGTAAGGGTTGGACAGTGGCTTTGAGATCTGCCTGATGCAACACATTCTCGGCGCGGCTAGCCATCCGTTGGGGAATGTGGGAAGGAAGTTGTGTCACCACAGCAATCCCCCGCACCTGCTGAAATTCTCCAGGTTCCAGAAGGCTAATCCCTCGCAATGGTTGGATTTCCCTGTTCTTACCCCTAACGCCCCTACCGCTAACGCGAAGTTCCACTTCTCCTTGGCCTTGGGGATACCACCCCCAACTGCGTATCCTCACCTCAGCTTCCACTCCCATCTGACGTAACAGAGGCAAGTAGACTTGCTCGATGTAGGTATAAGCGGGACTATAGGCGACATGGGTGCCGCCGCGCAGCGTCACCTGCGATTCTCCCTGCGCGATCGCTAAGGGCAGCAAAATTGTCTGCAAAACCAAAGTGACAGCACCCGCCGAACCGCCTTCTTGTGCTTCGGTAACATCAAACGTGTATTTTCCCGGTTGGATTGAATCACCCGGAATAAACTCTAAAGCCGTTGAACCCAACGTATCCCCTTGCACTTTCGCTCCACAGATGGCAGCAGTGGCACGCACAGCCGTTAAGTGTTGGGCAGCGAGTCCGGGCTTTTTGCGTCCCGCCCGAACCCGCCCGATTCGGATCGGATGACCTGCGATCGCCGCCAGGCTGAGGGAAGTCCGTAAAACCTGTCCGCCGCCTTCTCCGTAGGAACCGTCGATGTAAATCATGAGTAAAAGGATGCTTCAAACGTATTATGAAGGAAGTGACCAGATTTTAACGGCGCGGCATGGGAACAGTTTGGGAATTAGATTTTTATTCGCGTCCAATTTTGGACGAACAACAGAAAAAGATTTGGGAATTATTGGTGTGCGAAAGTCCATTGGATATCCGCACCAAACCTGAGTCCCTGTTTCGTTACGCCGAGTTTTGCCCCAATAGCACGGTAAATTCGATCTGGCTGCGAACGACGTTGGAAGAAGCGATCGCTAGGGCAGCTGAACCTCCTCAAAAAATCCGCTTCTTCCGCCGCCCGATGACCAAAATGATTGTGAAAGCCTGCGATGAGTTGGGCATTTCCGCTCAGCTGAGCCGTCGAACTTTTACACTGTATCGGTGGCTGCAAGAGCGGATGCAGGACGTTTATCCCCAGCAACCAGGCTACCAAGGAGTTGCCCCGAATCCCTCTGTCCAATACCAACCCCAGCCGCCCCAACCTTTACCGGATGCGCTGGTTGGGCAAAAGTGGGCATTTGTAACCTTGTCAGCGGAAGCCTTTGAGGAAATGCACGAGTGGGACATCGGCTTTCGAGAAGCTTTTCCACTTATTGGATTAGGAGATTTCGCGCCTTTGCTACCGGAGACGCAGATTCCAGGGGTGGTGATTTTCTCTCCCAGAGCAGTACCGATGGCTGGCTGGATGTCGGGAATTGAACCGGCGTTCCTGAAATTTAATCGGAACACACCGCCTAGATTGCTTTTAGAGACGGGTGAGAGTAATAGCTGGATTTTGGCAAGTATCAAAGATTCAAAAACTTTGACGGAAGCCGAAAACTTTGAGGACGCCAAGCGAAAAGCTGGGATGTTGCATTTTTTAGCGATTCAGTCCGATCCGCAATCAGAATCCTTTGCGGGTTTTTGGCTAATGCAAGAATTGCCTCTGAGTTAAATTGATTCCAAAGTAAATCTTTCGGTTTCGCAACCAGACTGGGAGAATAGAAGACAAAGACATCAAAAAAGGCTCTCAGACAAGCATAAAAGTCGGAGTAAAAGCGCGGATGTTGAGACTGAGCGACAGAATTTCGCACTTTCTACTTTGACTTTATGAGGGCGTCTTGGCGGTTCCATCAATAAATTCCACGGTCAGAATATGGGTTTTAACGATTTACCACAAGAGACGCTAGCAGAGCAGTTATTGGAGTTAGCCACTCGTTCTGGAGCCGAGGCAGCGGAGGTTTATCAAGCGCGATCGCTTTCTCGTCCAGTTTTTTTTGAAGCCAACCGGCTCAAACAACTGGAAAGTGCCCAATCAGAAGGGACGGCGTTGCGGCTGTGGCGAGAAGGGCGTCCGGGTTTAGCCGTTGCTTATGGCCCTGTGGAACCGCAAGCACTGGTAGATCGAGCGATCGCTTTGTCGGCACTCAACGGAGTGGAAACCGTGGAATTGACTGAGGGGCGGGCATCTAAGTATCCCGACTTGGGCGAGTTTATGCCCGTCGAGGAGCTGATATTAATGGGCAAAGAAGCGATCGCCCTCGTCCGAGATGCCTACCCAGAAGTCCTCTGCACCGCTCAATGGGAATGCGAAGCAGAAACGACGCGCCTTGTCAACACCAAAGGATTGGATTGTCGCTATACCGATACGACCCTCAGCTGTTATCTGGCAGCCGAATGGGTACGGGGGGATGATTTCTTGAGCGTTGGCGATGGACAAACCCAGCGGGATAGCCTCGATCCGGTCGCCTTGGCAAACCAAATTTTGCAGCGGTTAGCGTGGGCGAAAGAAAACATTTCACCCCCCATCGGTCGCGTGCCCGTGTTATTTACCGCCAAAGCAGCGGATATGCTTTGGGGAACCCTCTCAGCTGCACTGAATGGGAAACGAACCCTTGAGGGGGCTTCGCCGTGGAGCGATCGCTTGGGCGAACCCGTGACTTCAAAAGCCCTCACCATTACCCAAAACCCAGAATCTGGGCCGTTTAGCTGTCCTTTTGATGATGAAGGCACGGTCACGCGGAATCTGGAATTTATCAAAGACGGCATTTTGCAGCTGTTTTATACCGACCGCACGACCGGACGCCAGCTGGGTAGCGGGACTACTGGAAACGGGTTTCGTCCCGGTTTAGGTAGTTACCCGACACCGGGGCTATTTAATTTGCTGATTCATCCGGGAACTGGGGATCTGCTGAGCTTAATGCAGCAGATGGGTGATGGGCTGGTAGTAGATCAGATGCTGGGAGGCGGTTCTGGGATTTCGGGGGACTTCTCGATTAACGTTGACCTGGGCTACCGGATCAAGAACGGTCAGGTGGTCGGCAGGGTAAAAGATACGATGGTGGCAGGTAACGTATACGCAGCCCTCAAGCAGCTAGTGGCATTGGGAGGCGACGCCGAGTGGAATGGTTCGGTCTATACCCCATCTCTGATTGTGGAAGGGCTGTCTGTCACCGGCAAAATGCTGAGTTAATCCGAATCGAAGACTGGCTAATTGCCCGTTAGCCGTTAGCCATTAGCCATTAGCCATGAAATGAGTTGAGGGCAAAATGTTGAATGACTTATGAATTATTTGAGAGTGTTAAGTTCTCAAGTTTTGTCTTTACACTCAAGACTCAAATTTCCCAAATCCAAGGTCAAAGCTTTCTTACAACCCAGACGGCGTTTAGCGATCGCTGAAGCTTGTCTAATTGGGTTAGTATCGGGACTCGCCGCAGTTCTGTTCAAAGTCGGCGTCGGGACCTTGGGTGCATGGCGAGTTCATGCTTCCCACTTTCTCCCTGCATGGTTCGCATTACCCGCCATTGGTTTATCCTTTGGACTCCTCTCCGGCTTCCTAGTCGAACGTCTGGCACCAGAAGCAGCGGGGAGCGGCATTCCT
Source organism: Trichocoleus sp. ST-U2 (assembly GCF_039961875.1). Lineage (NCBI taxonomy): Bacteria > Bacillati > Cyanobacteriota > Cyanophyceae > Leptolyngbyales > Trichocoleusaceae > Trichocoleus > Trichocoleus sp. ST-U2. The sequence continues at coordinate 94,571 of NZ_JAMPJY010000016.1, read as the reverse complement.
TTTGTTAAAGCTGCCCTTTCTCAATTCCCCATCGCCCTGAATTTACGAGTTGCCCTCGTGAAGTTAGCCAGCAGCATTATTGCTCTGGGTTCCGGACTCACCTTGGGGCGTCAAGGGCCAACCGTGCATATCGGTGCAGCCGTTGCTGCTCAATTCAGCCACTGGGTTCCTACTTCGCCCGACCATCGCCGCCAGATGATTGCCGCTGGTGCGGGTGCTGGGTTAGCGGCTGGTTTCAATGCACCGATTGCCGGTGTGCTGTTTATTGTCGAAGAACTCCTCCAAGATTTATCCGACCTCACCTTGGGCACAGCCATTCTCGCATCCTTTATCGGTGCGGTTGTGTCGCGGCTGCTGGGCGGTCGTAGCCTTGACCTCAACCTCGATATTAGCCAATCTCAGACTAGCTTTTTTGCCCAAGAGATTCCTTTTTACCTGTTGTTAGGAGCCTTGGCTGGGGTGCTGGGGGCAATGTTTGGGAAAGGAATTTTTACTTCCCTCGCCTTCTATCGCCGCCTCAAACTTTCTCTACCGCTGCGAATTGGGCTGGCTGGATTAATTTCTGGTATCGTAACCGCCCTTCTCCCCTCAACATTTCGAGACAACACCGGGCTGCGAGAGTCCCTGCTGGCAGGTGGAGTGAGCTGGGAAATGGCAGCGATCGCTTTTGTGGCTCAGTATATACTCACGCTCGTCGCCTGTGGTTCTGGTGCCCCTGGCGGGTTATTCGCGCCTTCCCTGATTCTGGGGTCTGGGCTTGGCTATCTGGTCGGGTTCGTGCAGGAGGTAACCTTGGCAGTGGGTTCACCGACTACTTACGCCCTCGCTGGCATGGGGGCATTTTTTAGTGCCGTCTCCAAAGCGCCCATCACCGCTATTGTCATCGTTTTTGAAATGACAATGGACTTCAATCTTGTTCTGCCGCTGATGATTGGGTCTGTTGTTGCTTACCTGGTGTCAGAAAAGATAGTTAGGGGGTCACTCTACGATCGCCTGCTGAAGTGGAATGGGATTGAACTAGAGAAAAAGCCAACTACCGATGGACTCTTATCGATGCTGAAGGCGGCAGACGTGATGCAGCGCCGAGTCGAAACCTTAACCAGCAATATGACCCTTGATGAAGCCGTGCAAGCCTTCTCTCGCTCCCATCATCGCGGCTTTCCGGTTGTGTATAAGGAGAAACTGGTTGGGATTATTACCCAAACTGACCTTGCTGGAATTGCCCAACGGGGATTACCAGGGAACGCCCCTTTGAGCAAAATCATGACCCCGAAGCCGATGGCGGTAAACCCTACCGACTCCTTGGGTGATGTTCTCTATTTACTCAATCGCTATCAACTCAGTCGGTTGCCAGTGACGGAAGGGCGCAAGCTGATTGGGATTATTACCCGTGCTGATATTATTCGGGCGCAAGCAGATAAGCTGAACGGTCAATCGGTGAATATTGGCCCGCGTCCGGAGCCTTCTTACTGTGTTTATCAAACTCGTTCTCCGGCAGTGGGAAGCGGACGAATGCTCGTTACCATCGCCAACCCGCAAACCGCACCCGCATTGTTGCAAATGGCAGCTGCAATTGCGCGCGATCGCAACTACGAAATCGAATGTCTTCAGGTTATCTCGGTTCCCCGCAACAGTGCCCCTGCTCAAACGCCCGTCAGCACTACCAAAAGTCGTCGGCTGCTCCGTCATGCCGAAAAACTGGGGCAAGATTGGCAAATTCCCGTCCACACTCAGATCCGCGTGTCTCATGATGTTGCTCCAGCGATTCTGGAAACCATTAACGAGCGTCACATTAATTTGCTGCTGATGGGCTGGAAAGGCACCAGCATCACGCCCGGTCGAGTTTTTGGCGATGTGGTAGACACGATCATCCGGCAGGCTCCCTGCGAGGTGGTGCTGGTGAAAATGGGCGAAGAGACTCCAGGTGTAGAAGAGCCGAGAAGCAGAGGCATCAGGGCGCATATCGCTGCCAATTCTCCCCGGCCGCCCCGCATCCTGGCACCCCGGCATCGCATCGGCACCCACTCACCCACCGTGTCCCTCTGCTTCAATCGCTGGCTGGTTCCGATTGCTGGTGGTCCCAACGCCCAGCAAGCTTTGCAACTCCTACCCGCTTTGATGTGTCTGAGTAAGACACCCGCAATTGAGCTAGCCCAAGTTTTCCATCCTTCCACCCTCTTGCCGGACACCGCCATGTTAGAAAAATCAGCCTTGTTCCTCAGCCGCCAACTGAGTGCAAGCGTGACGGCGATTCCCCTTCGTTCCAGTTCTGTCTCGGATGCCGTGATCGATCTAGCGCAAGCTGACGCCTGCGATGTGGTGATATTGGGTGCTAGTCGGGAAGGGCTATTGCAGCAGGTGATGAAGGGAAATATCCCCGAAGCGATCGCGCGTGGCGTGAAAAGCACCGTGATTTTGGTAAGAAGCGCCCAGTAAAAAATTAAACAGAAGAATTATTCATTTCTGGTTAATTTCTGATTTTGACTTGCCCCTCACGGATTTGCACCACAGGTCGATTCGCCATCCGCAATAAGCGTTCGTCGTGCGTTGTCACCATCACAGTCGCACCGAAGGCGTTGAGTTTCTGGAGAATTCTCAGCACCGATGCCGAGTTATCCGCATCGAGATTTCCAGTGGGTTCATCTGCCAGTAACAGCGGCGGCGTTCCGACAATGGCGCGAGCAAGACTGACGCGCTGTTGCTCTCCACCAGAGAGTTCTTCAGGAAAACAATCCGCTTTATGCTGCAACCCGACTAATTTCAGCGTTGGAGGAAGGCGGCGCTCAATTTCCTTGCGCGTGAAGCCTTGCGCCCACAGTACAAAAGCAATATTTTCCGTTACTGTCCGGCGGGGGATGAGTTTGTAGTCTTGAAAAACAACGCCGATGCGCCGCCGCAGCAAAGACAGGCGATGACCCCGCAACTGCGCCACGTTGCAGTTATCGACCATGACCTCGCCATCCGTGGGGCGTTCTTCCCCATACAACAGCTTTAAGAGTGTTGATTTACCAGAACCAGAAGGCCCGGTAACAAACAAGAAATCCCCTCGCTTAACTTCCAAATTCACATCCAATAACCCACGGCTGCCATTGGAATAAATTTTTGTCACTTCCCGCAATTTCACCATGACTGCTGAGGAGGCTGAGTAATTGGCGTCCCGTGCGTCACTCCGGCGATCTTTGCCAATGCTGGGATGAGCAGAAGCTGTGGTCATATAAAAGTTATCAGTGCGTAATGCTAAGGGCTAATAGCTAATCGCTCATCGTTCATGGCAACTTCAATGAACAATTAACAATTCAAAACTCATAACTTTTTACCACAGCTCGCAAGGCAAATTGCGGTAAAGCCATCATTCTTCGCCAGCGCCAGGGTTCTTGATACAAGCGATAAAGCCATTCCAGATGATTATCCCGCAACCAAGCGGGTGCCCTGGATTTAATTCCAGCCCAAATATCAAAGCTACCGCCGACACCAATCCAAATCGATTCGGGACACAGGTGTCGGTTTTGGGCAATCCATAATTCCTGACGGGGAACGCCTAAACCCACGAATATCAGACGGGGTTGGAGAGTTTGCAGGGTTGTCTTAAATTCTGGTTCTGCTTCGGGTAAGAGGTAGCCGTGTTGACTCCCAGCGATCGCAATTCCCGGCACTCGTTCCTCCCAAACCGCAGCTGCTGCTTGCGCAACTCCCGGTGCCCCACCATAGAAAAAAATCGGGCAAAGCTTCCCCATTTGCCCAGCTTCCTGTAAAAGTGACTCTGCCAACTCAATTCCCGGACAGCGTCTCAGGCGTCTACCCTTTAGCCGCAAATAAAGGACAACCCCAGCTCCATCCGGAATCACCAGTTCAGCCTGCTGGATGATCCCCGCAAGGCTGGGGTTGTCTTCTGCCTGAATCGCCATTTCCGCATTTAGCGTAACGACATGACCGCCTACCTTCTCATGTAGGCGCGAGATTAGCCACTTAGAATAGTCTTCTAACAGATGAACGGGCACTCCCAGGACGGGAAAATGTTCGGGTTTCTCCAATAGCATCGAATTTTGGTAAGGCTTTACACCAGCCATAGCAGCTCTGTCGTTTCAAGACTATGAACGCTAACTTATTCGCTGTATTGTAGAGTATTCCCGAACTTTGGTACAGAATCGGGAAACAGAATTTTTTTATATTTGCAGATCGTATTTTCTCTTCAGATAGCTCTCTTAAGAGAGCCATCTGCGTATAACTCCAGCGGCACCAGTTCAGTTTTTCCGTTTACATTAACCTTTGAGTAGACGATTCTCACAAAGGGAGCTTTATTTTGGTTGTAGCGATAAGACATATTAAACCTCCGCGTGAACCTTGATTTTCAGAATTTTTTAGTTAATTTTATTCCAATGTCTTCTCTTTAGACTTACTTTTTTGCTACACTAAGTCGCTGAAAGCTCCAGAAGAGAATAGTAAGCTTTCTAATGATTATTTTGTAAAAACTTGGACTGTGTAGAACTATATTTGTATCGTCTAAAGCCATCTAAATTAAGGTTAAATCCACAGGAATTGCCTGTCATTAACCCTTGGGCTTAAGTCTGTAGATACACATAAACTGAATTACTTTAAGTGAATACTTCTTGAGATAGAGATCGGTGAAAAGGGAAGTAATCTCTGTTCTCCCATGCTCATGTCAATAACTTCTGCCCAGTCGTCGCGTACCAAGCGTTGAGAAAGCCGCCGAATCATCGTAGCATCGGCGACGCCATCAATCTCTAGTAAATCCAAATGCTCAGGATGTAACCAACTCCAAAAAACGATTCCCAGGCTCTACTTTAACGATGCTAGCCAGTAAAAGAACCAAATTCCGATTAGGTTGGCAGCGAGATCAGACAAGGTGGAGGAACGAAGCGGTGAGAGGGCTTGTAGACTCTCATCAAATAAAGCAAAGATACTAATCAGAATTGGTGATAGTGGTAGGCTTATGGAACGAGACCAAATATTAATTACCCGGTTCCCTAAAGCTTTCTGACCTAAGTAACTGGCAAATCCTAATAAAATGAAATGTCCAATTGTGTCATAAAAAGGAATGGCAGAAATTTTGACTGGCACAATTCCTAAATAAGCAGAAACAAAAATTGTCAGTAAAATTCCGAAATAAAGAATAAAACCTAGAACCCAACGCTGATTTGATTTCATACCCATTGCTCCCTGAGGCGCGTGTCACCCCTCAGCGTAAGTTTAGAAAATCTGTTTGCTTTCAATTAAAATAATTTCAATAAATTTAACTGGTTATATTTAATAACAAATTACACAACAACTATACTGCGATTTGTTTATGAAATTAAAGGGGATTCTTCTTAAAATACGTACATTGAAACAGATTTTTTAGGGTGGTAGGCGGTCAAGCAGAGACACGATTAATCGTGTCTCTACAACCCATCTATTTTGGCTGAAAAATTTGGTTGACAAGTTAGTGCATTAAACAGCGTTAAGCGTGGCGGTTGACTTCTTGTTGGAGCCACGGATCGACCGGCTGTCCATCTTTGCGGCGCAACTCAATCTGAATAGCGATCGCTTCTTTGGCTCCCGGCGGCGCGGGTTGCTGATGGAAGAGAATATCATATTCGGCTGGATCGTGATTGCGCTCTCGCAGCCAATCCTGCACCTTCACTGGGGCGAAGATAGATTGCCCGTCTTGGAACATCCGGGTAATCTGCATCTGTAGCGTGTAAGGATTTAACCGACCCATAAAGTTTTGCCTTTCTAAACAGCGATATCTATAAACTTCTAGCTCACACTAGCAGTTTTTCTGTTTTTCTGCCGATGAGTAGATAAGTCATCATTTCTCCCTTTCCTTTCACCTGGATTGCACCCCGCTCTTCCCATTGATATTTGTCCTGTAAAAGCTGGTAAGTGGCGGCGGTAACTTGAATAGAACCTGTGACTCCGTGGGATTCCATGCGACTGGCGGTATTAACTGTATCTCCCCATAAATCATAGATAAACTTTTTCAAACCAATGACTCCAGCAACAACCGGGCCAGTGTTAATGCCAATTCGGATGTTGAACTCTTCGCCATTCACTGCATTGAATCGGTCAATTGCCTTTTGCATATCTAACGCCATTTCGGCAATAGCTTCTGCATGATCCGTGCGAAGGATAGGTAAACCGCCAACCACCATATAGGCATCCCCAATGGTCTTGATCTTTTCCAAACCATGTTGTTCAGCGAGTTGGTCAAACGCAGAAAATATTTGGTTGAGCAAGTTGACTAGTTCTACTGGTGATGTATGAGCAGCCAGTTGAGTAAAACCAACGATATCTGCAAATAGAACCGTTACTTCGGCAAAGTTATCGGCAATGATAGTATCCTGTTCTTTTTTTAATCGGTCGGCGATCGCTTGGGGCAAAATATTGTGTAGCAGCCTCTCCGCCTTCTTTTGCTCCGCTTTTAGTTCTTTTAAAGATGACTCTAAAGCTTCTAACATCCAGTTAATTGTACGAGCCAGGATCGACAATTCATCTCTGCCAGCGATTAAGACGCGCATTGACAGATCGCCTTTAGTACCAATGCTCCGAACCTCCGTACTGAGATAAGCTAGCCGAGACAGAAGCAATTTTTCTAACAGAAATAAAGTTGCTCCGGTGAACGCGATCCCCACGACCAAAGTAGATATACCCAGCGACACTACCAGATCAGTCAGAAGAAGTTGGCTTTGTTGATAAAATTCTTTGGGCATATCAACTCGCAACAGCATTACGGGTTTTCCGTCAATGTCCCGCAGTAGGGTATATCCCACCATCCCGCCATTGCTGAGCGATCGCACCAGAATCGAAGAAGACTTATCGGGCATTTTGGACAAAGCCGGACGCACCAATTTGAAGTCGGGAGGTAGTTGCGGATCGCTTGCCAAGTACATAGTGATGGGCAAATGGGTCAACTCACTCAAAGCCTTGACTTTTTCAGTATTCAGGTAACGCCCTAAGATCAGCGTTCCCCGGCTAGGCCCTTCACCCTGGCTATTGAGAATTGGCCCTGCGGTGATCGCCATTGGCCCTTGGGGCAACAGAACGATGCCAACATAGTGGTCAAGTCGTTCAGAGTTCTTTAGCAGGCTTGTGTTAGCCGCTAAGTATGCCTGGATTTCCTTCGGAGTGGGGATTGCTTTGCGCTGCTTCAGGTTGAAGCTTTGACTAAAAACCAGCTGACCAGAGGAATTGATAAATAGGATTAAGTCGGATCTGAGCGATCGCAAGGAAATATCATTCAGATTGCGATCGATGTAGCGGGGGTTGCCATCCTTGATGAAGTCATAGGTGTCATCCCACATCGCCCATTGGTCGTTTAGAACGCTGAACTCACTCAGGTAGTTCGAGAAAGCATCCCGAACTCGTTGAACGTTTCGGTAAGCCTCCCGTTCGTGCAATTTGGCGAAGCCTTTCAGCAGAATGGTTGACGAGGTGACATACAAAACCCCAATCAAACTTACGACGGTAACGCCAATCGTCAGCAGTGTTTTCTCGCGTAGTTTCATGCCCCTGAATGAGCGGTCAGCGATGCTGTTACTGACACGCTACACCTAAAAGTAACTTAAACCAGAGGAAATTTGTAAGCTAAGACTGGCTCAAGGCTGAGTGCAACTGAGTTTGACCCCCACATTCTGCCCTCAAAGTGTTTCTGTGCTACCGCCTCGATGCAACGCAAAGGTGACTGGATGACTAAATAGACACAAAAGCCCTATAGCGCCAAGTACGACAGCAGTCCTAGAACGCCTATAGATAGGGTTGTGTCCAGAATCCGATTGTGGGCTTTAGCTGTGAGTAGAGGGGTATGGTGCGTAGCTGTCCGTTCTTGTCCTGGTAGTCGAGACTGAAGCCACCTAAGTGGATTTTGCAATCAGGTAAATTGTTGATTTGTCGGGTGGTAGTGGTAAGACTGAGGTCTAATCAAAGGAAGCGATCGCATCCCTTTCAATTAAAGACGCGATCGCTTCCTTCTATTCGCCCAAACCCGACTTTAACTGAGTTCTAGCGCTTTCTAAGGCTTCTTTCAGCTTGCTGGGATCGCGTCCGCCAGCTTGCGCCAGGTTGGGGCGTCCGCCGCCGCCGCCGCCGCAGATTTTAGCAATCGCGCCGATGAATTTTCCAGCTTGCAATCCTTTCTTATTGACTTCTGGGCTAAAATGTGCGACTAAACTTACTTTATCTGCTTCGGGAATTGATGCCAAGAATACGGCACCATTCCCCAATTTTTGCAGTAATCTTTCAGCGGCATTTTTTAGAGATTCTGCGTCAACATCGCCCAATTCGGCAACTAAAATTTTGAAATCGCCCACTGTTTCAGCAGTGCTGAGTAACTGGTCAGATTTCGCGAAGGCGAGTTCTGCCTTTAATGCTTCTAGCTGCTTTTGAGATGCCTTTAATTCGTTCTGGATGTTAGTAATTCTGTCGGGGAGTTCTTCGGGTTTGACTTTAAAGCGATCGCTCAAATCTTTAACTACTTTCTCCCGGACATTCAAGTATTCCAGAACCGCTGGTCCTGCCACTGCTTCGATCCGCCGCACCCCGGAAGCAACACCCGCCTCGGAGACTATCTTAAATAGCCCGATTTCAGCAGTATTGTGAACGTGAGTACCGCCGCACAATTCCATCGAAACTCCTGGGACATCTAGTACCCGCACTTCATCGCCGTATTTTTCGCCAAACATCGCGATCGCGCCTTTCGCTTTGGCTTCCGCGATTGGCAGGATTTCGGTTTCGGCGGGATGCGCTTCCGCGATCCAAGTATTGATTTGCTCTTCGATTTGTTGTACTTGTTCGGATGTCACGGGACGAGGACAGTTGAAATCAAATCGCAGCCGATCGAAGGCTACCAAAGAACCCGCCTGAGTAATCGACTCATCGACAAACTTCTTCAACGCCGCTTGCAGCAGGTGCGTTGCGGTATGATGCGCTTGCACGCGACGGCGACAAGACAAGTCAATTTGGGCAGTTACAGCATCTTCTACCCGCAGCGTACCGCGTTCAATGCGACCGAAATGGACGAAGAAATCGGATTCTTTCTTAACGTCTTCAACTCGTACCAAAACGGAATCGCCGGAGATATAACCGCGATCGCCAATTTGTCCGCCCGATTCTGCGTAGAATGGCGTCTTATTCAGGACAATCTGCACTTGTGTTCCCGCTTCCGCCGCTTCGACAGATTTGCCTTCTACAAGAATCACTTCTACTTGCGATTGGCTGGAAGGTTGGGTATAACCCAGAAACTCGGTGCTATGAATGTGTTCGGCTAGCTTATCTAGGGAACCTTGTAGGGTGAGATCGATGGTTTCGTGGGCGGATTGCGATCGCGTTTGCTGTTCCTCCATTGCCGCATTGAAGCCTGACTCGTCTACCGTTAGTCCTTCTTCCTCTGCAACTTCCTGAGTGAGTTCTACAGGGAAGCCGTAGGTGTCATAGAGAGTAAAGGCGTCTCGCCCGTCAATCTGAGTTTTACCTTCCTGCTTCACCCGCTGAATCATTTCTGACAACAGTTTCTCGCCTCGTTCCAGTGTCTTGAGGAAGCGAGATTCTTCTCGTTGCAGTTCCGCTTTGATTTGTGCTTCTCGCACACGGACAATCGGATAAGCGGACTCGGAAAGCGCGATCGCAGTCTCCGCCACTTGCGGCGTAAATTCTCCTTGGATGCCAATCAGTCGTCCGTGACGCACCACGCGCCGAATCAAGCGCCGCAGCACATACCCCCGTCCAATATTGGATGCGCGAATTTCATCGGCAATCATGTGGACAACGGAACGGACGTGATCCCCAATTACCTTCAGGGAAACTTTCGTCTTCTCGTCGCTGTTGGCGTAATCAATTCCGGCGATTTCAGATGCAGTTTTGACGATCGGGAAAATCAGGTCAGTTTCGTAATTGTTAGGTACCTGTTGGAGGATTTGCGCCATCCGTTCCAGTCCCATCCCCGTGTCGATGTTCTTATTTTGCAGCGGCGTTAGGTTGCCTTCTGCATCCCGGTTGTATTGCATGAACACCAGGTTGTAGAACTCGATGAACCGGGTGTCATCTTCTAAATCAATCTTGTCATCACCGCGTTCTGGGTGGAAATCATAGTAAATTTCCGAACAAGGACCGCAAGGACCAGTGGGACCAGATACCCAGAAGTTATCTGCTTCTCCCATGCGTTGGATTCTGGCTTCGGGAACGCCAATTTTATCCCGCCAAATCGTATAAGCTTCCTCATCTTCCCGGAAGACACTGACGACAAGGCGTTCTGGGGGTAAACCAAAAACTTGTGTTGACAGTTCCCAACCCCACGCGATCGCTTGTTCTTTGAAATAATCCCCAAAACTGAAATTACCCAACATCTCAAAAAAGGTGTGGTGTCGGGCAGTCCGTCCTACATTCTCAATATCATTGGTGCGGATGCACTTTTGCGAAGTGGTGGCGCGGGGAAATTCAGGCGATCGCTGTCCTAGAAATATCGGCTTAAAAGGCAGCATCCCGGCGATCGTTAGCAGTACGGTGGGATCTTCTGGCACTAAGGAAGCACTCGGCAAAATTTGATGTCCTCGCTGGGCATAGAAGTCGAGGAATTTTTGCCGAATTTCGCTACCGCTAAGGAACTGGGAGGAAGAAGACATGGGAATTTACAAGGGCTTGGTATCGGTCAACTTTATCTATTTTTACATTTGTTTATGCCTTGTTGTAGCCCTTCTCGTTCAGGCATTGCAAGGCAGGGAAATTGTTTCTCTTTACTAACGCTTATTTGCTGTATTTAAAGACTTGTCAAGTTTGGTAAAATTGGAGACTTTGCTCCAAAATGGGGTGCTAACTTTAATAGTGGACACCAGGAAGTTAGAAAAACAAGGAGGCAGATGAAAAACGGAATGGGAAACATAGACGCGGTGTCCCCGGTCTGTTACCCAAGAGCAGCAAGAACCAACCAAGCATAGACTGTAGTGGTAAAAAGCACTGAAGGGGCAAAAAGCCAAGCTGGTGCAAAGCCAAACCAAAGTCTGGGAAGACTGGACTATGCTGGAACACTAAAGGTAAAGGTGAAGCTGCCAAACTTGTCCACCCTAGTTGTTGAAGTTCATTTTTTGAGAAAACCAATCCTTTCGATCTAACGGGCTTAGTCGCACTCGACTAAGCCCAAAAATGTTTTTAGGGGAATTTTTATCGAGGATGCGAATTGACAAGTCAGCGCTAGACTAACGCGATCGCGCCAGAATGCCGAATCTGCATTATCGCTCAGCAGGCTGATTTATCCGACACTGTGTCAACGGTAAAATAAAGGCTTCTCGAGTCGCACACTTGCAAACTTAATTGACTTGAATTGAATTTATGGCACTTCAACTAAAAGTTCCCACTATCGCCTGTAATGGCTGTGCAGAAACGATTACCGACACGATCCATACGATGGAACCCGACGCCAAGGTGGACGTGGATGTAAAAGCCAAGACGGTGACAGTGGAAGCTCAAGCTTCGGAAGAAACAATCAAACAAGCAATCGTGGCGGCAGGTCACACGATTGAAGGTTATCAATAACCATACTCTGCATTACTAGGGTTAATTTTGAGCCAGTTAGGTAATAATCTAACTGGCTTTTGTCTGGTTACTGACTTCGTAGTGAATCAAGAAATCACAGATGAATCGGCTGCAAAAAGGCGCGATCGCGTAGCGTCTCCAAAGGAGAATCCCTCTGTTCTTGACAAATGGGGATGCGATCGCTCGCTTTACGCTTCCTTTCTCAAGAGTGGTAACATATACCGATTATCTGCCAGCATAAAGAAGAATCTGCTCGCAGGTTGTTCAAGCATTTGGGTAGTGTGGCAGTTTTATGAAGATTTTGTAAAATTCTCTACCGCCAACGGAATACCCATCTCTAATACTTGTAGCAAACTGAGAATGTAACAGAGTGTGTCGGTGCCAACGATCGGGTTAGAGTTTGGTAGTGCTACCCGGTTCAATGGCATAGCAGCCAGAAGCCTCGTATAGCGGCATCCGCTAGAGCGATCGCTTCTTCGCCCCACAATCTACACGCTCATCCAGTCTAGGGTCATCTATCCATTCGTCTCCTTCGTTGCTCCATAAAAACTCTAGTGGTAGAAATTCTCACGTTTCGTCAACAGGGAAAGAGTCTTGATTCTTCCGGAATACCTACGCTAATGGATGCTTTTGTTCTAGTTGTTGGAACTGATGCATTTCTGGCAACATTTCTGACGCGAATTGCTGCTTTAGTAGGTGGCGCAGTTGAAGCTGCCTCCCAGCTAGATGAAGTCATCCCACTGCTGGAAAAGCGACTGCCCTATATCTTAATTTTGCAGGCAAGTCTGGAGGGCAGTTTGGAATTCTGTTATCAGCTCAAACAACATAACCAATTAGCGGGGATTTACTGCATCTTGATAGAAGACCGACCGGAACTTGCCCACGAGCAAACACTTTCCGATCGACACCGAAAGTTGGCACTCATGGCAGAAGCTTTAGAAAAAGGAGCAGATGCTTACTTGCAAATTGCCCCAGTCAGAAGAAGGAGTGCTGCCCTTGCACAAGAGGAGATTGGGTTGCAAGATCGCTTACTGGCAGCACAAATTCAGATGGGATTACGCAAGGTGCAAAACTATCGTCAATTGATGCGAACCAATGATTTATTGTCAACAATGGCGCTATCTGACCCGCTGACGGAACTGAATAATCGTCGCGCCTTGGAATGGGAATTGCCCCGACAGATTCAAAATGCTCGGAGTCGCTTAATTCCGCTGAGTTTGGTAATGCTAGATGTAGACTATTTCAAGTCTATTAATGACACCTACGGGCATCTGATCGGCGATCGCGTCCTGCAACTACTCTCCGCTCGTCTGCAACACAACCTGCGATTTCAAGACACTCTCTTCCGCTACGGGGGCGAGGAATTTGTTGTAATTCTCAGCCACACAGATGTTCAAGAGGCTCCAGTGGTAGCCCACCGTCTGTGTCGCCTGATCTGCGAACAACCCTTCAGAATTAATCCCACCCTGTCACTCACAATTACGATCAGTTTGGGGACAGGCACCCTGAATGCGACGGACGATATTAAAGGAGTAAACTTGCTACAACGTGCTGACCAAAACCTTCTGCAAGCCAAATCTGATGGTCGCAATCGAGTTGTTAGCGAATAATTCCGAATTGCGGAAAAGGTAGAAACTCTCCGGCTCAATTTTTCTCTGTTAAAACAACGAGAAGTGTATTGGAAATTACTACTTGTTTGAGCTAAAAAGGGTATATTTAGATAATATAAATCTGTTTCATAAAATTATTACCGCCTATTTCTTCCTTATCAATCTTATTATACCAGAAAAAACCAGGTAAAATCTAAGAGGCAAAGACAAAAACTTCCCATTAATTCTATAAATTTATAATTGATTAATGACTACTATTAGGAACGGCTAACTTCTAACAGTATATTGCCCAAGCACCTGATAGCACTCCTCAACTGAAGCACGTTGTTCCATCGTCGCTACCAGGGCTTCGTAGGCGGGATAGTTTTCCTCAATCAGGGTACGTGCTTGCAGCGCACTGGCACGCTCTTTCTGTTGAGCGCCGCTTTCCTGCCGTCCTAACTGTGTCAGCGCCTCTCTAATTTTTTGCCGGTCTTCTGCGCCTCCCTCGGCGCTACCGTATGCCAAAATCTCGGCGGCGATGCCTGCCATCCAGACGGTGCAGAATCGATCCAGGATGACTTGCATCTCCCAAGGGGTTGTCATTTCTTGCTGCAATTTTTGGGTATCAAATATCACCCCACCTTGCCCAGGATTTCCTTGTCTAACGGTTTCCCAGGCGCTGAGCGTGTAGCCAGTGATGGGAATTTCGAGTAAGTAGGCGACGAGGAAATGACCGGCTTCATGCCGCAATACGCGATCGCGGTATTTGGAGTCAGCACCTGCAAACAACTCCAAAAGGATTGTGCTCCCTTTGCCTTGGAAGCTGAAGGTATCTAGGGTTGCCAGTCCCAGAATGCTAATCGTTGCGATCGCGGGGATTGTCGGTGATATGTTCAACATTGGCCCCAACAAGCTAGAAAGCGTCATTGCAAAGACGCCAATGGCAATTAGATTTAGGGCAGTTTGTTGCATGATATTGAAGTCTAAGGTAGATGAATTAAAAATTAAAACTGGTGCTTTAAATTTTGCATTTTTAATTTTTAATTACTGGCTAGGGTAAAGTATTGGGGTTGGGATTGGTCGGGGACACGACAGAGCGATCGCCCGATGGCTGTGCCCCACCTCCGAATTGTTTGGCTTTATAAAATGTTTCCAGACTATCGCGATCGCCTACATAGCGCCAGTGCCAGGGTTCATAACTAACGCCTTGGGGATTGTTGCGGGGAAACGATATCTCAAAGCTATAGTAAGGAGCGTTCTTCTGAAGCCACTTAAAAGCCGCAGTCTTCTCAAAGTTAGGACTGAGATTCGTTGCGGGGACTCTTCCATCACCCACGTCTATCGCGTACCCAGTATGATGTTCGCTGTGACCAGGAGGCGCACTCACTTTTGCCCGTTCGGCGGCTGACTGTCCGCGCTGCGCCTTGGTGTCAAAATATAAATGCTGCTGCTCGGTAATCGAGCGAAATCCTGAAATTGGCACGATGATAACGCCGGAAGCTCGCGCCGCTGCTACCATCGCTATATATTGTCTGGCGGCAGTTTTACGCATTTTCAAGCGACCATCCGCTGTAATCGGCTCAAGTTCGGACTGGGGTGCCTCTTGGTAGGGAAAGTGTCCAAAGAGGGTATTGACTGCTGGTGTAGCGGAAGGCGTTTGAATGCCTGGAATCTGATTTTGGACAGGCGTTGATGCATCCGATTCGGATACAGGACGGGGGAGTAAGATACCGATAATCAGCGCGATCGCTCCCAATCCCAACAAACCGCCAAACAGGAGAATCGGCTGCCACTGTCGCTGGCGTCGTCCGAGGTACGGCGTATCCCGCAACGCCTCCGGAATATCGTCTATCGGCAGTGCCGACTTGGGTGGTTTTTCAGGCATACCCGCGTTTTCCAAAAGAGCCACTCCTGTTGTTTTTGTGGTTAGTTATCAATTCTTAGATATCCAACAACGGCACTGAGACTCAACACCTAACTTTACAAGTATTTTAGACTGAGCGAATATCAACAGCCGCCGTGTATTCCCAGATGCCTCGTCATCAACCCTGATGCTTAACATGAATAGAGGCTGACATATCGTACAGGTGTCAGTCTAAACCTTCTGCTGACAACCCATGAGACGATGCCTAATATAGGAATTCAACTGCTGGAACTCTATTTCCGGCTAGGTGGTGGCATTTTGCTGGGATGGGTTTTGGGTCGCCAACTGCCCAAAGTAGTTCCCACCTATTTAGGGAAGTTTCTCTTTTGGATTGGAGTCCCGCTCGGCATTGTGGCGTTTCTGCGTCACGCCGACTTATCTGGGCCAATTTGGATTGCACCCGTCGCCGCTTGGGTGGCAATTTTGGTGGGAGCCGGATTAGCCTGGTTTTGGATGGGAAGACAAGCCTCGCAATTCCCTAAAAAAGCTTGGAGTAAATCCACTCAAGGAAGTTTTCTATTAGCCTCAATGGTCGGGAACACCGGCTACTTGGGTTATCCCGTCACCCTCGCTCTCGTCGGGCAGCAGTACTTTGGGTGGGCGCTATTTTATGACCTGATGGGCACCACGCTGGGAGCCTACGGCTTGGGCGTTGTCTTGGCGGCTCGTTTTGGGGTTGGGGCAGAGAAGGGCGTCTTCCCGTCCCTACAGGCAGTGCTGATTAATCCAGCGCTGTGGAGTTTTGGCTTTGGGCTGGGTTTTCGCAACTTCCCCCTACCCGAACCCGCCGAACAATTGCTGCAAATGATTGCTTGGAGTGGAGTGGCGCTGGCTTTGGTGCTAATCGGTATGCGCCTCAGCCAGCTTTCTTCCTGGGGTAGCCTCCCTTCGGCATCTGTGAGCTTAGGGATTAAAATGCTGCTAGTTCCGCTGGTACTGGGCGTTGGGGTTGGGCTGCTGGGTGTGAGTGGGGCACCCCATCTGGTCATTGTTTTACAGATGGCAATGCCTCCAGCGTTTGCCACCCTCATCTTGGCAGAAACCTACAATCTCGACCGAGATTTAACCGTGACGGCACTGGTTGTCGGGACGATAGGACTCCTATTGACTCTGCCGGTTTGGTTGGTGTTATTTGGTCGCTGAAACAGCAGCATAGCGTTGGGCTAACTCTGAGGGATCGACCTGTTCGTATTTTTCAAAGGGTTGGTGAATCCAGGGGTTTTCCGGGAGATAGTCCACATAGTAATCAGGCGCGATGACGGAGCAAGCTTTGTACCAAATGACGGCGGATCGAATCTGCTCGACATCAGCCGCATAATGATGTTTCAGCCAAGGGATGGCTTCCCGGAGGGTGATGCCAGAATCCACTAAGTCATCCACCAGGAGAATGCGGCTACCCAGATGTGGGGAAGTCATGGTGAGGTCGCGGGCGAAGGCAAGCGAACCCCGGAAGCGATCGCCTGTGCCACCGTAAGAAGTGGCAGCTAAAATTGCCAACGGTTTGTGGTAAATTCGCGATAAAATATCACCCACCCGTAGACCGCCCCTGGCAAGGCAGACAATCTGGTTAAACTCCCAGCCGGATTGATAGATGATTGCCGCCAACTGTTCGATTTTTTGGTGGTACTCTGACCATGACACGTAAAGCTCTGGCATAACAGGCACAATTGAACAGGTTTAGAGAACAGTACAAATGCTATAGAACAAATGCTATAAAATTCCCGCTCTTGGGAGACAGATGCGATACTTTTTTGAAATTTTCAATCCCCCTGCCATCAGCCAACTGCCATGAGTGATTCCTCTTCTGAGCATTCCCCCGCGACACCCGACAGCGAAAAGCTAAAGTTAAGTACGAAACTGGCTTATGGTGCCGGTGATGTAGGTGCTGCGATCACCGCAAATATTGGGGTGTTTTATACCGCCTATTTTCTGACCGATGTCGCCGGAATCGCCGCTGGACTAGCGACTTGGATTCTCCTGATTGGCAAGGTTTGGGATGCGGTGAACGATCCGGTTGTCGGGGTGCTTAGCGACAGAACAAACTCGCCACGCTGGGGGCGTCGGCTTCCCTGGATGTTATATGGGGCGATTCCGTTTGGAATCACGTTCTTTTTGCAGTGGCTAGTGCCTCGATTTAGCGCCAATGACTCTGCGAATCAATGGGGATTGTTCTGGTATTACATTGTCATCTCGATTTTGTTTAATTCGTTTTACACCGCCGTTAATTTACCCTACACTGCCCTAACTCCAGAACTGACTCAGGACTACAACGAACGCACGAATCTCAACAGCTATCGGTTTGCTTTCTCGATTGGGGGAAGTATCGTCTCTGTGATTGTGTTCGGAATCATCGCCGCTTTGATTCCTAATGACCGCATCCAGCAATATTTGGTGATGGGCATCGTTTGTGCAATCTTGTCGGTCTTACCGATTTATTGGTGTATTTGGGGGACACGCGATCGCATTTTGGCAAGGGCGGCACAAAATCCCACCTTTGAACAACCTGTCTCCCTCCCAATTTTGCAACAAGTGCGGATTGTTTTGAGCAATCGCCCTTTTTTATATGTTGTTGGAATTTATCTATGTTCCTGGTTAGCTGTCCAGGTCACAGCAGCTATCATTCCTTATTTTGTTCTCAGTTGGATGCGCTTAAGCGATGCAGTCGTTGCCCAAGTCATTCTAGCGGTGCAGGGAACAGCATTGTTGATGCTCTTTATCTGGAGTAAGCTTAGCCAGCGATACGGTAAAAAAGCCGTATATTTTATGGGAATGAGCGTGTGGATTATTGCCCAGGCGGGATTGTTTTTCTTACAGCCCGGTCAAATTGCTTTCATGTACGTGTTAGGAGTGATGGCAGGTTTTGGCGTTTCTACAGCTTATTTGATCCCGTGGTCGATGCTGCCAGATGTGATTGAATTAGATGAACTAAAAACCGGACAGCGGCGGGAAGGGATTTTTTACAGCTTCATGGTGTTCTTGCAAAAAGTCAGTTTAGCTGTTGCCGTGGCTTTAGTCTTGAAAAGCCTGGAGTGGAATCAATACATTCGGTCTACCCCAGAGAACTTAGCCCCGATTCAACCGGATTCTGCACTTTTAGCGATTCGCATCGCCATCGGACCTCTACCAACAATTGCCCTAATTTGTGGATTAATCCTGGCATACTTTTATCCTCTGACTCGTGAGGTTCATGCCGATATCTTACTGAAACTGAAAGAACGGAAATTAAAGGCTCAATAGCTCTTATCAATGAACTTTTCGGTTTGAATGGGTGTGTTAGAAATTCACCCATTCAAAAAAGTTTTTTTCTGAATATTATGGACTTTGTTGATTTTCTTTGATAAACTGAAATCAATAATTAAGAACTACCCATTAATATTTTTTTGAGACGGATTTGCATTATCTAAGAATACCTTTTCAATGCATAGCTAGTAGTTACTTGCGATACATTTTTCAGAAAAATTGTTTTTCTTTAAAGTTTTGAATCATTGTATAGAATACCAGCATCATTCATTTAGCTAATCGCTAATTCAAGCATAATAATCGCTACAACACGTCCAAAATCAAGCCAATAAATCTTTTAAGAGAAAACCAAATCGGGAAAAGGTAAAATTTTATTTACCCTTTCCCCAAAGGATTTCTTACCGACAGGAACTTATTTAAGCAGTTGTAAAGTAGAAATTAACCCATCCGGGTATTTCTCAAGCGCCTTTTGTTTGGCAACCTTGTGATCTACATCCAGAAAATACTCACCGCTATCTGCCTCAATCGCGATAAACCAGTCAGGATAATCCTTCATCAATTGGGGGCTAACTTGTTCAAAAATTGCGCGACAACGCTTAATAAAAGTGGGAATACCGGCGGGTGCTTTTCCAGTCATTGGTTGCCCGGTTCCGAAGAAAACGCGGGATTCCTTCTTAACCAAAGACTCAATTACATCGGCATCGGTTGGCAATGCTGCTGTAAGAACTTCGCTGCCTGATTGGGTGACTAGAACATCATCTTCTATGCGAATCCCGCGCACATCTTCAAAGTGAGAGAGGCGATCCCAATTCACCACATCCTGATATTTTGCTCGGAAATTGGGGTCATTTAAAATTGCCGGAACTCGATAGAATCCTGGTTCAATGGTGACTAACATTCCAGCGCGTAAGGGGCGATCGAGCCGCAGGTAAGCTAAACCAAAGCGATCGCTTCGAGTTCTCCCCTCTTCATACCCCGCCAAATCCCCCAAATCTTCCATATCGTGGACATCCAAACCCACTAAATGACCGATTCCGTGAGGGAAAAACAAGGCATGAGCATCCATTTCTACCAAATCTTCCGCACTGCCCCGCAGAATGCCTAAATCCACCAACCCTTGGGCGATCGCAGTCGCTGCCAATAGATGAATCTCCCGATACTCCACATCCGGGCGGATTTTGGCAATGCAAGCATCGTGAGCCGCCAAAACCAAATTATAGATTTCTCTTTGGGTAGAAGAGAACCTACCCGATACAGGCCAAGTGCGCGTGACATCTGCTGCCCAGCCCATTGATGTTTCAGCGCCCACATCCGCCAGCAGCAAGTCTCCCGATTGCAGGGGGTGCCAATACTGCTGATTGTGGAGAACCTCCCCGTGAACCGTGACGATACTGGGGTAAGCGCAGCTCATATTCTGTGAGATGATGACACTCTCCATTGCCGCACGCACACCTGCCTCCAACTTGGCGCTGGATGTGGCAGCCATTCCCGCTAAGTGAGCTTCCACGGTGACAGATGCAGCTTGTCGTAATTCTGCCAAAGCACCTGCATCGTGGCTGAGTCGCAAAAATATAATGGCTCGTGCTAACTCCCCATCAATTCCCTGAGATGCATTTGCGGATGCGATCGCGCGATGCATTATCTGAGCTTGTTGCTGCCTAGTTGCGGCATCCTGCACCGAGATAGTCGCAGCATCCGCTGAGCGTGACTCCAATTCTGCCATCGAAAATACCGCATCCGCTCCAATCGCCTGGGCAATTTCCTCACGTTTCGGCATTTCTCCATGCCAGAGGGCACTGGCAGGAGACGCATCATCCATAAACAGTTCTAGTTTCCCAGCTTCGAGGCGGATCGCCGTATTTTCCAGAGGTACCCCCGCAAAATAGAGGAAATGACTGCTGGCGCGAAATGGGAAAGTATTGGCTGGATAATTTCGGGAACTACTACGCCCAGACCAGAGAATAACTGGAAAATCAATTAACTCGGCAAGTCGTTGCCGCCGGTGAAGCAGAGTAGCGGCAAACGTGCGATTTCTCTGAAGTTGCATCATAGCGAGTAGCGGCAGTTTATGGCTTTTCCCTTTTGTATTTAAGTTTAACCTGAGCTAAAAAGCCATTACCCATTGGCTATAAACCGCCTCAAGACAATCGAGGACGTATCCCGTAATGCCGATAACGCCAATAATCGTGCAAAATTTTGTCGTGATCGAAGCATAAATCCGTGGGAATTCGCCAAGATTCAAAAATTCCAACCGCCTTGGCATCATCAGCAGCTTGAGGTTCGCCCGTCGCCGTTGCGATAAACACAACGCTCATCGTATGACTTCGCGGATCGCGGCTGGGATCGGAATACACCTGGAATTGTTCAATTAACTCCACCTGTAAGCTAATTTCTTCCTGCGCTTCGCGCCGCGCCGCCGCTTCTGCTTTCTCCCCGTAATCAATAAATCCACCCGGAATTGCCCAACCATAAGGTGGGTTTTGGCGTTCAATTAATACAATCGGTCGATGCGGTCGATCGATCAGTTCAATAATGATATCGACAGTCGGAGCAGGGTTTCGGTAAGTCATTCTGAATATATTGCCCCCCAATGAGCGGGATCGAGGGAAAAAAGGCTGAATTTATTCTGCCGCGATCGCTGTCATTTATGACGGTTGAATTACCGAATGCAACCCGCCCTAGGAGTGAGTGTCAAACTTCTGCGTACCGTGATAATGTCAAATCGTTTGCATCCTCTCCATCAGGTTATTTATGCCGTTTCCTAGATCTAGTGGCATTTTGCTACACCCCACTTGTTTTCCTAGCCGGTTTGGCATCGGCGATCTCGGGTTAGAAGCTTATCGCTTTATTGATTTTTTGGTGGAGAGTTCCCAGCAATTTTGGCAGGTTTTGCCATTAGGACCAACCGGCTATGGCAATTCTCCCTATATGTGCTATTCAGCATTGGCGGGAAATCCCTTACTGATTAGTCCTGAGAAGCTGCGCGACGAGGGGTTACTTACCGAGGATGATTTTTCTGGATTGCCAGAATTTTCCCTAGACAGGGTGGATTTTGAGCGGGCGATCCAGACCAAAATGCCTTTGCTCGCTAAAGCCTGCGAAAACTTTAAAAACCAGGCATCAACCTTACAGCAAAAGGAATTTGCAAGTTTTTGCAAGGCGGCTCATTGGCTTGATGACTATGCCTTATTTATGGCGATCCGGGAAGCTCAGGGACACGCTAGTTGGTATAACTGGGAACCGGAAATTGCTAAACGCCAACCGGAAGCCTTAGAACAGTGGCGGCAGCGGCTGAATGATGAGATTTATTACCACAAATACTTACAGTTTGAGTTTTTCCGGCAATGGACTCAACTGAAAAGCTATGCCAACTTGGGCAGTATTGAGATTATTGGCGATATTCCAATTTATGTGGCTCACGATAGTGCCGATGTCTGGTCGCATCCAGATATCTTTTGCTTGGACGAACAGACGGGGGAACCAGCGCTGATGGCTGGAGTTCCACCGGACTACTTCAGCGCCACAGGCCAGTTGTGGGGCAATCCAGTCTATAACTGGGAAAAGTTGCAGCAGCAAAACTTTAAGTGGTGGATACAGCGCTTTGAATCTTTGTTAGATTACATTGACATTATTCGGATTGACCACTTCCGAGGTTTCCAAGCCTACTGGGCAGTTAAGCAGGGCGAAACGACTGCTATGAATGGGGAGTGGATTGAGGCTCCTGGAGAAGGTTTCTTTAAGCTACTGAACGATAAATTAGGCAAGCTTCCTATCCTGGCAGAGGATTTGGGCGTGATTACCCCAGAGGTAGAGGCGCTGCGAGATAAGTTTGAATTTCCGGGGATGAAGATTTTACAGTTTGCCTTTGGTTCGGATTCTGGCAACGGCTTTTTGCCTTTTAACTATCCGCGCAACTGTGTGGTTTACACCGGCACCCATGATAATGACACCACGGTAGGCTGGTTCTATCAACTTTCAGACTATGAAAGGGAGAATCTCCTGCGTTATGTGGGTTGCATCAGTTCCGACGGCATCCACTGGGATGCGATCCGGCTGGCGATGGCTTCGGTGGCAAATCAGGCAATTATTCCTTTTCAGGATCTTTTGGGATTGGGGGGCGATGCCCGAATGAATTTTCCCGGTAAAGCAGAGGGAAATTGGGAGTGGCGGTATCGACCTGAAGCCGTGAACCAAGAGATCGGCTATCGTCTCAAAACTCTAACTGAAACTTTCGGTCGCGCCCCAATTAAGAATCAGGACTGAGGGGTGAGGGCTGAGGACTGAGGACTGAGGACTGAGGACTGAGGGATCGGGGTCGAGAGGTGAGGACTGAGGGGTGAGGGCTTGGGCGATCGCTTGCGTCACTGGTGTATATCGCGTGTCTTTGAAGAAAAACGCGATCGCGTCTCGACCCTCACAGTTCTCAGCACTCATTAAGATCCAGGAGGATTAGCGGCAAAGGTTACTTCTCGAACTTTACCGGGGGCACCCAGTTTCTTTGCCTTTTCATCATTAAAAGCGACTAGGATACCACCCGCATTACCAGCTTTTACAATCAGTGTCTCCTCTGCAACCCAGATGCGCTGAGTGCCTTGGGGGAGCGTTCCCTCAAACTGCGTCTTGCCATCCACCACTACCCGAATCCATGATGGGGTTTTGACGGTTACGCCAACCCGTACCGGCTTACCCGTTTGACTGGTATTGCTGCTGAATACTGCTGGGGTAAACGGCCCTAGTTTTTCTTGCAAGTCTGTATTGGCTGCATTAGCTTTGGCGAGAGACTCTCTAGGCGATCGCTCTTGAGTCCCGCCCTTTCCTACTTCTAAAGCCGGACGATTCACCACGTAAGACAGACCGTTCACTGCACCAATCACCAGAAACACATAGATCAAGTAAAGGTGAATCGGTCGCAGCTGAGCTGATGGCAAATAATACCGCCAGGTCGGCTTAATAAGCTGGAAAATCGGCCCACTGGGAAAAGTGTCAGAATACTCTACCCCATCTAATCCCAGTGCATCAGCATACCGCTTGATAAAGCCTTGAATATAGACGGGTTCAGGCAAGATTTCGCGCCTACCTTCCTCAATTGCCTTGAGCAGACGAACTTGAATCCTGGTTTTGTCGCCAACTTCCTCTAGGGACAGAGATTGTTCCTCACGCACCTGGCGGAGGCGAGACCCCAGTTCTTTTAGCTTCTCAATTTGTTGCTGTTGAAGATGAAGTGGATTCTCCTTCATACACGGCGCTCCTTGATGTCTGCTGGCACTTCTATTGATGTTAGATTGACTTGGTTTTGTAGAAAACTGATTTCAAAATCTTCAAGAAAACGATAAGTACCAGGGAACATAGGCTCCCCTGTTCGTTTTAAACAAATGGGACCAATCGCGGCACGGTGTAGATGAATGACGGGATAGCCCAGTTGCTCGGCAATGCGTCGAATTTGTCGGTTTCTCCCTTCTGTAAGAATCACTTCCAAGCAGGTTTGAGAACCCCGCACATCCAAAACGCGAACTTGAGCAGGCAATGTCTTTTTCCCTGACAGTAGAATACCCTGACGCCAGGATTTTAGTACCTCTTCTGGGGGATGACCCTGAATCCAAACTTGGTAAGTTTTAGGAAGATGATATCGCGGATGGGTCAAGCGTAGCGTCATTTCACCGTCATTTGTGACCAATAACGCGCCGGTGGATTCGGCATCTAGACGTCCAACTGGATGCAATCCCTGACCTTCTCGGAGTGCAGGAGGCAGTAAATCAAGAATCGTGCGGCGCTTTTGAGGATCGCGGCACGTAGAAACTACCCCAGCAGGTTTGTAAAGCAAGATATAGAGCATTTGAGGACGATGAGCTGGGAGTACAAGTTTGCCATCAACTTCAATCCGGTCTTGTTCTGGATTTGCTGTTTGCCCCAGATGCACAACAGTACCATTGACCCGCACGCGCCCTGCTTCAATCATTTTTTCAGCTTGGCGGCGGGAGGCAATACCCCATTGGGAAAGAATTTTTTGTAGCCTTTCGGCCATAGGCGAAATCGAGCGACGAATGAATAAAGGTTAGGGCTTAGCTTGTTGAGGCAGTGCCTCGGCTAGACTATTAGGGATTTTTGATCTTAGATTTAGGATTTTGAAGGAATCGCCAGTCTAAAACCCAAAATTGACCTCTAATTAGACTATGTACAAATATTACAGGAAGAAAGCCATTGACATCTAAGCAAGGGAGCAGGATTATCAGCACAACATTATCACCAGCGTTGCGGCTGTGGTTGCGATCGCAAGTTTCGCAAGTTGAAAACCTCCAGTTTAAAATTTCCGGAGGCGATCGCCAAATCCTTACAGGTTATATCCCTCAAGTTTTTATTGCCGCCAACCATGCAGTGTATCAAGGACTGCATCTGTCACGCATTCAGTTAACCGGAGAAAACATTCGCATCAACCTGGGTCAAGTTCTTAGAGGTAAACCTTTACGCCTTCTCGAACCCATCCCCGTTTCCGGTGAGCTAATACTAGAGGAGACAGACCTTAAGGCATCTCTCCAGGCACCCTTATTCGCCACTGCTTTAACTGATTTACTGGGGACACTACTCCAAGCAGTTCCAACGCACCCAGCTGACATCTTAAAAGACCAGCAAATCAGTTGGCAACAGATTACCATCGATCCGGAAAGTTTGAAACTCAGCGGCACTTTAACAGACCCATCGGGTAACGCTACACCTCTAGTGCTGCGGACAGGTCTAAAGTTAGCTAGCCCTCACGAACTGCTTCTAGAGTCCCCCTGTATCGAGACGCAACAGGAACTGCTCCGAGGCAATTTGGATGAATTCAAGATAGATTTAGGCCCAGAATTAGATATTCAGGAATTAACTGTGATTCCGGGTCAGTTAGTTTGTCGCGGGCGGATTAATGTCATTCCAGCCGAATAAAAATAGGACTTAGGAGTTAGGACTGAGGGCTGAGGACTTAGGAGTTAGGACTGAGGGTTGGCTAGGACTGAGGTACACAAAAGAGGCAGATAAAAGAGATTTTCACTACTAAACTTTGCTTACCAATTGCCTCTATCGTGTGCCCCAATCGTGTAGAAAGACTTTTCTAGCGGGGTAATAAAGGTAACAAGAGTGTGACGAAATAATACACCAGGGGAGCGGTAAACACGTAACTATCAGCCCGATCTAAAATGCCGCCGTGACCCGGAATCAGTTGCCCTGAGTCCTTTACCCCAGCATCTCGCTTCATCATCGACTCCGTTAAGTCTCCCAGCAAGCTCGCAATCCCAACCAGCAGCCCTAAAGCCAAGCCACTGAACTGCCAACTGGGCCAATTCAGATACCAAGCTCCAGCAATTGCCACTACCACACTGCCAAGAACCCCAAATACAGCTCCTTCGACAGTCTTTTTGGGGCTAATCTCAGAAAGGCGCGTGCGACCAAAGAATTTACCAAAGATGTAAGCACCGATATCAGCAGCCCAAATACAGAGGAAGGCCAAAAGCGTTGCCGTCAAACCTTGGGGCAAAGTGCTAAGTTCGTGCCAGGAAGCGGGCAAATAGCCATTCAATGGCTCTGCAATCGCGATCGCGGGAGCGAGTCCGACGCGCAGGCGCACCCAGTAGCTGGGCAGATAGCCGCCGTAGAACAACCCCAATATAGAGGCGGAAATATCGGCAATTGTGGCAAGCTTGGGCTGAAACAGAAGATAGAAACAAATCAACGTTCCTGCCAGGGGAAACATGGCATCTGTCAAGGCTGGTGCCAGAGACGCTGTGATTAACAGAACTTGGCTCACTACCAGAGTAGTTTTGCCAGCGGGTGCCATGCCCTTGGCTCGTGCCATCTGAAAATACTCTAACTGACCGAGATAGACGATGATGCACAGACCAACTGTAAAGAACCATCCTCCAAAAAAGAGCATCAGGAGGGCGACAGCGATCGCGACGATTCCACTAAAAATACGAGACCAAGGCATAAGATGCGCTCTTGAGACCGCAACAACGAAGTTAATCTAGTCTTAATAAGATTAAGAATTACTTTTGCACACTTTAACCGATCTAAAACAGATTTAGGCAATTGCTGCCGTTAATTTAGAATAAAGCCAACGCTTTTTTTCAGCATCCTGCTCATTTCTCCTGACACCGTTCGTCAATCCCGACAAAAAATAAATTTCTTGATGGTACGCATCTTAACGGGAATTTTTGTGTTCTCAATCGTCAAGAATGCTGCTCTAGCCTTTAGGATTAAGATTTTCAATCCAGTTTCTCGCCACTCAAGATAAAAATTGGATTGACTGCGGCAAAGATCTGATGGGTGCCTCGCGTTTCCAAACGATTGACGGCAGATTGAACCACCTCGATATTTCGAGCTTGTAATTCGGCGAAGCCTTCGGAAACGGCATAGAGACTTTCTAGATTAGCCGCCGTTGCAACCACCCTACCTTGCGGTTCTAAGTATTGCCAAACGACCTTGAGAATATCCTTGATGGGTTGTCCGCCTTCGATGCAAACCCGATGGGGGGGAACGGGTAAGTCTTTTAGGCACTCTGGGGCGCTTCCTTCAACGACTTCGACATTACGAACCCCAAAGCGATCGCAGTTACGACGAATCAAACTTGCCACTTCCTCATCGCGTTCTACGGCAATAATTCGACCTTTCGGACATAATAAGCCGGTTTCTACGGGGATCGTGCCGGTTCCCGCGCCAATATCCCACAACACAGAATCGGGTTTGAGTCTGAGTAAGGAAATCAACAGCAACCGCACCTCGCGCTTGCTGAGGGGAATACCGGGCAACCGCTCGAAGAGGTCATCTGGGATACCAGGAGTTACGTAGGGCCACATAGAAAGTTTTAAGTTTTGAGTAGTAGAGACGCGATCGCTCACGTCTGAAGTTTTGAGTACTAGAGAGGCGATCGCTCGCGTCTAAGTTTTGAGTTTAAGCCTGTCTCCAATTAGCGAACAACCTTTAACGTTTTGAGGGTCGGATCGCTACAACCCGTAATACTTCCACCCAAGGCGAGAATCTGTTGCAGGTAATCCAAGGCGGAGGGAGCGATCGCTTCCCCTGGCATCAACACGGGAATTCCGGGTGGATAGGGACAAATAAGTTCGGCACTGATGCGTTCTACAGTCTTTTCCACCGGCAACGTTTGGGTTTGGGAAAAAAATGCTTGACGGGGAGAGATGGAAGGATGAAGCACGAAGGATGAAGGATGAATCTGGAGAAATTCAGCTTTCCACCGGGTGAAGACATCCAGGTATGGGGCTATTGATGTGGTGGGCGATCGCTCCTGCACTAAAATTCGGAGTGCCGATACCATCTGCACAATATCAGATGGAGTGTTTCCCAAACTGATGATAAAAGTCAAACTGTGCAGCGATGGTAACTCAGCAGTCACGCCTAGCTGTTGATGGAGAATTTCATCCGCTTCAAATCCCGTCCAACCTAAGTCAGAAACCTTAACACTCAGCCGGGTTTTGTCAAGGGCAACAAAACCCGGTGTTTTGGCAGTTTTTAACACGGATAACCCAGAAATTTGGCTAATTTGGGTAATCGCTTCCTCAGCTAACTGTAAGGTTTTCGCCATTAGCGCTTCCCCGTGCAATGCCATTTGCTGACGCGCTGCATCCAGCGAAGCCAGCAACAAATAGCTCGGGCTGGTAGATTGTACCAGTTGTAAAGCTTTGCTCAAGCGATCGCAATTAACTCGATTGCCTTGGACGTGCAGCATGGATGCCTGGGTGAGTGCCCCCAGTACCTTGTGGGTGGATTGTACCGTTAAGTCGGCTCCAGCGGCGAGGGCAGAAGTGGGCAAATCTGGATGAAAGGCAAAATGGGCACCGTGGGCTTCGTCTACGAGCAAAGGGATACCGTGCTGATGAGCAATTTGCGCGATCGCTCTGATATCCCCGCAAACGCCATAGTAAGTCGGGTAAACCATCATCACCGCCTTGGTGTCCGGATGCTGTTGCAGGGCGTCTGCTACCGCCGATGGGGTGATACTGTGGGCAATATTTAGCTCTAGGTCGTATTCTGGATTCACAAAAATCGGAATCGCACCCGAAAGGATTAAGCCGTGGATTGCCGAGGAATGGATATTCCGAGGCAGAATAATTTTGTCCCCCTCACCACAGGTAGCTAAAATTGCCGCCATTAATCCACAAGTCGAACCATTGACCAAAAACCAAGTGCGTTCTGCCCCAAACGCTGCCGCTGCCAGTTCCTGGGCTTCTTGGATCACGCCCTCTGGGGCAAACAAGTTATCTAACTCCGGTAATTCTGGTAAATCTGCTGGAAACACGGCGGTTCCGAGCAAATCCGCTAACCGTTGGGAAATTCCTTGCCCCCGCTTGTGTCCGGGCGTGTAAAAGGGTGCATGATGCTTCTTGGCGCACGCTTGAAGGGCGTCCACTAATGGGGTAGTTGTTTGAGACCCTGGGATAAAATCCATGCTGGAAATTTTTCTAAAATCGGTGATATCCGGAAGGTAAGCGGGGGAGAAAATCCGAGCGCTTTTTGCCTTTGCCGGTTTAGGATAGATCGTTTCTGCCCAACAATTTCGTAGGGGCAGTTCAACTTGCATCGAAAAGCGATCGCAGACGAGTTAATGCGTTCTCAATACCTGCTACAGTAATGAGTTTGGATGCGGTTGGATGAATCTTCAAGTGTAAGTGTTGCGGAATGTCGTTATTCCGGGGGATGTCATTGTTATGCGTTCTTACCTATTTTGATAGGGTTAAATTGTTCAATGCGATCGCCATGATTAATCCCAGTCCTAATCCTATCCCCCAACCAACCATCCCCAGCCCGATCCCCGGCTCGGAGCCTAATCCGATTCCTGGATCGCCGCCAGAAGTACCAGAACCCGTACCGGGACCTGTACCAGAACCCATTCCCTCACCTGTGCCAGAGCCAGTGCCAGCCCCCGTTCCCCAGCCGATTCCCTCACCTGTGCCAGAGCCAGTGCCAGCGCCCATTCCCCAGCCGGTTCCAGGTCCGATTCCTCAACCGATTCCTGAACCTATCTAATTGATTCTACCCAGTTTTACCTCTTGAACTAAGATGCTTAGAGCCGGAATTGTCGGACTTCCCAACGTCGGAAAATCTACCTTATTTAACGCCTTGGTTGCCAATGCCAAGGCTGAAGCTGCCAATTTCCCTTTTTGCACCATCGAACCCAATGTTGGTGTCGTGTCGGTGCCAGATGAACGGTTAAACGCCCTGGCTAATATTTCCAGTTCGGCGCAAATTATCCCGACACGGGTTGAGTTTGTGGATATTGCTGGTTTAGTGAAAGGTGCTAGTCAGGGGGAAGGACTGGGTAATCAATTTTTGTCCCACATTCGAGAAGTTGATGCCATTGTTCATGTAGTGCGATGTTTCGAGAATGATGACATTATCCACGTTGCCGGATCTGTTGATCCAGCGCGAGATATTGACATTATTAATTTAGAGCTGGCTTTATCAGATTTATCCCAAGTGGAGCGACGAATTGAGCGCACTCGCAAAGCTGCCCGTACTAGCAAAGAAGGACAGATTGAACTCGCTGCGCTAGAAAAATTGAGCGCTTTATTAAATGAGGGCAAACCAGCGCGGCGGGCCAACTTAAATGAAGAAGAAGCTGAAGCGCTCAAGGGATTAGGATTGCTCACAGGTAAACCAATTATTTATGCTGCCAACGTCTCTGAGGATGATTTGGCAACCGGCAATAAATATGTAGAACAAGTGCGGGAAATTGCGACTCAAGAAAACGCCCAAGTCGTCATTGTTTCGGCCCAAGTGGAAGCAGAATTAGTTGAATTGCCAGAAGAAGATAAAGCTGAATTTCTGGGTTCTCTTGGAGTGGAAGAAGGCGGATTAAAATCTCTGATTCGCGCCACTTACGAACTTTTAGGCTTGCGTACCTACTTTACAACTGGTCCTAAAGAAACTCGCGCTTGGACAATTCACGCCGGAATGACAGCACCCCAAGCAGCAGGCGTCATTCACTCTGATTTTGAGCGCGGTTTTATTCGGGCGGAGACAGTTGCCTATCAAGATTTAGTGATAACTGGCTCTATGAATGCTGCGAAGGAAAAAGGCTTAGTCCGCAGTGAAGGGAAAGAATATATTGTCAAGGAAGGTGATGTAATGCTGTTCCGGTTTAATGTGTAGGTTAGCATTATCAGCCCAATTATTGATAAGTGGCTTGACGCATTTTAGCCCCCTCTCTGATTTCGGGTAGGAATGTCGTTTTATCGCGTTTCTAAAAACCCGGTTTCTTATAGAAATCGGGTTTTTCAGTATTTGTACTGAAACCGCAAAAGCAGCTAGTGAGA
The DNA here is from genome assembly GCF_039961875.1 of Trichocoleus sp. ST-U2. Taxonomy (NCBI): domain Bacteria; kingdom Bacillati; phylum Cyanobacteriota; class Cyanophyceae; order Leptolyngbyales; family Trichocoleusaceae; genus Trichocoleus; species Trichocoleus sp. ST-U2. The sequence continues at coordinate 63,993 of NZ_JAMPJY010000016.1, read as the reverse complement.
TAGACTTTGATGAAGTTTGCTGCCAGCTTAGCGATGCAAGGATGGTAAGAAATGCTGGGAGGGATATTTGGAGGTTTTATTAAAAAATTAGAACGTGCTTCTAAAGACGTTTCGCAGAATTTCGTAAAATCGGCAGGGAAAGAAATAGGTGAATTGTTTGATGAAAAACTATATCCTTTAGCTGACAAGCTTGATTACATAACTCAAAACCGAATCAAACAAGCAAAAAATGAAATAGAGGAATTAGAAACTAAGACGATAGGTGACATCGAATCTCTACTCAATCAGAGTGATGAAAAAGTAAAGGATGCGTTAGAAAACATTAATCAAGTGCGGGAAGCAGCGCTTAGAGATGTAAGAGAAACTATCGGAATAACTGACACCTATTTAGAAAATCGAATCAACCAAGTTTCTTTGGTGGTGATGGAAGCCTTGAGTGTAGGAACTGTAGGAATTTTTACCGAGATTAATTTTTTAGAAGAAAAGTTGTTTAAAGATGCTAATCAGCTTGTAGATAAGATAGACGAAGCGATAGATGGAAAGCTTGAACAGATTCGGAATGAGTTAAAAAAGCATTTAGCTCATGCTTTGCCGAATCCTTTTGATAAATGCAGACAAAGGCTAAAAATAGGATTGAAGCCCGGTGCTAGACTTTCAGATATTGAGCTTTATGAACTAAGTGAATGCTATGAATTGAGCAAGTTAAATGAAAAAATCTCTGTTGACGAGGTACTGAAAATTTATGGACAACTTCAACACAATGCAGCGATGATGGCTGCTTTAGTGAAGAAAGCTCCAGAGTTGAAAAGGATAGCGATTCAAGATTGGCTCAAATATGGCGTACTTTGTGAGTTTTGGCGTGAAACAATAAAGACTTATGATTCTACCGATCCTCTTTTGCTAAAACCTGAGAAGTCGCAGCAATTTCTAACCAGTAAAGAAGATGAATAAAATCTATAAAGGTTTGTTATGAGTAAAGCTGATGCTGATGACTGGAAAACACCCATAGGATACTACGAAAGAGCGATCGCAGAACTAAGACGCGCACACGGAGAGATTCAGGCGGAGCTACAAAACCTAAAGCAGAATCAGACTTCTCAAGTTAAACTACAAAACCTAAAAGCAGAGCTTCAGACGACAAAAGAGCGTCTTGCGACAACCCAAAAAACCTCAGATCATGCTCACACAGAACTACAAGCTCTTAAAGAGCAACTTCAGAATCTAAAGGAACCTATGCCAAGTTCACAGAGTGAAGATAATGCTCAGAGTCTTGAAGAGTTCTCCCAAATAAAAGAGCAATTGTTTAAGTTGCAATCTCAAGTGCAGCAGATTGAACAGCAGCAAATATTTTTAAAAGACGATTTTAAAACATCCATTCATCAGCCTTTATCAGAGATAAACTCACAGGTTTCTAAATTGTTAGATGAGCTGACACTTATTTCTTCTGCTTCAGGCACAGACTATATCAAACTACGAAACCTATTGAGAGAAGGAAACTGGAAAGAAGCAGATCAAGAAACTCTTGCCATTATGTGGCGGATATCGAATCGAGGTAATCCCGGCTGGTGTTTTCTAGATGACGGAGACATTCAGCGGTTTCCCTGGCAAGACCTGCGAATTATCAACCGGCTCTGGATAGAATACAGTAACGGACGCTTTGGCTTTAGCATTCAAAAGCAGATATGGAATAGCATACAGGTTCCCAAAAACAACGATTTTGAAATCGAGAAAACTTTAGGGGATCGCGTTGGATGGCGTGTAAATAATAACTGGGTTAAGTACGATGAACTCACTTTTGCCATTAGTGCATCTGAAGGACATCTCCTAGCGACTCTTCATCTACTAGGCGTGGAGGCTGGAAGAGTGGAGCATAGGGTAAAATTGCTTTTCTCTCATCGAAAAGATTTGTAGGATTAGCACGTAAGCGATCGCAAGTAAAACCCTCTTTTTTGCCTTTCAGAGACATTTGTTATGACTAAAGCTGGTGCTGGAGACTGGAAAACGCCGCTTGGGTGTTATGAAAGAGCGATCGCAGAACTAGAACGAACACGCGAACAGTTTCAAGCAGAACTACAGATATTAAAAGAGCTGCAAGCTTCTCACGCAAATCTGAAAGAAGAACTTCAGGCTGCTCAAACAGAAATAAAAGTTTGTAAGACAGAAATTAAAACTCTGAAAGATGAGATTCAATCTATTAAAGCAGAGCCTCTGGCGACAAAAGCAGAACTTCAGGCTACCAATAAACGCTTAGAGGATTCAGTAAAAATAGCTGAATATGCTCACAAGGAATATAAGACTGCTCAAGACACCGCTAATGCGGCTTATACGGAAATAAAATCTGTTAAAGCAGATATTGAAAATGGTTCAATTGTTGCTCAGAAAGCCTTAATGTTACAAGGTAAAGATGACAACCATTGGATGAGATTTTGCAAACTTGATAGCATCAATCATCATTGTTTCCAGGTATGGAAAGTTGATGATAATACATGGCATAATGATATTCGAGTCAAGGCTGCAACATTTTTACGAGCCAGAGATGACAATCATTGGATGGGATGTCATCGAGTTGATAGTCGAAACAATGATGTTTTTGATATCTGGAGAGACCAAAGATGGCACTCCACTAGCCGAGTCCAGGTAGCGACTAGGTTGAGGTAGAGGCTGAGTCAACAGAGCGATCGCAATTAAATCCTCTTCTGAGCATCCTTAGCATTTTGGCAGTTCAAAATTTAATCTTGCTGATGAGCAAATTGGTAAGCACCGACGAAGGAAAGGGTGTCGCTTGCTCTTGCGAGTTTGCTTTGCCAGGGGTTAACATCGAAGCATTCATCCATAATCTACTGAGTTACTAGCTCTATGAAGCGCAGAAAGTTGCTTCAGTATTCGGCGTTAGGTAGTGCATCCTTTTTAGGAAACCTGATTTTACTCAGTCAAAATCAGCCAGATATTATTGCTACAAGCATGAGCAATAAGCGACTCTACGAATGGATTTTTTTATATTGGATGCCTTATGATAACGACCTCTCAAAGTTTGGCCGTTCTATTATGGATATGCTTGCCAAAAGTGTGAATAGCGATAATATTCTTGTAGCGATACAATCTGATTTTAGCGGGGCTAAAAAAATTTCAAGAAACATCCTTACTAAAGGAAATATTTCTACTCAAAGCTTAAATACAGCAAACAGCGCCAGTGAGGAAGCTTTTTCTGAATACCTTAATTGGGCTAAGTCGCAATTTCAAGCTAAAAAATGGGCAATTGTATTCTTAGGACATGGGGGTCGTTTAGATGAAATTAGCCCAGATGAACACCCTGAACCAGGCTTGAATTTAAAAACTCAGTGGATGAATATCCAAAAATTAAGCGGTCTGATCGCAAATTTTAATCAGCAAGTAGGCAAGCGGGTGGAGTTAGTTTTCTTTCAAAATTGCAATAAAGGAACTATTGAAGCAAACTATACTTTTCGAGATACAGCGAAATATACTCTTTCTTCCCAATTACTGCTAGGTGTTCCCAATTATTATTACGAGCAATTATTTAATTTTTTGGGGCGTCAACCAGAAATTAGTGGAGGACAGCTAGCGGAAAAGATTATGGAGTTTGAATCTAGCGATATGTACCATAGCTATACCGCTATCAATAATCGTGCTATCACGCAACTATCTGCAAACATTAATCCGCTTATTGATGCAGTCCTGGCAGCTAATATAAAAAATATAAATTTGAGCAACCTGACAACTTATAAGTATATGGGCGAACGGTTTGTCGATGTTGTCTCATTTTTTCAAACTATCACCAATCAGTCAGGCGCAAATCAAAATAGATACCATGAATTCGTTGATTTTTTAAATAATTCAATCATTTATAAAGTAAAACGAAATGGTACATTATTTCGCCCTATTCCAGAATATGAAAATTTTTCGGGGCTTGGTATCTTTTTCCCGGAAAGCAAGCAGGAGCTGGAAAAATACCGCGATTTCCAGGCTTTTGAGAACTTGAAACTTCTGAAACTTTTCGACGCAATTATCGTTAGCTGATTAGTTCAGGAAGGTGGACAGTGCCCACCCTTCCTGAACCAATTAATCTTGTTGATGAGCAAATTGATAAGCACCAACGAAGGAAAGCGCGATCGCCATCACCGCTAAAATCGGCACCGAGTACCAGGGAAACTGCGACATTGGTAAGTAAGCTGCGGCGCGTAAGCCAATACTGGTATAAGTCAGGGGCAACAGATAGACAACTATCTTGAGGGCAGCCGGGAGAGTGGCGGGATCGAAGAAAGTTGCGCCCAAAAACGACATGGGGATGATAACGAAATTATTGTAAAGCCCAACAGCTTCGAGCGATCGCACGCTTAAACCGACAATCACACCCAACCCAGCAAACACCGCGCAATTCAGCACGACCAGCAGCAGAAACAAAGGGTTCAAAAAAGTCCAAACCTTGCCAGTAAAGAGTACCGCCACTAAAATCACCGAACCCGCCGTCATTAATCCCCGCACCACACCAGCTAGCATTTTTCCTAAGTGCAAAGCGAGAGGATGCACTGGTACCAGCAGCATTTCTTCAAAAGTTTTTGAGAACAAGCGATCGCCACAGATGGAAAATGTCGTGCCGGTGAAACTAATCACCATCGACGATAGCGCCACCATCCCCGGCAAAATGAATTCCAGATAGTTATTGTAATTACCGCTAATCCCCACACCAGGCTTGATAGAGCTACCCAACCCCAATCCAAACGCCAGAATGTAAATCAGAGGCGATATTAGCCCAGACGCCGCCACCTGCACAATTCGGACACGTAAATCTAACCAATCCCCCCAAAAAACGGTGAGACTATCGGCAATCAGAGTTTGAAACTGGGAGCTTTTTAAGGTTTTGCCCAGATGTAGCGACGTTTGTGATTTCACAGATGCGAGCCAACAACAGAGAACTGCTTAATTTTTACTTTACATTTAATCCAGTCCCCACCTAGCTTGGGACAGAAGCCAAGCAGAGGCGAGGAGGCAATGAGATTTCGCTCCCCTGCACCTCTGTACCGCCGCACCCCTGCCCCTCCTACACTCGTCAGTCGAAGGCAAAATCAGTCACAATAAATCAACGACTACCTTCCCGTGCAACAGATGGAGGCTGGAGGCGAGCGCTGTGCTGCAAAGATTTCTAATCATTCTTGTAATACTTGTACCTTTGGTCATTGCCTATCTGGTTAATGAAAAACGGAAAGCCAAAATTAAACAAATTAAAAATAATAGTGTTGTTTTGGTGAAAGGTGCAGAACAGAAGTACCCCAGCTTACCTCTGAAAAACTATGGAATTCCGCTGATGGTTAGGCGTCAGAATAGAGTCCAAGTTGTCTTTCCCAGGCTGACGCCTGAAGGGGATGTTGAATATATTTATTCCTGGCATCCCCTCAATGATGTGGAGGTGATCGAGCAGAACTCTAAAACGAACGATCCAAAGCTGACTACCATCAAAGAACTAGCTCCCATCATTCACGAACACTGGCAATTAGAGCCAGAAATGTCCGTACTTGAGGAGCAATATCGTAAAATTAATGACTTAGCTGATTTAGTCTCTACCTCTGATGTGTATTCTGTCCAAGTAGCTACCTATGAGAAAGCTTTACTTGAGGTTGAAAAGCTGTTAAGGAAAGCCGAACAGTTACAAAAAATATATGTTCGTTTAATTAGAGAGGCTTTAATTGGAGTTAAGGTAGCTGAGTACAATCCCGATCGGCTTATCGTCTCACATCTGGCTTTTGAGTTGCAGTATCAACGAATGAAAGAAGAATATCAACATCTCAAAGATGTCGCCCATGCCTACTCCCAATTGTTGAATGAAAGTAGAAACTTAGCGAGCGAGGAGTAAGCACTGGGGAGGCAAAGCAGCTACAGTTGCAAGAAATCTTGTAGAGACGCGATGCATCGCTTCTGGTAGCTGGGGAAACTGTAGTTTCAAACTCTTCGATGCCTCTTTGCCCCTTTCCCTTCCTCTTTCCCCTTCTCTTCCCTTCCGCCTAGCGGCACAATCTATAGCCATACTGGGAGAAAGGAGAGCAGTTTGATTACTCCCTGTCCAGTAGGAGTGAAATTACCTAAGCGACGATGAAACGTAAATCTAGATACCCTGCCGATACTCCCTATAGTGCCCCTAAATCCGCTAAATCATCCCCTTTCAATTACACTTCCATCGCTTTGATCGGCGGCGTCTTCGTTCTGGGAATCGGGGTAGGGATTGGCTTTAGCTCTACAGCGACGTTTAGCCCAGAAAACGTCGCATCGCGTGATTTCATTGACCGTGCTGCGCCGAATCCTGAGCTTTGCGTGCAGTTTGGAGCCAGCGCGATGGTGATGGATACTCGCGTCTATGTAACCCTAAATCCCTTTAACGTTTACGTTTCCCAGCCCAATATGCGACCGGGTTGTGTTTTGCGTAGTAACAACTGGTCTATTTTGGAACAAAGAAAGCTGGTAACAGCGGATCAGGTGCGGGATTGCAAGAACCGGATGAACACCTTTGGCTATACCGGCAGTTTGGACGGGCAACCAGATATCCGCTGCATCTATCAGAATGATGGTGCCCAGAATTTCTTCCTGAATCAGCCAGGAGCAGGCGCACCGCCGCCGGAAACAAATAATTTCTAAGGGGAATGGCTAATGGCTAATCGGTAATCGGGATTGGTAATCGGGATTTGTTCGTTCCAATAACCCATTACCGATCGCCTTTGTTTGCCATTAGCAACTCACTTTACCGCCAATCTTCGCTGAGCTGAACTTGCAGTATTTGATTCGGTTGAATAATAGCGGTTTGAGGAGCTGTCAGATAGGTAGTGGCAGCACCGGCGGCAGCGCCTCCCAACAAACCGACGCCTGAAAAGCCTCCTAATAGCATGACGGCTAAGGCACCAATGGCAGAATTCCGGACAACTCGGTTCTGTGAAACTTGACGGTTGCCATCTAGGGAGTCTGATTGGGCGAGGAGGGGAAAATTGCGTCCACCCAGGCTAATCGCTTGGGTAATGAAGCGACTGCCGCGCCGGTCGATCTCAAAGCGTCCGATCACCTGCGTACCGACTGGGGCGATAAGTTTACCAGTGCGATCGCGTATTTCTTCCTCTAGCAGCAACACTTCCTGGCGCGAAACACCATCTCGCAGTGTTAAAACCTTGTCGCCCGGATAACGCAGGCTCAGCGGAGTGCCAGAAGGCAGCAGAACGTCTGGATTCAGAGATGCCGTTGGCGCTTGTATCGGTGCCGATATGGAGCTGGAAGGATCGGGCACAACCGTCGCCGTCTTAGGTAGGGGCGGCACGACAACCATTGGAGAGGCGGTGGTTCTCGGTGCGGCAGTTGTCGATGTGGCAGGTATTGACATGGGCACAGACGCACCCGCTTCTAGAGAAGGTACTGGGGCTACTCTGGTTCTCCTTGCAGGCACTTGGGGGGGATTTTCCTCCATCGGCAACGGTTGACCAAATTCAACCACTCTGGTGACAGAGGAAGACTGAGGCTGCCTCACGGGTACTGGTGGTGCTGTAGCGATCGCGCCAGAAAGAGGAGGTACGCTCACTAACACAGGATTATTCGTCGCAATTCTCCCTGGAGGAACTGTTGGCGTCGCTAAATTGGGTAACGTAGTTGAGTTATTCAGAGACGGCACGCTCACGACACCCGGCGTTGGGTTCCCTGGGAAGATAGGGGGAGGCAGGGACGGAGAAACCCCGCTCCTGCTGGGAGGCACTGCTTCTGGAGCGAGAACGTTAGCAATCAGGGGACGCAATACCCAGCGATTCCCAGGTTCTACTTGCAATTGCACTTGTTGGGGGGATAAAACTACCTCTGGTGCGAGATCCAGCACTATTCGGGTAATGCCAGCCTCGAACTGAGAGACTCGAATTTGGCGGATTGGGCCAGAGTAACTTTGTTGAGTTTCCACCATTCCCACTTGAGTATTGGGTAAATCCAGAACAATCCGAGACGGTTGAGCCAGAAGAAAATAACGCGGCGTCGTTCCCTCATCCAGAGTGATTTCTAACTGATTCAGCGCTGGGTCAAATCGCCAATTTGTTAACCGGGCAGCGATCGCTTTTAACTCCATGCCGCTCCCTATAATCGCGATCGCGCCAACCAAACTAAGCGTTTTCAATCTACTCATAAAAAGTCGAAATCCCAGTATCAATTTTTCTCCCCACATCGCAATTGACTGAAATAACGTTCCAGATACAACAATTGTCTCCGTAATTTCAGCGATCTACATCACAAATAAAATGGATTTATATCACCAAATCATCACATAAAAGATCACACTTCAAACGCGAGTGCTATCACCCAGTAATTTCTCGGATGGTTTCATACTACGAGTATTGGCTAACTAAACTCTGAGACGTCCCATGTTCCTAAGCCGTGACAATGTGCCAATTGATGCTTCTAGCTGGGTGGAGCGGTGGAAAAAAGTCCAGAGAAAGCTTGTCAAGCGAACGATGCAGTTGCAGCAAGCCAATCGAGAACTAGCGCAGCAAATCACCGAGCGTCGGCAGGTGGAAGAGGCTTTGCGGCAAGCAGAGGAAAAGTATCGGAGTATTTTTGAAAACGCTGTCGAGGGAATATTTCAGACAACTCCGGACGGGCGTTACATGAGTGTGAATCCAGCACTGGCAAGGATTTACGGCTACGCTTCACCGGAGGAACTAATTGCCCATCTAACGGACATCAAGCACCAGCTGTACGTAGATCCCAATCGGCGTGACGAATTTCTGTATTTACTGCAAGAACACGGTTCGGTGAGTGGGTTTGAGTCTCAGGTTTATCGAAAAGACGGCAGCATCATCTGGATTTCGGAAAATGCACGGGCAATACGCCAAGAGCTGCGATCCGCGAAGCAATATGAAGCGGTAAGCAGCTATAGTGTGGCATACACTAAGGACGAGCAGTGCTTCGGTCATACATTATGCGATCGCGCGGCTGCCTTACTCTACTGCGAAGGCTTCGTCACCGACATCACCGAACGAAAATCTGCTGAAGCAGCCTTAAAAGCATCGGCAGTAGAATTCAAACAACAAGCGAACCATCTGCAATTAGCCCTGTGCGAACTTCAACAAACCCAGACGCTTCTGATCCAAAGTGAAAAGATGTCTAGTCTAGGGCAGTTAGTTGCTGGGGTTGCCCACGAAATCAACAACCCAGTTAACTTTGTTTGCGGCAATCTGGTTCATGCGAATCAATATGCCCAAGATTTGCTAAACCTCCTACAGCTTTATGGCAAACATTATCCCCAGCCAGTGCCTGAGATTGAAGAGGAAGCTGAGGCAATCGATCTGGATTTTTTAATTTCGGATTTCCCCAAAACCTTATCCTCCATGCAAATCGGGGCTGACCGCATTCAGCAAATTGTCCAGTCCCTGCGAAACTTCTCGCGGATTGACGAAGCCCAGATGAAGGCAGTTGATATCCACGAAGGCATTGACAGCACGCTACTAATTCTCCACAGCCGCTTGAAATCCAGAGGAGTCAATACGGGGATTGCCATTCTCAAAGAATACGGCGATTTGCCATCCATAGAGTGTTACGCCGGACTCCTCAACCAAGTATTTATGAATCTCATTTCTAATGCGATTGACGCCCTGGAGGAGACAGAGGCGCGAAGAGGCAGCGCACAGGAGATGCTACATTCTTCCTTGCTCGGCTCTTCCCCGGCTCCCCTGCCTTGTATTCGGATTCGTACCGATGTCCTCGACAACGGAAAAGCAAGTATCCGGATTATCGACAATGGCCCCGGAATGAGCGAAGAAATCCGCACTAGAATTTTTGAACCTTTCTTTACGACAAAGCCCACTGGTAAAGGCACGGGGCTGGGTTTGTCAATCAGCTATCAAATCATCGTCGAGAGACACGGCGGCGTTTTGAAGTGTAATTCAGCACCAGAGCAGGGAACCGAGTTCGTCATCGAAATTCCGATTCGGCAGTAAATTTAGGAATAAGTATCTTTTAGCAGGTTGGTACCGTCTAGTTTCGCGCCTGTCAGGTAAGCCCCCCAAAAGTTTGCTCCGTCCAAGTTTGCCCCGCTCAAGTCTGCTTCTGTCAAATCTGCCATTTTCAAGTTTGCCCCGCTCAAATTGGCACCCCTGAGATTTGCCCGAAACAAATTCGCTCCACTAAGATTCGCCCCGCTCAAATTTGCTCCACTGAGATTGGCTGTGCCTAAACTTGCCTCCATTAAAGAGGTTTGGCTCAGGTTAGCTCCACTCAAGTCAGTTTCGCTGAGCGATCCCTCCTGGAAGTTCGCTAGACTCAGATTTACGCCTTTAAGATCGGTTCCAATTAAGTCTGCACCTTTAAAATCTCGTTCTCCCGCCGCATATCGCTCCAGCAGTTCATCCTTCTCAACGATCATCCACTCCTCCTTTTCTGGTTGGTTAATGTAGCTTGGCGCAACTGCTGAAATTTTTGGTAGTGGTAAATCTGTAGCGCTCGGTTGGGTTTTGAGGCAGCAAAAGAGTTTTTTCTTTCAAAACTCAGACGCGAACTGACAAGTCAGCGCTAGGCTAACGCCTCGCTTCGCTGTTTTCATGCCCAAAGGGCTGTACGCTATCGCTGCAAGTCTTTTCCAACTTAAAACTTTTTACCACTTACCCAAAAACTGTTATTCCCATATCAATTAGGATTGCTATATTAGCCCTCAGCATAATACGGTTACGTTGGAGTGCAACACTTCTTATGGCGGTAAATGACAGCACAATTAAGCTCGATCAGTTTTTAAAGTGGGTAGGGATGGCGCAGACGGGTGGACAAGCTAAGCTTTTGATTCAACAGGGTTTTGTTCTAGTCAACGGCACCCTGGAAACCCGGCGAGGACGACAGTTAGTTTCCGGCGATCGCGTAATGGTGGGAAAACGAACTGTTGAGGTTGAGTTGAACAATGTTGAGTCCTAGCAACTTAGAAATTTGTTCCTTTTAACAGATGTCGTCTGATTGCGTTGACGTAAGCAAAGACTGGGAATTGATAATACTCAACAACAACATCTACGACAAAAGCAAGATGAGCTAAAAAGGTTAACCCAATCCAAAGAGTAGGCACCCAAGATAAGGGAGTACCGGGTATTGGGGGGAAAAAGTAGGTAGACAAGGCAACAAGAGTAGTCGGTAATAAGACTAAGGCAACTGCTGCCAACCCAACACCCCAACCCAACTCATTCCCCTTACGATGGGCACCTTGCCAAGTTCGACCATTCCAGCGCCAAGTTATTGGTGATGCGCTATCTGCCATTTTCACAGATTGTTGAATCGGATCGGCAGTGAAAATATGATTGCAAAAGTTACAAGCCCATGCCTCCATTAACGGCATTGCTGCAATCTCACCGTGCCGACAAACTGGACAAGTGTAAACACCGTCCAACCTAAAATTGTTGTCTGGATTTATTGAATGAAACATCCGCTTAACAAGTATGAAAATTAATCAAGGCTTTCTTTGAATTATAATAACAACCAAATATTTGCGGTTTAATCGTTGGAGTGATTTATGATTAAATCTAGACAATTTATATAAAAAAAAGACTGAAAATTTTTAATATTTATGCAGAAAAAGATTGGTGGATAGATAAAAGTTTAATCTTATCGTTGTTGCTGAAGCAGTGATTCAAGAAAGTTTGATGGGTTTACAGTGGCTGAAAATGCTGCGGTTAGTGGCTGATTTTATAGCTGGAGTGGTGACGCTGAGGTAGCGATCGCTAGTCCTCCTCAAAAATTGCCCCTCGCTGCTTGAGATCGAGCTTCATTGCCTCAGAAAGCCCCAAAACTCCTTCAAACAAAGCATCCTCCACATTTGCACCCTTGAAATCGGCACGCTTAAGCTCAGCATCTTTGAAATTTGCGCCGCTCAAGTTAGCACCGCTTAAATCAGCATCGCTGAGATTGGCAGCCGTCAGGGAGGCATTCGTCAAATTGGCATTGGGAAGGTATGCACTGGTTAAATTTGCACCGCTAAGGTCGGCACTAGTTAAATTGGCACGGGGCATTTTAGTCCGCAAATCTGCTTGAGTAAGGTTCGCGTGCAACAGATGAGCATCTCGCAGATTCGCATTACAAAGGCAGGCATGGGAAAGGTTGGCACCGCTTAAGTTGGCACGGCTCAAGTCGGCAAAGGTGAGATCGGCATTGCTGAGATTGGTATGATTGAGATCAGCGTTGCGGAGGTTGGCGCTGCGGAGGTTAACACCACTCAAGTCGGCTTCAGCAAAATCCTCAGATGGATTGATGCCCAGCATTTTCGCGCCGCTGATGAAGTCATCTGCCTTGGCTGCTGCCAATAGTTCCCGTATGATTGTCAGATACTGCTGCTGGTAATCGCGAGCCGCCGGCAAGTCTCCGAGGGCGGTGTAAGCAAGTCGGAGATTTTTAAGCGCCTGTCCTTCCCCCCGAACGTCTTGTAATTCTTTGGCGATCGCTTTTGACTGGTGAAAGCAGAGAATCGCTTTTATATGTTCTTCCAAAGAATGATAAGCCGCCCCCAAATTCGAGAGCGTTTGCACCTCACCTGGACGATCTTGGAGTTCCCGCACAATCGCTAACCGTTGTTGCTGGTACTCAATCGCTTTTGTATCCTCACCGAGAATGTAGTAAGCATTTCCCAGATTTCCCAGCGCATTTGCCTCGCCGCGCCTGTCTTGGATACGTTGAGCGATCGCTAAGTGCTGTTGATAGAATGCGATCGCCTGAGGTAAATCTCCTAAAGCCTTATACGCAGCCCCCAAATTGCCTAAAGCCGCTCCCTCAACGATACTCGCTTCGCTGCCTCGACAGAGGCTAAGTGCCTGTTGCCAAGACTGCATTGCCTCTTGTAGAGATGTAATAACCTTTGTTTCTACATACGTCTGATATTGCTCAATTCCTTGTTTCAGTAGTCGGTTCGCTTCGTCGATCATCACCGCAATGTACAGATGAAGTAAAGCTTTTCGAGGCTCAAACTTTTCGCTCCCCGGCATTGTCTTCACTCCCGAATCCTCCCCTACAAGGCAGGAACAAAGATTAAATTTTTTTAGGCTGGAGAGGGGCTGGCTCCCCTTCCCCGTAGAAAACATTTATTCGGCTTCCCTCTCCTTGTAGGAGAGGGTTAGGGAGAGGTGGGAAGGGGCTGAGGGTTAGGTTTTTTTGAGTCCACTGAGAACCGCTAGCAGCAGAGATTTTCTCAGGCTTTTGAAGCCATGCGCTCCGCACAGGTTCCAGTCAAACAAGCTCGATCCAAAGTTACACCAGTCAAGTTAACACTATCTAACTCAGCGCAGAGCAAATTTGCTCCTGTCAAATTTGCTCCGGCAAGATTTGCACCCCGCAAGTCTGCTTCTTCTAGATTTGCTTCGCTAAGCAAAGCGCCACGTAAATCCGCTTGGCTTAAGTCTGCACCTTGCAGATTGGCACCGCTCAAGTTTACACCCCGCAAGTCAGCGCTCCGCAAATCCACGCCTTGCAAGTTGACACTCATTAAGTTGGCACCACTCAAGAAAGCACCAGCAAAAGACGCTTGAGTAAGCTTGGTTCCCATCAAGTTAGCGCCTCGCAAATTTGCCCCGCGCAAGTCAGCACCGCATAAGTCAGCTTGCATCAAGTTAGCGCCCAGCAGGTTTGCCCGCAAGTCAGCGCCTACAAGTTGCGCTTCGATTAAATTTGCACCATCAAGACGGGCGCGTTCCAAGTTGGAGCCACTAAAATTTGTGCCGACGAGGTTGGCACCGGCGAGATTGATACCTCGCAAATCTACTCCTGAAAAATCTTCGTCTTCTAAATCTGTACCTGGCAGTTGCTTGAGTTTGCCGGAGCGAATTGCTTCAATGTCCATTTGCTAATTGCTAATTGCTAATTGAAGGATTGCTAATGAGGAAAAAAGTTTTAAGTTGTAAAAGGCTTGCGGTTATCGCGTCTGAGTATGGCATTAAAAAGCTCTCTTTTCACTCAAAACTCATAACTCATCACTTTCATTACCCATTGCCCATTAAGGATGGTTGCACTGCTGTACCGGCATAGAGATTTGCATCCAAGAGCCACATTCCCGCCGTCACTTTGCTTGGCGTGACAGGTAGAGTCAAACCCTGTTGCATCCCCATGACGAGGAGTGATAGAGTTTCAACCAATTTGGGATCGAAGCGATCGCCCTGTTGTTGCCGACACTCTTCCAAAGCTTTGGATAAATTCTCTTCGCTGTCGGGATTGGCATTTCTCGCTTGCGCCAGTCGCCACTGAAAGTCTGAGACTAATTCCAAAATTCTCGATTCCAAGGGAATTTCATCACCCGCTAACCCGGCTGGCTCACCCGTCCCGTTCCACCACTCGGTTTGGTGAGTGACGATTTGGGCAACTGCCCGCAGTTGTGACATTCTTCTCAATACTTGCGCTCCTGGCACCAACGGACAAGTCAGCGCACAACTCGGTGCCTCTTCGTCGTAGCGACTCGACTTAGCCGCAGCCAATACACTTTCCGCCCCTTGCAACGGATCGATGCGGTGCAGCAACCCGGCAAGGCGCAGGCGTTTCATCTGCCAAGCGGGTAAATCGAGCATTTGCCCGATCATTTCGGAGAACGCCACCACTTCTGCTGCTGCCATTGGGTTAGTGACATCTGCCATATCCATGAGTTGCGCCATCCGCAAGAATGCCTGGATTTCGTTGGAAACTAAGTTTCGATCCAGCGCTTGTTGGCGAGATCCGGCGGGGATGTCTAGATTAGTGCCGGTTGATATATCTTCTTGCCCATGCTGGAGATACTCCACTACGGAAGACACCACTGCACCGAGATTGTAAGGGGTTCCTAAGGAGGGCTGCATGGACTCCTTGCAGGCGATGAGTTTTTTCTCTAGTTCCGGGTTGTAGCGACCAATATGGGCGATCGCTATATCCACCGTTTCTTTCACTAACTCTGGCTCAAACGTCCACAGCCCATAGAATTTGCGCTCCAAGTCAGACGCGGGTAGCCCTGCTGCACCATAATCTTCTTCCGAAAGCTCTTGACACAGCACCATCGCCGTGTACGTCGGCGAAAAGATGATTAAGTGCCACTCTTGGGCAACCGGATCGGAGGGATCTAAGCCCACTAAATCCACGTTTGGGCGTTGGCTAGTTGGGTGTTCGGTAAACCCCGAATCTGACGCCGCCATAATCGCGATCTGACCTGCTTTCTGTGCGATGTCTCCATAGCGATCGGCTTCTTGCAGATACCATTTGCCTCTTTGAAAAGCGGCAATGGTCAAGGGAGAACTGTCCTCCGTTAAGATGTGGTCTTCTAGCGCATGGCACAGGGCAACGAGGGTGTTTTTGTAGTACACCCCAAATCGAATTGGTCTTTTACTCGATCTGTGGGCAACTTCTAGCTGTTGCAGAATGGAGCCTTCTAACATAATTTTGGTTTTATTAAATGAACCGCAAAGACGCAAAGAGCAAGGGAAGAAGAGCAATGCAGGCTAGGGTGGGCAATCGCTACTTAGCTATTTATGAAGCTAAGATACCGTAACTAGGTGTTTTTCTTTTGGCTGAATCGGTGCCGCAAGGGCTTCTTCTAAGTCGGCACAACCAAGTTTTTCCTCTAGGATTTTCATCACTTCTCGCCCGAAATCGTTGGGGTTTTGTTGCCATGCTTGCAGGCAAACTTCCCCAAAGAATGAGCCGAGGGGTTCTGGATTCCAAAGTAATTTTTTGGCTGTCCACGGCATAATGCTCATGGGATTGTATCCGGGTTTAAGGACATTCTGCTCGAAGGCATATTCTTCTAAATGAGTATGGGGTTGTAAACCAATAAAGAAGATTGCCGGTTCGACTTTATCTGCACCAAATATCCGCTCTAGTTCCCGGTGGTAGGCAATGGTTTGGCGAATCGTTTCATGCGTTTCGTCGATTACATTAAATGAGTAATTGACGGAAACCAAATCGTTGAAGCCTGCTGCTTTTAAGTCGCGGCAATTTTCTAAGACGGTTCGCAGGTTATAGCCCATCCGCATCTTCCGCACAAGTTCTTGGGAACCGCTGGTAATGCCGATTTCAAAGTAGTTCATGCCGGTTTTTGCCATCAAGTCGCATAACTCAGGCGTTAAATTGTCTGCCCGAATATAAGCTGCCCAATGGATATCTTTCATCCCAGCATCGAGGATTTTCTGCAATAGCTCAACGGCGTCATCGATAAATTTCCGAGCTGGGATAAACTGAGCATCAGTAAACCAGAAGTTACGAATCCCTCGGTTATAAAGTTGTTGCATCTCTGCGACAACTTCATCGGCTGGGTTAATCCGTACCTGCTTGCCCTCAATCACTGTATAAATGCAGTAACAACAGTTGTGGGGACAACCCCGCTTTGTCTGCACGCCAACGTAGAAATCTTCGTCTTGCAGATAATATTGAAACTCAGGCCAAATGGTTTCGATGTAGTCGTAATTGCAGGCGGTTTTTTCGATATTCGTAGGACGTTCGTGGATCATGCGATCGCGTGGCGTTGTCTCTCCCACCACATAGCATCGTTCATCCCGAAAATCCTGCCCTCGCAGCATTTTCTCCAGCAGCGCTTCGCCTTCACCCACCGAAACAACTGTCCCGGATGGCAGACTCTTACCGAGTTGTTCGTAAAATACGCTCACAGCACCGCCACCGACAACGGCTTTGGCTTCTGGATGATATTTTTGAGCGCGTTTGAGTCCCCGTTTGATTAATCCCAGGTTGCGCCACAGTTCGGTGTAGTATGCCGTGGTGACGCGCAACCCTCCCAGTGCCCCGCGCAATTTCAGCAGCGGATTTTTGGCGTAGTAAAACTCAAAGGCGTGCTGGAGTGGGTTGCCACCTCTGCCGCCCACGGGCGCATAAATCTGAATATCGCGCCAGGAAAATACCAGCAATGTGGGTTTGAATTCATCAACACACGTATCCAACGCCCCAGTGAAATCCAGAGGCGGCACGGTTCCTAAGTCAAAGATCCGCTGTTCGACTTCTGGGAATTGCTTGTGTACGTGATCGGATAAGTAAACCACTCCGATAGGGAAAATCGGGTTGCAGGGGAGGCGGACGTAGAGAATTCGATTATTCATCGTGGTTTTTTGTATCTAAATTTACTACTACTGAGATGGAAAGCGACAAATGCGATCGCTTTCTCAAAAATTATTCTGGCTATGACTTGCTCTCAGGATTCGAGCCATGTTTGGTATCTTTAGCGACTAGATGTGAATCCGCCATTGACCCGCAGGCATTACTGGCGACAGCAGCACCTCTGTATCTATAAATGAAATGATTCTGAAAGGTCTTTATATAACTTTACGATAACATTGACTATCCTCAGTCTTGCCCTGATTTTGGTTCTGGAGCCAAAAAAGAAAGCCGAACACTGCAAAATCGATCTCTAGTGGCAGCCGGTTCTCAACAACAAGTCAAAATTCAGCACCAATTCATTGCTTATCCTGGAAAAACCTTGGCTTCGCTTGCATTTTCATCTGGCAATGCTGGCATGAGACGTGAGGGAGGTATTTTTACCGGGAGTCATAGTGCGAGTCGGAAGCTTAAGCACGGAAAATTGCCGTTACAATCGCCAGTAGCAAAGGTTACTAAAAGGGGAATTTTTTCCTCTAACTTTGGGGGGATATCTCACCAGAATATTCAGTTGGTATTCGTGTTTACAACAAGCCGGGATCGCCGAATGTTAGCTTAGTTATGGTAATCCTAGGCAGTGGCGCAAAGCTCCTCAGCAGTTATGGCTCAAATACTCGATCCCCTTCCTTCTGGTAACAGCGATCGCATTCTGTGCTGCTACGTTAATGCTACAAGCCACATTCAAATTGCTCGGATCTCTAACGTTCCGAACTGGTACTTTGAGCGCGTTGTCTTTCCAGGACAACGCTTAGTGTTTGAAGCAATGCCCGAAGCGAATCTGGAAATTCATACAGGGATGATGGCAAGTGCCATCCTCTCAGATACCATTCCCTGCGATCGCTTGTGTATCAGTGAAGGCAATGATTCTGAGTCAAATACAATCGACCTACACGATCAAGAAAACAACGATAATACCCGAAAGCTTGAAATCCAGAAAAAGAGAAATTTAGAAACCGTAGAATCTTTAACAACCGCT
The DNA here is from genome assembly GCF_039961875.1 of Trichocoleus sp. ST-U2. NCBI lineage: Bacteria > Bacillati > Cyanobacteriota > Cyanophyceae > Leptolyngbyales > Trichocoleusaceae > Trichocoleus > Trichocoleus sp. ST-U2. The sequence goes on along the minus strand of NZ_JAMPJY010000016.1, from coordinate 45,914 downwards.
TATATTGGCTAGTTTTGCTGAAAAAATTCAGTAATTTCAGGGTTGTCATAAGCGACAGCTCTTTTTTATAGGATTTTTAGCGATTAGCGATTAGCTTTTAGGGAAATTAACTGGTTAATTCTCGTATACGTAGATAGACAAATTCTTTTTTCTCAGCGATCTAGCAGTCCTATTATGATTCGTAAAAGCGAGATCCTAGGGCACCTCTTCCGAAGTCGGGGAGCTGAAGGGCTGGTATCTCTCCGCTAAAAGTAGGATTGCTATTGCACCAAGCGAACAGCTTAAGATGAAAAGTAGATGCTGCTGTAGCTGAATGTAAATAAGTAACGAGTGAATCTACCTTCTTTTCTCTGGCTCTGGAAAATTGCTGCATGGTCGATGGGCTTGTCGATATTAGCCTACCTATTGCTGGGAGTTACTGGCAGTTGGATGTTTGCGGCTCGTCAGCAAAGAAGTTCGCAACCGCGATGGTTGCGTCTTTTTCACTACGCCACTGGCGCAATTCTGGTGGCTCTCGTCTTGCTGCTGCTCGCCATTGGGATTGTCGGCACGTTAGGTCATTATGGCAGCCTCGCTCATTCGGCGCACTGGATTGCCGGGTGGGCAGTGGTTGTATTAGTGTTGCTCTCAGCGGGAAGTGCAATTCTGATTAATCCCAACCGAGCTTGGGCGCGTTCGGTTCATATTGCAACCAATCTAGTGTTATTCGTAGGATTAGCTTGGGTTTCGTTAACCGGCTGGAGCGTGGTACAAAAGTATTTACCCTAGATTTAACCTTACTAGGATGGTCACAGACTAAAGTCTATGCTGTTTAGATAACCATCTTTCTTCGCAAAGCTGGTGAGCATGGATGGGAAACCCCCGCCGCTACAGAGCTTTTTCACGGAGCAGGCTGGAAATCCGTCGGTGGGGTGAGTGGCACTAACCGAAAATTCGTGAAAATACACAAAGTTATTTCCTTAAGCGAACAGCTTAGGGTTTTTGACTCGACTAAGATGAATTAAAGTAAGCCTTTACCGCTGAGCGATGCGCGATCAAATAATCCCAGGCGTGATTTTCGTAGTAGCTCTTGCTATTTTTTTAGGCGGTATCGTGGGCGTGCGCTTCCCCCTCGGTAGTGAGAGTGCGGGGCAAGTAGTTCCTGCGGGTAGTCAAACGACAACACCATCGCCCTCTCCTACACCGACCACTACGGTTAGCCCAGTTCCAACCGTAACCCCTACGGCAACAACCCCTCCAGTAACGCAACAGCAACAACAACAACAACAACCTGCAACCCGCAGCAATCCTTATACCCCATCGCAGGTAGACCTACCACCCGAAGAAGATCCGGTGCCAGCGTTGTGGTAATCGGCTGTTAGAAATTGCAAAGGAATACAACGTGCGATGGAGTCGCTACACGAGGTTCGTGTAAGCGATCGCATTCCTCTCGCCATAAAGTCGTATCGTCGCCTACAGTAAGACAAGCGCGAACCGACAGGTCGGCGCTTCGCTATCGCCAAGGTTAATACTCATAGAAATATGGGCGGCTTTAATCTTGCGTTCTGCAAGAAAATCAGCCGCTTATGCCTGCAACTTTAATAACGACAAACCTTTTTATAAGACTTTTAAAGTTATTTTTTTATTCTACGATTAGAATTAAATAGCTTACGACCTATTCTTAACCAAAATCTAATTTTAATTAGTTAGAATTATTTCTATTTGTTTGTTGGCAAAAATTATGCGTCGCCGCCATTTTTTTTGGTATTCCCTAATATTAATCACAAGCTGTACCGCAGCAAGTAACCCTAATGATAGAGATTCGCCTTCAAATGCCAGAAATTTCCCTGAAAAGCTCCGATTTACAGTAACCGAGATTCCGAGCCTTGAAGAGTTGCAGCGTAATTATGGGGGATTGCGGACGGCACTAGAGGAGGTACTGGAAACGAAACTTGAGTTTGTTCCCGTTGAAACATACATCGCCGCCGCCGCCGCCTTACAGTCAGATCAGCTGGATCTTGTTCTCACAGGCCCCTCGGAATATGTAATCATGCGTGCTAGGACAAATGCGGTTCCTGTCATCGGCATTACTCGACCAAACTACCATGCAGCTATCTGTGTCTCTGCTAACAGCAAGATCGAGTCAGTAGCACAGTTAAAAGGTAAAAAAATTGCCATGTGGCAGTTAGGCTCAACCAGCGGTTATCTGGGTCCCACCAAGTTTTTGATTGATGCTGGATTAGATCCTAAATCTGACCTAAAAATCCTCATGTTAGGAAGTCAGGGACTACCCGCCTTGAAAAAAGGTGAGGTCGATGCTTGGGGAGGGTCTACTGTTAAGTATGAGAAATTCCTCCAAGATGAAGGCTTATCTGAGAGTGAGTTACCGCTAATCGTGAAAGGGCCGCTTCTCCCCAAGGACTTATTTGTTGCCAGTAGTAAGCTCGATCCTGAATTCGTTAAAGAGATGAGAGATCGCGCAATTAAAAATCAGGACAAACTAATTCAAAGTCTTTTATCCGTCGAGGAAGGTAAGTACAAAGGCTCTCAGATAGTTCCGGCGAATGATGCTGATTACAATATGATTCGCGAAGTCTATAAAGCTATTGGACAAGGTAGTTTTGTTCAATAGCTTTAATCGCTTGATTCGACTATTTTTGGATATTTTTCTTGTTTTTTTAAACCTCTAGACTTTCCTCAATGGATCTCAAAAGACATGGGGTTGCAGATAAGCCTAACTTAGATAACCAAGGGAACACCTTGAAATTTTCTACAAACTGGGTAAGACGCTTCATTCCGCGCTTGAGTATAGCCAAAAAAATTGGTTACGGTTATTCCTTGGCTATCGGCATAGCGGTTTTAGGAACAACGATTGGTCTAATTAGCGGAGATTATTACGAAAAGAAGGCTCAAAAGCAGCTAATAATTGCCGAGAAGCAGCAAAATCTCCTCAGTAACTTAGAAAATGCTGTTGGTGAACTGCGAGCGCACCCACAGCGGCTGGTTACTGTACTAGGAGAACCAATTTGGTTTGACTACGAAACTGCTAAATTTTTTACAAGTGTTAATCGGAGTGAGACAATATTATCAGAATTTCACTCTTTTATAGACAGCTACCCCGATAATTTAGCAACAAAGCCTACAGATTTAAAGAATTTATTGAATGGTTATGAAACCAATACCGAATCCTACACTCAGTTAATTAAGTTTCTCTGGCGGCAGATTGATCCAGCTAACTTGAAAACAGAAGAAATTTCGGTAGCGCAGCAAAAGTTCTTGAATTCTATCACAAGCAAAACAGCGACTAATATCATTGTTAGTTTCGACCGATTAGCAGAGAGTTTAACTAGGCTGAAAGAGACAGCAGAATCTCAACAGATAGAAGCAAAAAACAAGCTTGGGCAAGCCGAGACACTAAGGCTGCAAATTATTGTTGGGAGTATGCTGCTGTCAGTGGCGATCGCGGTGGCGTTGGCGATTATTACGGCTCGTGCGATCGCTCGTCCCCTCGAAGCAGTCACTCAAGTTGCCAGAGCCATCACTCAAGAATCTAATTTTGACCTCCGCAGTCCAGTTACCACTGAGGATGAAGTGGGGTCATTAGCAACCTCTCTAAATTGCCTAGTGCAGTGGGTAGGAGAATATACCCACGAACTAGAGTTAGCTCGTCAGACACTAGAGGAGCGAGTAGAACAACGAACCGAGGAATTGACACAAGCGCTTCAAGAACTCCAACAAACCCAATCTCAACTCATTCAAACTGAAAAAATGTCCAGTTTGGGAGAGCTAGTTGCAGGTATCGCTCATGAAATTAATAACCCCATCAATTTCATCTACGGTAATCTGGAACACGCTAACGTTTATACGCAAGAACTGCTTAATTTAGTACATCTGTATCGGCAGCAGTACCCTCACCCTACCCCTCTTCTTCAACACGAGATTGAAGCAATTGACGTGGACTTCCTTACGGAAGATTTTACCAAAATCCTGTCTTCTATGAAGATGGGCACTGAACGTATTCGGCAAATTGTTTTGTCTTTGCGAAACTTCTCCCGGCTAGATGAATCTGAGATGAAACCAGTCGATATTCATGAAGGGATAGAAAACACGTTGTTGATTCTCAATCACCGCCTTAAGCGGGGAATTGAGGTAATCAAAGAGTATGAAGATTTGCCTCTCGTTGAGTGTTACCCAGCTCAACTCAACCAGGTATTTATGAATATTATCAGTAATGCAATTGATGCTTTGGAAGAGACCAAGAGCAAAAATGAGAGACAGGAAGAAGCGGAAGCAATAAACAAGGGATTTCCCATCCAAAATAAAAAAATAATAACCGAAAAATCGCAGATTCTGATTCACACGGAACGGTTCAAGTCTAACTATATTCGGGTAAGAATTCGAGATAATGGTTTTGGAATTCCTTTGGAAATTAGAGACAAGCTGTTTAATCCCTTCTTCACAACGAAGCCGGTAGGTAAAGGCACTGGCTTAGGACTCTCCATCTGCTACCAAATCGTTGAAAAGCACAAGGGGAAAATCGAGGTAATTTCGGAGTTTGGACAAGGAACAGAGTTTGCGATCGCATTGCCTATAAAAACTCACAACTAGCGTTAGCTCTTAAAAGAACTGCTATAGCAATCCGATTTGAGTTGTGAGATGCCAGCGAAAGCGAGATCCTAGGGCAACTCTTCCGAAGTCCGGGATCTCGGTTTCGCTGTGAAGAGCGTATCCCTTTGCTAAGGCTACAAAAAAGGAGGCAGAAGTTTATCTGTTGCAGACAAACAACAAAATAGTATATCGCTTCACGCGCAAACCCCGTCCTCTCTATCGTTGCCTCGCAGATGGATGTTAAATTGTTTAAGATCCTCTGCAAAGACTTTCACAGCTTGCCCCCAAAGAGCGGCTGCTGTCTTGAAAGCAAAGTTTTTTCTAAATAACTTTAGCAGGAGTCCTACGACCCACTCTCCCCCATTGAGATAGAGCAAAGATGAATCGTGCCTTTTCACCCCTCCAACAGTTTCTAATCACTTGGCTGCTCGTTCTGACAAGCGGTTGGGTGACGATTTTGGCTCTGAGATATGTGGGTGAGTTGATTAGCATTTTGCTGACCGCCGGACTGATTGCATTTTTTCTTAACTATGCTGTTGCCGTTTTGCAAACTTTCTTGCCCCGGAGTGTGGCAGCAATCTTAGTTTATTTAATAGCAGGCTTAACTCTGGTACTCATTGGTCTGACTGTAGTACCGCCAGTGTTTAATCAGGGGCGGCAATTGGTGACAAATCTACCTTCGCTCCTAGAGTCTGGACAACAGCAATTAGCCGCCTTCCAAGCTTGGAGTGCCGAACACAATTTACCGTTTGACGTGCGAATTTTGGCTTCTGAGTTGTTGGCACGAGTACAAGCGCAAGCCCAAGCGATCGCTACCAGAGGTTTTGGCTTAGTATTAGGCACTTTTAACTGGTTTTTTGACTTAATTCTAATTCTCGTTATTTCTTTTTATATGCTCATTGATGGTGAGCGAGTTTGGCGGGGACTGACGAGTATTTTCTCATCCAAAATTAAAGATGGTTTGACAGAATCATTGCAACGAAATTTGCAGCGATTTGTGTCGGGTCAGGTGTTATTGGGTGTGTTTATGGCAACGACTCTTTCCCTGGCATTTTGGGCATTGCACGTGCCATTCTTCCTAGTATTTGCAGTTTTTATTGGGTTGATGGAAATCATTCCCTTTATCGGAGCAACTTTAGGAATTGCCACGGTTGTGATTGTGGTAGCGTTTATCAATTGGTTTCAGGCGCTGCAAGTCTTAGCCATAGCGATCGCACTTCAGCAGATAAAAGATAATTTGGTCGCACCCCGAATTATGGGCAATTTGACAGGTCTATCGCCAGTGATTATCTTTGTCTCTCTCCTACTCGGAGCGAAATTGGGGGGATTGTTAGGAGTGATTCTAGCAATTCCCCTAACAGGTGTCGGGAAAAGTCTTGCAGAAATTGTCCTCGATCCCATGCTGCCACCTCAAACCGGATCGTTTTTTCACAACCCCTTTGCGAAGGAAGTCGTTATCACCACAGAGGAGCAAAGGGGAATTCCTAGCAATTAGCAATTCCTTAAATTTCCTTAACCCAAGATTGAATGCGGCTGAGCGCTGTTTCTAACGCAGATACTATCTCAGTCGTTCCTGCAAGTTGGTAGTGGGAGGCGAGTTCCTCCAGCTTTTGGGCATTGCTTCGCATCCCCTCTACTCCGACGTTGGCACTCGCACCTTTGATGTGATGAGCTTCTTTTGCAAGACTATCAAAGTCATTGATAGCGATCGCTCTTTTCACCGATTCTAGATGAGCCTGAACTTCCGTGAAGAACATTTGCAACAGTTCCAACTCAAACTCCCTGCTTCCCTCAGAAAGTTGATGCAGATGTTCCCAATCCACTAAATCTTGTAAAGACGAGAATCTCGTTTCTACATCTTCCCGTGTGGCAATACCGCCACTGCTGGCATTTGCACCCTGAAAAATGACTTTCGTCCAATGCTCAATTACCACTGCTAACTGTTCCCTTGATACTGGCTTACTCAAATAGTCATCCATCCCAGCATCAAGACAGCGTTTGCGGTCTTCTTTCATCGCGTTAGCGGTTAGAGCAATGACAGTGGTACGGCGCGAACCTTCTCCTTGTCGCCGCCGAATCTCTCGCGTTGCTTCATAACCATCGAGAATCGGCATCTGACAGTCCATCAGAACTAAGTCATAGGGAATTTTTTCCAATAACTCTACGACTTCCTTCCCATTCGCAGCGACATCGGCTTCATAACCCAAAGTGTTTAGCTGTTTGAGGGCAACTTTTTGATTAATCAGATTGTCCTCAGCTAGCAAAATTCGCAACTTGCTTTGGGGAATTGGAATTCGGGAAGGTTGGGGTGAAAAATTCTTCTCCTCTACTTCTTTGCCTACCTCTTTGCCTCTGTCCCGCTGTTCCTCTTGCTTCCCCAAGATGGAGACAATGGTATCCAATAAGCGAGATGGCTTGACTGGCTTAATCAAATGGGCAGCAAATCCTGCCTTCGTCGCCCGTTGCGCCTCCCCTCGCTGATCGGCAGAAGTGAGCATAATCAAGGGTAAATTAGCCAGCATGGGATTTCCTTTGATTTGCTCGCCCAAAGTAATGCCATCAACGTTGGGCATTTGCATATCAATCACCGCCACATCATAGGGAATTCCCCACTCCAGAGCTTCTTGCAAAACTCTCATGGCGGCGGCAGCACCATCCGCCTCATCTACTTGCATTCCCCAGTGCGCCGCCTGAGAGCGAACCACTTTGCGGTTCGTGGCATTGTCATCAACTACTAGCAGACGCCGTCCCGCTAGATTGGTAGAAGTTTGGATGGGTGGTGTTATCCGTTCCGCTTGCTTTTTGAAAGGCACGGTAAACCAAAACTTGCTTCCCTTCCCTGGTTGGCTCTCAAAGCCAATTTCTCCTCCCATTAAGGTGACGAGCTGTTTGCAGATGACCAGTCCCAAGCCGGTGCCGCTATACTGGCGCGTGGCAGAGGAGTCTACCTGGGAAAAGGGTTGAAACAATTGGCTCATATTTTCTGGGGTGATGCCAATGCCCGTATCGGTGACAGAGAAGCGAATCGTTACCACGTCCTCTGATTCGCCCTTCCCAAGAGAATTAGGGGAGGTGTCTGATGGTAGTTCTGCCCTGACCACAATTTCACCGGCGTTGGTGAACTTAATGCCATTGCCAATCAGGTTGGTGAGAATTTGCCGCAGACGACCAACATCGCCTTGGAGGTGGGTAGGAACGTTGCGATAGACCAAGGCAGCAATTTCCAGATCCTTGGCATGAGCTTGGGGAGCTAATAAATCTAAGACTTCTTCTACACAAGTAGATAAGTCAAAGTCTAAAACTTCCAGATCCATCTCTCCAGCCTCTAGTTTGGATAAGTCCAAAATCTCATTAATCAGGCACAGCAGGGCATCTCCACTAATGCGAATCGTTTCAACAAAATCCTTTTGCTCTGTAGTCAAGGGCGTGTCTAAAAGCAGCCCAGTCATTCCCAAAACGGCATTCATAGGGGTACGGATTTCGTGGCTCATGTTTGCCAAAAAGGCGCTTTTGGCTTGAGAAGCTGACTCAGCTTGGTGACGGGCGATCTCTAGTTCCTGGCGCTGGAGGGTTTCTTCTTCTAGGAGTTGGGATTGAGCCAGGGCAATACCGACTTGGTCTGCGAGTTGTTGCAGCAGTTCGACTTCAAAGCTAGACCACTGTCGGGGTGAGGTGCATTGGTGGGCAATCAGCAGTCCCCAAAGTTCGTTTTTCTGCAAGATCGGGATGACTAATTTTGCCTTGACTGCCAAATGCTGCAAAAATTCCCGATGACACGGTGAAATCTCAGCATTTTCTACGTCAGCCACAATCCTGATTTTTCCGTGGCAGTAGTCCTCATGGTAAGCTTCGGGGAAGATTTCCGCACTGAAAGTTTGCCCTAATAAGGCGGGCAGACCAGAAACGACATTTTCGGTGACGATGGTACCCGTTTTATCGGCTGCCAGACGATAAATCACTACGCGATCGCACGCGAGAGATTTTCTGACTTCGGTAACGGTGGTTTGAAGAATTTCTTCGAGTTGTAAGGACTGGCGAATTTTTAGGGTAATTTCGGAAAATAATTGCGATCGCAAGTTCTGCCGCTTTAATTCCTCTTGTGCCTGTTTACGCTCGATCCACAGGGCAATCCTGTCCGCTGCAAATTCCAGCGACTGGAGAACAGATTCATTGAGGGGTTGACGAGCAAATATTGCCATCACTCCCATCACAGAGCCTTCAATAATCAGGGGATATCCAGCGAAGGCGACCATTCCTTCCCGCACCGCCCATTCTCTATCCAGAATCTGAGGATCGTCTACGACAGAATTGGTTAGGTAGGGTTGGCGAGTTTGGGCAATTTTGGCGATTTTCAGGGTGCCGATCGGAACGCGGCGATATAAACCCTCAACCTGCGCGTACATCCCAGCACTGGCTTGCAGTTCCAGCATCCTCTCTTCCCGGTTGAGCGTCCAGATCCGCCCAAATGCTGCGTCCAAATACTTCACCATTGCCTCGGTGCAGCGCTGCAAAATGCTTTGCAGGGTGTCGCTTTGAGTGAGGGCAGAATCCACCTCGGCGCGGAAGTGAGCGAGACGGGCTTGCAGCGCTAATGCTTCTTGTGTCCTTTTGTGGTTGGTAATGTCCCGCGTCACTTTGGAGAATCCGCGCAGGTTTCCAGCGTCATCATATAAGGCGGTTACGACAGCGTGCGCCCAAAACCGCGAACCATCCTTCCGCACGCGCCAGCCTTCGGCAACGCTATTCCCTTGAGCGATCGCGATTTCTAGTTCGCTTTGCGCGATCGCTTGTTGATTTTCTCCTGGCTCATAAAAACAAGAAAAATGTTGACCGATGATTTCCTCCGCTCGATATCCCTTAATCCTTTCTGCTCCCGCATTCCAGCTCACAATATATCCCTTGGGGTCGAGCATATAAATTGCATAATCTTTGACCCCTTCTACGACTAAGCGGAAGCATTCTTCGCTTTTTCGCAGATCCTCCTGCGCCTGCTTGCGACTGGTAATATCTTCAGAAATCCTTAATAAATACTGTGAGTTTCCTTGGGCATCTAAAATCGGTAATTTTTTAGTATGTAATATTCTTAAACCTTTATCTTTTGTCTGTATCCGCTCTTCTGGGATATCTAAAATTTTTCCGGTTGCCAGCACTTCTCGATCGGTGGCGGTGAAAAAATCTGCTTCTTCTTTGGTAAACAAGTCATAGTCATTCTTTCCCAGCAACTCTTCAGGGTTACGACCAATTAATTTTTGACCCGCTTTATTGAAACGCACAAAATTAAGTTCTTGAGCATCCTTGACGAAAATAATGTGGGGAATATTTTCGACAATTGAGTTCAGAAATGTCTGGGTATTCCGCATTTCTTCTTCATGACGCTTGCGCTCGGTAATGTCATGAGCGACTGCGTAAATCGCTTGCTGTTCAGACAAGGGCGTTGCTTTCCACAACAGCCATCGATAAGAGCCGTCTTTGCAGCGGTAGCGATTTTCAAAAGAAATTGTATCTATACCTGTAGAAAGTTGTTGCACTTGGGCAATCGTTGCTTCCCGGTCGTCTGGATGCACAAATTCGATAAACGGTTGGCTTTGCAGTTCCTCATTGGTGAAGCCGAGAGTCTTTGACCATGATGGATTTAGACGTTTAAAATAGCCATCCATCCCGGCAATACACAGCATATCTAGAGACAGGGTGAAGAATTGAAGCTGTTCTTCTTGTGCCTTGTCGCGCTGTTTTATCGCCTGTGCCAATTCACGATTATTCCGTCGCAACTCCAGTTGCGTCATCACCTCCCGGCTGAGTGCTTGCAGCGCCACCCGCTGTTGGGGACTCAAATCTCGCGGTACGGAGTCAATCACACACAAAGTTCCCAGTGCCAAGCCTTCTGGGGTTAACAAAGTAGCACCCGCGTAAAACCGGATATTCGGATCGGAAGTCACGAGGGGATTATTGGCAAACCGCTCGTCAGTGGATGCATCGCGGATAACAAATAGGTCGGTTTGCAGGAGAGCATGGGCACAAAAAGCAATATCACGAGGAGTTTCCTGAGCCGTGATGCCAACTTTTGATTTAAACCACTGCCGATCCGTATCAACTAAGCTGACGAGGGCAATTGGTGTACCGCAGATGTGTGCAGCCAAAAGCGTCAGATCGTCAAATGCCTGTTCTGCGGCGGTATCGAGGATTTCATACTGCTGTAGCGCTTGAATCCGTTCTGGTTCGTTTTCGGGTAAAGGTGCTTTCATCTACGTTTTTGAAGGGTAGCATTCTAATTTTTACAGGTGTATTCAAAGCAATGCATATTTGTAAAGTTATTCAAATCGAGGGCGATCGCTATATCTCCTGCCTCGTTATGGCTTCCCTAAGAGCGATCGCCCAAATTTTCTGTTAACATCCACAAAAATGCCGATTGCAAGAAACTGCTGGAACGTTCCAGATTGCCTGCTAATGTAAGTAATTATACAGACAATAAATTTCCGCTCATTTAGGCAAGAGTGAAATCATTCATCATTTCTATGACCAAGCAAGAATACCTAAAAATTCTATTAGTTGAAGATAGCCTTGTGAGTCAGACGGTTGTATTTAAACAGTTAAAGAAGTTAGGGTATGAAGCAAATGTTGCTGCTAATGGTCAAGAAGCATTATGGATGAGATCCCAAGGAAAATATGACCTAATCCTCCTCGATTGCCAGATGCCGATACTAGACGGTTATGAAACTGCACAAAGAATTCGTCAATTAGAAGGTGATGCGCGACAGACAATCTTGATTGCAATGACTGCCAACGGCATGAAAGCAAATCGGGATCGCTGTCTAAAGGTCGGCATGGATGATTATCTACTTAAGCCGGTTCGTGAGGAAGAGTTGGCAGCTAAATTAGAAAATTGGATTGAAGTTATTATTAAAAATAAGCAGGCAATCGCATCCTCATCTGCCTCCTCATCTATAGATTTAACAAGTAAAATTATTCCCGTTGACTCCAGTGCCAACCCGGACGAGTCAAGCGTCAATGACTGGGTGGATTTAAATCGCTTAGACGATATAACCTTGGGGGATCTGAAATTGCGAAACGAAATTCTACAAGCCTTTTTAGAAGATACAAAAGTAAACTTATCATCGATAAAATCAGCAACTTTTTCTAAAAATTTTGAAGTGATTGAACATAAAGCCCATCAAATTCGGGGTGCTAGTGCGAATGTTGGCGTCAACAAATTAAAAAATTTAGCCGATCGATTAGAACTTCAGAGCCAACAAAAAAACTTTAAGGAAGTGACTCAATTGGTAATTCAAATAGAAAATCATTTCCAAAAGATTCAATCTTTTTTGTTTGAGATAATTGACTGGGAGAGGGTGGAGGGTGAAACTCCAGTCCTTCTTCACGCCAATCGGTCTGGAGGGACGCAGGTTGGTTCCACGTCAAAAATTTTAATTATTGATGACGATCCTAGCGTTCGGTTAGTCGTCAAAAACTCACTCCAACTTCTAGGTCATGAAGTCATAGTAGCGGCTAATGGTGAAGAGGGATTAAAGAAAGCAAAGCAGCTACACCCTCATCTAATTATTTGTGATTGGATGATGCCAGTCATCAATGGGCTGGAAGTGTGCCGTCAGGTTAAATCCGATCCAGAATTATCTTTGGCATTTTTTATTTTGCTGACGATTCGTGGGGATGTAAAAGACCGGGTGGAGGGTTTAGATACTGGAGCTGATGAGTATCTCCCAAAACCAATTGATATGAGTGAATTACGGGCGCGGGTGGGCGCGGGATTGCGATTGCAGCGGTTAACGCAAGAATTGAGCGAAGCGAATCAGGCACTGCGACAAGCGAATCAGCAATTGACTGCCCGTAATGAATTGCTAGAATCTTTGTCGCTGACCGATCAGTTAACAGGTTTATTAAATCGGCGGGCAATGGATCAGGCATTGCCTCATATGCTGCGGCAAGTCGGCAACCGCGATGCGAATACTCGCTACCGTTATTTGTGTGTATTTCTGATTGATGTGGATCATTTTAAGCGGGTGAACGATACGTATGGTCACACAGTGGGGGATTGTGTGCTGCAAGCGATCGCCGGACGACTACAGTCCAATGCACGCCCTAGCAGTCTGTTGTATCGCTATGGTGGTGAAGAATTTGTCTGCATCACCCTGGGACTGAATCTGCACAATGGTTTAGAGTATGGTGAAAGTTTACGCTCTTGCATCGCCGAATGCCCTTTCAAGATTTCTAACGATCTGCTGCTACCCATTACGATTAGTATCGGTGGCGCGATCGCTAGCGCTGTTAATTTAGTTGATTCTCAAGATTTATTACATCAAGCAGATCGAGCGCTTTACAGAGCTAAGCATGAAGGTAGAAATTGCCTACGAATGTTTTCCTCGTGGGAAAATATTGTTGAGATGGGTCACGCTTAAATTAGTTTGGAGTTTGCGATCGGAGCGTTACCGTAATGCTTGCACTTCAGTATTTACCGTTGAGTTTTATTAATAGAAATTTTTAATTTTAGGATAGTGAAAATAACAAATACAACTATTTTTAAACTAAAATTATATAAACAAATAATTATATTTTATTTAATTTAATTATCAACATTTTTAGAAAATTTTATTTAAAATTACAATCATAAAAATCATAAAACAATGAAATTTAATTTTTGATTCTCGATTGCTTGTCAGTGGCTGTACAGGAAACAAAAAGTCAATAGCAGTGATTCCGAGCCTAGCAGAAGGATGCCCAAAAGTTTAGATTTGCCGCCAGTCATCAGATTAAAATTAAGATGGTTTAAGAGCCTGACAAGAGAACTTCAGACAAGCGAGGAGTGCTAGTTGCAAGACCGCTGCGCTTACCCCGCATCCGCTTGGCGATGCTGTGAGGAGGGAGGAAATGAAAAATTTCAAACCAGGAAGCGTAGGAGCGATAACCGCAGGCCCATTTAGTGATTTTCAGGGTGTGGTAGTTAAGTTGCAGCCTGGAGAAAAGATTGTTGTTGAAGTCGAAATATTGGGTCGCAAAGCAGAAATCACCCTAAATCAAGAGCAATTCGAGCTACTGGGTGAAGACCCCCGTCCGCGTTTCCGGGACGAGATTGAAAAAGATATCGACCAGATGCTTCAGGAGGAATTTGATAATTGGTGGCTGAAGCAGTTGGATCGACCAGAGGATGATTTAGTTGCCGAGTGGTCTGCTTTCCAAGCATTTCGTCAAGAATTTGAAGCGAAAGTTGCTGTAGAACGACAGACTTTGCTCAATGCTTTTGAAGCATCTTTTACAGCGATCGCAGAACATGGCGTTTCATGGGCAAAACAACGCTGGGAAACAGAAACAGAACGCTGGACGCCAAACGCCTATCGGCACGAAGAATTCTACAAAGCTGCGCGTCAGCAAATTAAAGAATGCCCTGATGATTCAGGTCATTGGACGGATATCTGGCGACATCTGTGGCAAGCGGCAAATGAACGTTCCTGGAAAGCGGAATATATGGCATGGCGTCAGGAAAATCTGCCGGATGCTGCCACGATTGAGCAGATGCGCTTGGACGCCCGACAAAAAGCACAAGCGTTGGTGGAAAGAGTGCGAGCGCTGGTACAACAAACCCACGGCTTGACCTTACCCGACCATGTTTTTGCATTCTGGGCTTTCTGGCTCAGCTTAACTCCGATTGAGCGGCAAGAAATGCACTGGATTGCAACGCCTTGCGGTTTGTTTGATTTATTTACTGAAGAAGGTTTGCAACGAAAACCCATAGCAGAACTTGACCATCGCTTACATTACCGCTATTACCGCGATCCGCCGGAGTTTCTCACTTTGCTGTACGGGGGCGGCGATGGTCTGCATTTTGGTCTTTGGTACGATGACCCCAGAGAACTGCCCACGGGTGTGATGTATTACTGGAACAACGATGGCATTCCCGTCTGTGATGACGGTTGTCAAACATTGCTCCAACAGGTTCGCTTCCAAATCGAAAAAGCGGTCTCTCAGCTGGAATATGACCGCTATGACAACGATTCTCGGCATCGACGAGTTAGACTCTCAGCACTCCGCGATGCGGTGATGGCGTTTGAAACCGCGGAACGCCCTGAAATGGGAAGTCTGTACGAGAAAGCCTACAAGCAACCACCGCTGGGTGCCAGGATTGCGACTGAGGATGGTGCGGGGGTGGCAATTCCCGGCTTCAGCGCCGAAACTTTCCCTCAGCGCGATCTTGAAGTAATTAGAATCGCTATCTTAGGGGATGCACCAATTGTCCAAGACTGGATTGTGGCAGCACTAGAAGCTTGTGCCGAGGGTCAACCGGCTGAGGCGCTGGCATTCGGTCGGGACTTGCACTGGCTTTCCGGTGGGAATCCCGAACGAGAAGCGGCTGCTGCCAAACTGCTGGATGCTGCCTACCGCGCACTCGGTCGAGATGCTTTGGCTGCGATCGCATTCGTCCATTTTCAAAAGCGATCGCTCCAGTCAGTGAATATTTATTAGCGATAAAGTTATAGCTACCAGAAATAGTCAGCGATCGCGCATTACAAAGCACGAATTTCTTGCCGTATTGGGTAAAGAACTTTTAAACAATACTCTTGCGTTGATGTCATTTAAAGCCCTTAATTTTAGCCCTCAATGACACCTGTAATCAAAGATACTGGGCGCTCATTGTGATAAAACAGGAAAATAATCATGTTGAATAAATTCAAGCTGGGTACCAAATTCACCTTACTTCTATCGCTAGTTTTTATCTTTGGGATTGTTGTTAGTGGGATTGCTTTGTCTAAGGCACTTCAGCACAGAGCCGAAAATGAAATTATCTCTAAAGGTGTAGTTCTCATGGAGACAATGAACTCACTGAGAGACTATACAAATACTCAGATTAGTCCTCTCTTAGCGCAGAGTGCAGAAGCTCAACCAGAATTTATTCCTGAAACAATTCCTAGCTTTTCTGTAAGAGAAGTTTTTGAAGGTTTACGTCAGAAAGGAGAATATAAAGATTTATTCTACAAAGATGCTACTCTGAATCCTACAAATTTGCTAGATAAAGCAGATAACTTTGAAGACAAAATTGTAAACCGCTTTCGCAACGAACCAGAAACGAAAGAAATCTCAGGTTTTCGCTCTTTATTTGGCAAGCAAGTATTTTATAAAGCTTTACCGATTGCGATTGAACAAGAGAGTTGTCTCCGCTGCCATTCGACTCCAGCCGCAGCGCCGAAGAATTTGATAAAAACCTATGGCAGTAAAAACGGTTTTGGTTGGCAATTAAATGAAATTATTGGTGCTCAAGTCATCTATGTCCCCGCCGAGCAAGTTTTTGAGAGAGCCAACCGTTCTTTTTTCCTAATTATCGGAATTTTTCTCGGCATTTTTACTTTTGCCGTGCTTATAATTAATTACTTATTAAAACGAACTGTTGTTCAGCCAGTTAAACTCATGGCTAAGCTGGCTCAAAAAATTACTGCTGGTACAACTTCCGATAAAGTTGAGGAATTCGATTTAGAAAGTTTAAAAGATGTTGCCCGTCGTGCCGATGAATTGGGACAGATGGGGCGGGTTTTCGAGAGCATGGCGCGTGAAATTTACGCCCGCGAACAACGCCTGAAACAACAGTTACAGGAACTCCGGATCGAGATTGATGAAGCCAAAGCAGCGCGTCAGGTAGCTGAAATTACAGAGTCGGACTATTTTCAGGAATTGCAGAAAAAGGCTAAACATCTAAGGAAAAGATCCAAAGAATCCGATACATAAATTTAAATTTCCTATCTTGTGTAGCAGCTTAGCATTTAGTCTTTACTCAGCTAAAATTTACACATTTTCCAATGACTATTTACTTTTACAGGACCCGCGAAAAATATGGTTGTTTCTCTAATTTTTCGCCTCACGGCTTTGAATTAGATGGGTTTTATTGGCCTACCAGCGAACATTATTTTCAAGCGCAAAAGTTTGTTGGAACGCCTCACGCTGACCAAATTCGCCAGGTAAAGACACCGAAGGATGCGGCGAGAATGGGACGAGAGAGATCGCGGCCCCTGCGTCCCGATTGGGAACAGGTAAAAGATGACATTATGCGAAAAGCCGTGCTACGCAAATTTGAGACTCATGCCGACATTCGCGAAGAATTACTTTCTACAGGCGATGAGTTAATTGTTGAAAATGCACCTGGTGATTATTATTGGGGTTGCGGTGCTGATGGTAGTGGCAAGAATATGTTGGGGCAAATTTTAGTAGAAGTGCGAGAGATACTACGCCTTAGCAACCAGCAATAACAGAAAGAATCGGCTCAAGCTAGAGCAGAGCAATTAGCAGAGAGATTGCGCTCAATGGGGATTAATCTAGATGAGGTGTGAGTAGGCGATCGCCTATGCCGTATGCACCCAAAAAGTTTGTGGCTCTGATGACCGCTCACTCTAACGACTAGATGTCTTTATAGGACATTATCTAGCTGTATTGAGAGCAGGAATCAGAGCCACAGTTTAGTTTTATCAGAAGTGCAAGCAGTCTAGGAAACTAGCACTTTATCCCTTAGCGGTTGCCACGCACGGGCACTCGGCTGAGGTAGTCAATGTCAAACGCAGAGACCCGTTGTGGGTAGTTGCGCTTGGTACTGAGCGACGCCGCAACCTCGCGGAACCGGCGGGGATCGCCTTCGGGAAGTTGCCGTTCTTGGTTCTTGCGGCTGTAGAACTTCTCCACAGTGAAGCGCCAATCGGTCTTGACTGTGCCAGCACTTTCGCGGAAGTCTTCGCCATAGCGAGGCGTCACCAGGTTAAAAGGACGCTGTTCCATCCGCTTGCGCTGGTAGGGTACGGTGAAGTCCCCAAAGTTGTCGGTATATTCTTCGCTGTTCACCAAGGCATCAACAAAACCGCTGAAGCCCAAAGTGGCAATTTTAATCGACCAAGCGATTTCTTCGGCTTTGTTGTAAGGCTCCCGACCTAAAAAACGCTTGAGACAAATGTTTACAAGGCGATAGTTGTTATTGACCGAGACAACCACACGGTAAAATGCCTCTGACTTCGCCAGACCAGCAATAAATTCCCTTACTGTAATCGTCGCATTTTTCAGCTGAGATTCTAGGGTAATCTGACGGTTGAATCTGAGGATTTCATGCTCGCTGAAGACTTGGCGATAAGCCGCCCAAATCAGCTGCTCCATTTCTATCGGTGAATTGGCATCTTCCACGCGATAGATGTATGGGGTATCTTCGTTAAGATCCGCTTTTCCAAAGCTCTTAACTCGTTGGTTTTGGGTGGTTGGTTTGTATTCAAGTAATGGCAGTGCCATTTAAAAATCTCCCTTATAAAGTGGTTGAGACTTCCTATTTTCCAGCATCGGGGTATCCTCTGGTCGATGGAATCCCCGTGCTACCGGAGAGGAAAACTTACTTGCGAGTTAATCGAGACTCGTGTCTCTTGCGCTGTATTATCCCGTGTCATGTCGGGAATTTTGATGTTAGCCGTGTTAACGGTAACAGTATTGGTGACAGCTTTCGGGTTGATTGCCCGTGCCATATCCAAGAAGTTTTGCACATTGCCCCATTTGTAGCGTGCACTTTCTTCCTTATCGCGCCAGTAATCGGCGTAGCTAGGCGTCACCAAGTTAAAGGGTCGATCTTTGTAGCGACGACGCTGATAAGGCACCGTACTGTCGCCAAAGTTAGACTGATACTCCTCACTATCGACTAGGGCATCAATGAAGCCGCTCAGTCCCTTAGTGGCAATCTTAATTGACCAGGCGATTTCTTCGTCTTTGTTGTAGGGTGCCCTGCCCAAGATCCGTTTGAGGCAAACTTCGACGACTCGATAGTTGGAGTTTTTCTCAACAACCAAGCGGTAAAATCCCTCAGTCTTCGCCAAACCTCGGATGAAGTCGCGCACAGTAATGGCACGGTTCTTCACTTGAGATTCTAGGTCAACCTGACGAAAAGAATTGAGGATTTCGTGTTCGCTGAAAACCTGACGGTAGGCTGCCCAGATTAATTCTTCAAGGTCGCTATTGTCAATGCAGTTTTCAAGGCGATAACTCCGGGGAGTATCTTCGTTTGGCACTTCGTAACCCGATACTCGCTGGTTCTGCGAACTGGGTTTGTATGAAAGCAAAGGGATGGACATAGGTAAATTGTTAGTTCCTATCTTGTTGGATTGCTAATTGCCATGAACCATGAACAATTAGCCATTAGCCTTTAGGCTTTGGGCGTTGGATAAAGGTAGCGGTAAGGAAGGGCTACGTCGGTGCGACCTACAGCAGGTTGCAAGTTGGCAGCTTTGCTCCTCGTGTCGGGAATCTCCATGTTTTTAATTTGAGAGAGTACCCGATCTCTGGTGCGCTGGTAGTTGACTTCGCTAGGGGCAATACTCCGAGCCATTTCCAAGAAGTTGTTTGGAATTGCTTGACGAACCGAGGTTTTACCCGTTGCGTTTTGACCCCCCACTTGGAAGTAACTCCGAGTATCTAGACCCATCATGCGACCGCGCCAGTAATCACTGTACCGGGGGTTGACCAAGTTAAAGGGTCGCTCGTTAAACCGGCGGCGCTGATAAGGTACAATCTCATCGCCGAAGTTCTGGCGGTATTCTTCGCTATCAACAACGGCATCGATAAAGCCATGCAATCCCTTGGAAGCAATTACAATTGACCAAGCAATTTGCTCGTCTTTGCCATAGGTAGCGCGTCCCAGAAACCGCTTGAAAGTGATGTCAACTAAGCGGTAGTTGGAGTTCGTGTCTGCCACCAACTGCCGATAAACATCGGACTTGCCCAATCCTCGAATAAACTCGCGCACGGATATGGCTCGATTCCGCAGTTGAGATTCTAGAAAAGGTTGGCGGTAGCTTTCTAAAATTAAATGTTCGCTGATGATTTGCCGGTAGGCAGCCCAGATCAAGTCATTAATTGCCGTGTCTGAGGTTGCATCTGTCAATCGATAAATCTGTGCGTCGTCCTCATCAGGTACTTCGTACCCTTCTACACGCTGATTCTGCGTGGTTGGTGTAATTTCAAGAAGTGGAATTGGCATATTTTTTGTTGTTAGTTGTTAGTTGTTAGCTGTTAGTGATGAGTCCATGAATAAAAGACGAATGGGCCTTTGCTAAGGACTCATCACTAATGACTGGTGAGCCAGCTGAACTCTGGCACGAACTGCTGGGTCATTATCTAAAGCCATTTCCGCTAATCGCTTTTGGATGGACGGGCGGACTTCCAACTGAGTGGAGAGTGCTTGCAAGCCGACGACAGCGGCGTAGCGAATCGCCCAGTCCTGGTCTTGAGAAATGAGCAGCAGGGTTTCCAATGCCCTAGCGATCGCGCTTTGAATCTGTTGGGCATTCAACGTGTTCCACCGGAGGTTTCCCAGCCCTTTCGCAGCAGCGCGGCGAACGCTGGGCGCGAAGTCGGTGACTGCTGCCTCTACTAAGATGTCTAAAGCGCGGGGGTCGGCGATTCCGGCTAGGGCACGAATCGCATAAGCCCTGGCACCGTAGTCATAGGCGTCCAGTTTTTCCAGCAAGGGTTGTACGGCGATTTCCCCTAACTGAATCAGCCCTTCTACTGCTGCTACTGCCGCTCCTGGGTTGTTATAACCTAAGACGGCGATCAGGGTAGGAATCCCAACTTCTAGACGGGCGGCAGTTAAGGCTCGGACTGACGCCACCAAACGTCCGGGGGAATCTGCCTGTTCAATGGCACGAATCAGTTCTTGGGGCGAATCAGTCATTAGTCCATCATCGGCGCTCGGTGGTCAATGGCGAATTGCGAATTGTCAATTGCCATTTGTTAAGTAGCTGAGCATAAATAAACGAAGCAGTAGGGTGGGAACTGCCACCCGTGCCGTGCAATGGGTGGGCAGTGCCCACCCTACCTATAGGCTACGTGCTGTTTAAGTTATGTCTACCTACTTACTGATTGCTAGTTGTTAATTGCCATTTGCTACTTGCGATTAGCCATTAGAAAACGACAATTGACTATAACAAAGCATCCATCAGGGTCATCACCCTGATGGCGTCAGCAGATAGCGAATTCGGTTCATCTGGGTGTAAAGACGCGATCGCTCGCGCCTGTACGTGTTCCAGCAGCCCTTTGAGGGCAATGAGTTTGAAGCTATTTTCGGTGGCAGCACTGGCGATCGCTTCCGCTGCTGGCAGATAACCAATCGCACCCAAGTCTGATAATACGATGCGGCGCAGTTGCAGATCGCTGCCTTCCAATGCTTGAACCAAGCGTTCCCCATAAACGGAATCTTCCGTTAACTGGTACATTGCCCGCGCTGCTGCATATTGCACCCGCGCGACAGGATGCTCCAGAAACGGTTGAATCTGAGCAGTTGCTTCCGCCGCTTGAAGTGCTCCTAAGGCTTCCAGCACTGCTTCATAGGGTTGTGTCAGATGGGGTCGCCCTGGTACTGGCAGAGCGGCTGCCACACCCCCTTCTAGCAGTTGCATCAGTTCCGGAATGCAGGTGCGATCGCCTAGCATTCCCAAAGACTGAGCTGCGGCTTCTCGAACATAGAAGTCGGAGCAGCGCAAACAACGAATCAGCCCTGGAACGGCTCGGCGATCGCTTAGTTTCCCTAGCGCTCGTGCGGCATTGCGACGGAGGGGGTATCCACCTAGCTCTGTCCGATCCGATTCATCCTCCAAAGCTGTAATCAGAGCTTCTACAGCAGCAGACTCGCGCACGCGGAATTTACCCAGCCACCAGGCAGCATAGTAGCGGAGACTTAAATCTTCATGGCGGAGATTGGCAATTGCCTGCTCCACCGTTAGCGGTTCGCTACCCGGTGGATTTCCGGACGGTGAGTCTGATTCAGAATATCGATCGGGATTAGGCGATCGCATCGTAGGAGTGCAATGACTTGGCTTTTACGAACATGGCTGAATGGGCTTTCTGGGTAAGCTGAATCGGCTTAGCGCTTGCCTTCAGCGTCATGATTTTGATGGGCTGTTGTCGCTTGGCTTTTAGCTTCGCTGTCTCCATCCAGAGTTAAAGGCTGAATGTTGACGATTCTGCCACCCATGCGGTTAATCCGCTGCATTTCTTCATTCATGCGGCTGTAGGGCACTGTGATATAGAAACTGCCACTACGGCGAATGGGATAGCTGAGTTTGTCAGATTCGTAAGTCTGACGTAAACCTTCGACTTCGTAGCGAAATACCCGATTGGCAGCGTCACCCAAAGTACCGCTCCCAAGTGCAGTTTGTCCAAACATCGTTGAAATAGCTCCTGTAATTGGGTTGAAAACAGTTGAGGGGGTGATGACATGAAACTTGATAGTTGGTGTCATCACCATTGTCAAAAAAGACTCATTCAAAAAAGACTAAGTGCGATGACACTTAGAATCTGCTCACCTTAAGCGGGTGTAACGCTGACAATTTTGCCGCCCTGTTTCGTAATTTGCTGTAGTTTTTGGGACAGCTGCTCGTAGGGCACTAGGAAGGCGTTGCTACTGCGACGGACTTTCGGGTAGCCTGGGCTGAGAATTCCAGACACTTCAATGCGATAAACCCGTCCGCTTTGTTCCTTAGTACCGCCGAGGGCTTTTCTGGGGGCCGCGTCTTGAGGAATCGCTGCCGATCTCCAGGACGAAGAACTGCCAGAGGGTTGGAAAATTGTAGAAGCCTCATTTCGGCTCAATTCGCCCATCAGTCGGGGAGTTTTTCCTCCAACTTGGGAGCGATCGCTATTCGCATAACCCCGATACAGGCGGAACATACGAGTAAAGCCGGTCGTTCTCACTCCCGGCTCTACCATAAATCCACGATAATAAGGGACAACGTTGTTTCCGAAGTTGGCTTCATACTCAACGCTGTCGATGTAGGAATCGATTTCTGCGTCGTACCCCTGTTCCTCATAGATATTGAGGTGGGAGTTTATCTCATCCTCTGCGTAAGGTGCCCGCCCTAGCAAATGCTTGTAGTTGAGTTCGATCAAGCGGGTATTGGAATTGCGAAAGAAAAACTTGTTTTTGTATAGATCTGACTTAGCGATCGCGCGGACAAAATCTCTTACCGTTATATTTCCTTGCCGAAGCTGCGATTCAGCATAGGTTAGGCGTTCCGACTTCATGATGTAATCGTTGCCTAGTACCTGACGGTAAACCGCGCGGATTACCGCTTGCAGATCGTCCTCTGTCCAGTCAGGCCGCAGTTCCACCCGTGTTTCATCAAATGCAGAAAGACCTAGGCGGCCTGCTGCTGCTAAATTCGACGCCACTAAACCGGCCATTCTTGCTCTCCCAACGCAACAACTTTTTAAGATTTTTATACTCAAATTGAGAAAAACAATGCCCGGAAAAATTAGCAACTGCTAGCAAGCACGCCAACACTCGCTGATTCTTCCGGGCACCGCACCTGAATACTAGCTCAGGGCGTTAATGGCGTAGTCGATGTAGGTGTTGGCTTCGTTAGCAGCTTGACCAGTCAGACCATGATTGGCCTTGATGTTCTTGAGGGCTTCTACGTACCAGCTGTTGGACAGCTCGAATGTGCGGTTGATTTCATCCAATCCGGCAATCAGGTACTCGTCCATTGGACCTGTACCACCAGCAACTAGACAGTAGGTAACCATCCGCAGATAGTGACCGATGTCACGGGCACACTTGGATTTACCACGAGAGTCAGAAGCATACTGAGGCCCCTGCATCTGGGTGGTGTATGGGAACTTTTGGTACACGGCTTGAGCAGCACCATCAATCAGTTGCTGAGCCTTTTGGGTCAATGCACGGGCAGCTTCCATGCTGGCAGCGGCACGCTCAAAGCGACCGTTAACAGCAGTCAGTTCGGTGTTGCCTAAGAAACGACCTTGGGTATCGGCTGCGCCGATGGCTTCAGTAATCGGGGTCTTCATTGTTGAGGTATCTCCCTAAAAGTGTTTGCAAAGTTTTCGACTAAACAACGCGAATGTTCGCGTCTATCCAACAGCAAGCTTGCTAGTTGTTCTTAAGCAACAGCAGATGAGGCACGATCGAAGTAGCTAGCTACTTCAGACATCAGTTGGCTACAGTCGCCCTTGGTGATGCCATTGGGGTCATTAGCGATTTTGACCGCAGCTTCTTTCATCTTTTGGACGCCAGCAGCAACAGAACCACCAGGAACGCCTAGAGCTTGGTAGGTTTCGCGTAGACCGTTCAAGCAGCGATCGTCCAACACGCTAGAATCACCAGCAATTGTGGCATAGGTAACGTAGCGCAGGATGATTTCCATGTCGCGGAGGCAAGCTGCCATACGACGGTTGGTGTATGCGTTTCCACCTGGTTGAATCAGTTGAGGCTGCTCTTCAAACAAAGCACGAGCGGCGTTGGCAACAATGCTGGAAGCATTGCTGGTGATGCGGTTAACGGTATCCAAACGCTTGCTGCCATCCTTGACAACATTGGTCAGGGCATCGAGCTGCTCGGTGCTCAAGAATTCACCGCGGGCATCAGCCTGAGAAACAACCTTGGCGAATGCATCTAACATGAACTCAATCTCCTACTACTGATTTGGATGAGTGTGGTTTTTTAAAACGTCGATATTTGTCAAGCAGAGCTACTTCAATCTATTGAATCAGCTCTTGGATTGGTCAAGCCCAGACATAAGTCCAACACGCTTTTTAAGTCGCTCTCCCATCCCTTCTGTTACTTTACCTGCAACAAATTGGTTTTCACAGAAATATGAGAAAAGTCCGTGCTTTTATGAGAGATTTGCAACCTTGATAAATCCGTGTCTTGTTTAACTTTTGTCTGTTATTGATCCCTCCGGTTATTTTTATACAACGCCTTCGCAGCTTTGTTTTTTAAGATTTATTAAGCAATCTCAAGAGCCATGAATAAAAGCTCAAATCCTTACCCTTCCAAGGGTCTTGGATTTTATTTCCCACATACTTCGTTACAATTCTCCAAGTATTTATACTCAAAAAAGCCAAGGTTTTTGTTTTTATGGTTTTTTAATATTTGTTTAAAAAGTTTCTCGGCAAGGGTTAGGGGTTTTTTGGAACTAAATGTAATTATGTAGTTTTATGTAAATATATAAAGCCTTATCGGTCTATCGATTGTGGATTAGTGGCAGCAATTCGTCTTCGCAGCACATCGAGAAGCTTTACAAATGCTGAGGGTAGGGGTGCGATCGCTTCTATCAACTCCCCGGTTACTGGATGCTGCAACCGGAGCCGCCAAGCATGGAGCGCTTGACCGGGAAGATTGACGCCGACTGAGTGACCGGAACTGTAAACGGGATCTCCCACAATCGGATAACCGATGTAGGCGCTGTGAACGCGAATTTGGTGGGTGCGACCTGTTTCGAGTTGGAAAAGCATCAACGTGTGGTTTCCCAGGCGTTCCTGCACCCGCCAGTGAGTCATCGCCGCTCGTCCCCCCTTCTCTAGCGGTACGACAGCCATTTTTTTGCGATCGCCTGAATGACGACCGATAGGCTGGTCAATCGTGCCGCCCTCAGCGCGGGGAGAACCGTAGACGACGCCCAAATATTCCCGGCGTGCGGTTTTAGCTTTTAGTTGAGCTTGCAAGTGTTGGTGGGCTTGGTCGGTTTTGGCAACAACCATTGCCCCCGTCGTATCCTTGTCAAGACGATGGACAATTCCCGGACGTTGCACCCCGCCAATTTCCGCGAGAGGACAGTGGGCTAAAAGAGCGTTGACGAGAGTGCCTGCTTCGTGTCCTGCGGCTGGATGAACGACTAAACCCGCCGGTTTGTTGATGATAATTAGGGAATCATCTTCATAAAGAACATCTAAAGGGATTTCTTCTGGTTGCAGGTCTAGCGATCGCACTTCTGGAATCGTTAAAGATAGGCGATCGCCCATTTGCATGGTTGCTTTCTTGGACGTGCAGACGGTGCCGTTCAGTAGCACGTTGCCGTCTTCAATTAGTCTCTGGATGCGCGAACGGGATAAATCTGGTAGTTGTTGGGAAAGATAGCGGTCAATGCGACTGCCTGTTTCTTGAACTTCGAGAGAGATTGAATGGGGGGAATTCACGAATTCACTGTTTAAGTTGGAAACGAACCGCAGAGGACGCAGAGGACGCGGAGGAAGAGAAACAGGAACAAAGGTTAGTGAGGGCGGCGCAATCGCATTTTGGTACGAGTGGGAAGACTTGTTTCTTAATAGTAGCAGTGTAATTACTGCATCCTAGCCGAAACAAATTTACTTTATTTTCCTAATTTCCACTCTTTTGCGCCTGGTAATTTACTCAATTCCTCACTAATAATGTCGCGCAATGCCTTGGCTGAATTGGAATAGGTCAAGCTTAGAAGTTTATTTGCTGCGACAATTATCTCCGTTCTGCTTACCATATCTTGTAGTTGAAATGGGGTATAATTCCCATTTAAAACTTCCACACTTGCCGCGAATATAGCATCTTCAAAAGAATTTTCCAGGTAAGATTCCCATTCATCCTGGTTAATATAGAAGGAAGTTTTATTTTCTTTAATATTTAAAGCTTGAATTTTTAGAAGTGAATCTCGAATAGAAACTGCCCAAGAATTAGTTAAACGCTGCTCAATTTTATTCTTTATCAAGTGAACCAGCATTCTACTGAGAAAGCTCTCAATATTCTGCAAAATAGCTTTTTTACTCATCCCTTCCAAATCATCCACCAGGGACAAAGCATCTTCGTATCTTCCTTCCAGAATGGAAGCTTTTAAGTCGGTGAGTTCTTGAGTCATTGTCAACTGACCTCACTTTTACATCGCAAAATTATGTGGTACGCGGGTATAGACTAGGCTATTGACTATCAGAAGGATGCGATCGCTCTCGGCACTTTTCTGAGAGCGATCGCATCCTTACTTATACACAAAATCCTCCTAAGTTTGAGGAACTTTCACTCTAGTTTTAGGCAGATTGCTGCTTTGTTGAGGAATCTGTTGTTGCAGAAATGGTTTAACCCTCTCAGGTGAACTTGACCCTCGATAAGCGCCACAATAATACATACTTAGAACCGCTTTGAATGCCCAGTGATTCGACGGCACATCTGAGAAAGGATTGGGTAAAGTATCGGCTTGGTCTTGGGCGCAGGCTTCCAAAACTGGATCTGAAGTCGGTTGCGCTGGAGATGAGGGCGTTGTTGGGCTGAGTGGTTCGGAATCTTGCGCTTTAGCTGGAGCCACGAAGCCAATAGTGGCAAGGAGTATAGCTGTTGCGATTTTGAGTTTCATGGTTTGCGAGGAACAACTGTACGGGCAACTTTCTCTTAAAGTTGCCCCTCCTCAAAACTAACAATTACTGGCGTTACATTGGCGGTTCCAATTTGTGGATAAACCCTAATTTCTCATCCAAAGGCTTTGTGACTGAAAGCCTTTTAGCTACAGCGTTCGGCGCACCAGATCGGCTAAACGTTCGGCACTGTCAGGAACTGCTAGCGTAGCAGCCTTTTGAGCCATTTGTTGTAGCTGTTCGGGCGACTGCAATAAATTCAATACCTTACTTTCTAGTAACTGAGGCGTCAGCTCTGACTGCCGGAATACCAAACCAGCGCCTGCTGAGTTAAAAATTGCCCCATTGTAGACTTGATGATCTTCAGCGGCGAAGGGGTAGGGAATGAGAATCGCTGGGGTTTGCGTAACGGCAAGTTCGGTTAATGTCCCAGCGCCAGCGCGGCTAATTGCCAGGTTCGTCCGTTGCAAAAGTGCCGCCATATTGTCATAAAACGGCATGGAAAGATACTGAGGATGCTGGAAACTTTGGGCATCAGGGTCATTATCGCCCGTCAGATGGACAATCCAGGCACCGGCATTCAACCACGCGGGGGCGCACTCGCGGACGATTTGATTAACGGCAACAGCGCCCTGAGAGCCACCGACGACTGCAATCAAGGGGACATCTTCAGGAATTGGCAACTCCAGCTTTTGGGGGGTGCGAAACTGGGCGCGAACTGGGGTGCCTGTGTAGGCGGTTCCAGCGCGGGGTAGGTAATGCGCTCCATATTCAAACCCCAGCGCCACGCTATTACACCACGGACTCAACCAGCGAGTCACTTTGCCGGGGAGGGCATTGGATTCGTGCATAATCACGGGGATTCCAATGGATCGCGCGGCAATAATCGCTGGTGCGGCAATATAACCCCCAGTGCTGAATACACCCTGAAAATTCTTATCTTTAAGTAGCTGGCGTACCTGCCGGATGGAACCCGTCAGTCGCAGCAGAATGCCCAATGTCCCCAGTCCAAACCCTTGTTGAAACCCTTCCACCTCAATGGTGTTGAGGGGATATTGAGCCGGAACTAACTGGGTTTCTAGGCGGTTCGGGACACCCAACCACTCAATTTCATAGTCTGGCAGTTTCTCGGCTAGCGCGATCGCGGGAAATAAATGTCCCCCAGTACCACTCGCTGCAATTAACAATCGTTTCGGTTCATTTGCCAAAGTTTCTATCTCCTACTGGCTGTCCTGGCTCGGATAAGATTAAAAATCAGTTATAAATTAGCCAATAGAGCATCCAGGATTTCTACTCTTTAGCACGTCTGTTGCTCGACACGGTTTTCTTTATCCAATTATTCAAACACGTCTGTGATGCGTAACCAGATAACTCCGTCTGTCAGCTTGTTCCAGTCTCTCATCAAGCAAAAGTCGAAAATTTTTGCCTTTATAATTTTTACGTCCCTGCTTCATCCAAACACTGTTCGAGCAGCGAGTCCAGAAACAGCACCCGCCGAGCTAAAAAATTCTCTCACGCAAATTGATGCAGCTGCCAATCGTCAGGATGTCAATACGGTGATGCAGTTCTATAGCCAGAATTTTACCCATTCTGATGGCTTAAATCGTCAGAGCCTGCAACAGACTTTAACTCAACTCTGGAAGCGCTACCCAAACCTGAATTATCGTACAGAACTCAAATCTTGGGAAAAGGAAGGCGATGCGCTTGTTGTGGAGACGGTGACTCAGATTACTGGCACCCAGCGAATGGATGGCAAAAATATGAAGTTTGAGTCCGCCTTGCGATCGCGTCAGCGCTTTCAAGGTCAAAAAATTGTCCAGCAGGAGATTCTGGGAGAACGCACTCAGACGACCGCAGGCGTAAAGCCTCCCACGGTGGACATGAAGTTACCGGAAGAGGTTCGCATTGGTCAATCCTATAGCCTTGATGCAGTCGTCCAAGAACCCCTAGGCGACGATTTGATGTTGGGAGCAGCAGTGGAAGAACCCGTGCGGGGCGATCGCTTTGCCAAACCCGCGCCGGTGGATCTGGAGTTACTGTCATCGGGTGGAATTTTTAAGGTAGGTCGCGCTCCCCTGACAAAAGGGAATTATTGGGTATCAACGGTTGTAATCCGCGAACAAGGCATGACAACAGTTACTCAGCGCCTGCGGGTTGTAGAAGGCAGTCGCCCTTCCAAATAGTTTTGAGTTTTGAGTTTTGAGTTTTTAATTTAATTAAGAATTCAAAGCTCAATTTTCAGAATTTATAGCAATTTTGTTTGATTTAAAAGGAGTCTTTTTAAAGACTGCAAAAAACGCGAATAAAAGAAAAAAGAGGGTTTTAAGATTTACTTAGATTGCCATAAAATTTCGTTAAACCGAATGATTTCTATCAAAGACAAAATCGTTGTAATTACTGGCGCGAGTAGTGGAATTGGTGCTGCTTGTGCCAAGATGTTTGCCCAAGCGGGTGCCCAACTGATCTTAGTGGCTCGACGCCAAGAGCGGTTGCAGAAACTCGCAGATGAACTTAGCAAAGAATTTTCTTGCCAGTTGCATCTACTAGCAGTAGATGTACGCGATCGCGCTTCTGTTGAATCCGCCTTTTCTTCTCTGCCAGATGCTTGGGCTGATGTAGATATTTTAATTAACAATGCCGGTCTTAGCCGGGGGTTAAATAAACTCCACCAAGGCAGCATTCAAGACTGGGAAGAAATGATCGATACCAATATTAAAGGCTTACTTTATTGCACCCGCTATTTAGTGCCAGGAATGGTAAAGCGGGGTAAAGGTCATGTGGTGAATCTTGGCTCCATTGCCGGTCATCAAACCTATCCCGGTGGTAACGTCTACTGTGCTTCTAAAGCCGCTGTAAAATCAATTTCCGAAGGTTTGAAGCAAGACCTCCTAGGAACGCCCGTGCGAGTTACTTCAGTCGATCCAGGGTTAGTTGAAACGGAATTTAGTCAAGTGCGATTCCACGGAGATAGCGATCGCGCTCAAAAAGTTTACCAAGGTTTAACGCCTTTAACACCAGAAGATATTGCGGATGTCATATTTTTCTGCGTCACTAGACCCGCGCACGTTAATATCAGCGAGGTACTTTTAGTACCTACCGACCAAGCCACTGCTACCCAAGTTCACCGACGAAATTAATTTCGTCTTTTTAAACACAAAGGTTCCCAAAGAGCTATCTTTCCTCGGCGAACCTTTGCGTAAACCTGCGCGTACCTTTGCGTTTAAACTTCCACCGTTTCTTTACTCTTCAGGGGCACGTAATAATCGCCGTTAGCGTCAACTCCTACCTTCCCAATTACCTCGTCGCCGGTAATCAATCTTGCCCCACGTTTGCGAGTCCAATAATTCCAACCCCACTGGAGCATGACGATGAGTTTATTATCAAACTCAATTAAGAAGTAAATGTGAACAAATACCCAGGTGAGCCAAGCGAGCAAACCGGAAAACTTCACATAACCCAAATCGACTACCGCAGCATTCCGCCCGATAACAGCCATACTGCCTCGGTCAATATATTGGAAAGGTGCCATACTGTAACCGGCAATCCGCTGTCTGATCAGGTTAGCAACATATTCCCCTTCTTGCATCGCCACGGGTGCAACACCTGGTAGTGGTTTTTCATTTTGATGAGAAAAACTTGCCAAGTCACCGACCACAAAGATATTAGGATGTCCTGCTATACTCAGGTCGGATTCAACAATAACCCGCCCCACTCGGTCAATTGCAGCGCCGGTGCGTTCTGCCAGAACCTTTCCCATTGGTGAAGCTTTGATTCCCGCTGCCCATAACGTTGTTCTCGCTGGAATTTGTTCGATTTTATCGCCTTGTTTTGTGGTGATAATATTCTCTGCAATATTCGTCACCAGGGTCTTTGTCTGCACAGTAACACCTAAGCGCTGAAGAGAGGCTTCTGCTTTTGCGGATAACTCTGGTGTGTAGGGAGGTAGGATGCGATCCATCCCTTCCAGTAACAAAATTTTGGCTTCAGAAGTGTCAATGTTGCGGAAATCTCGCTTCAGGGTACTGTAAGCGAGTTCTGCGATCGCTCCCGCTAATTCTACTCCCGTCGGCCCTCCGCCGATGATCGCAAACGTCAACCAGGCACGTCGTTTTTCGGGATCGGTTTCCTTTTCTGCCGCTTCAAACGCCATAAAAATGCGACGCCGCATTTCCAGCGCATCTTCAACGGTTTTCAATCCTGGCGCTACAGTTGCCCATTGGTCATTGCCAAAGTAAAAATGGCTCACACCTGTAGCAACGATTAACGTGTCGTAGATCAGTTCTTCGCCAGCGAGGATGACTTTTCGCTGTTGTGGATCGATATCCTTTACCTCTCCCATCAGCACTTTAGTATTTTTGCTCTCGCTGAGTACCGCACGCAGAGGAGATGAAATATCTGCTGGGGATAGCGTTCCGGTAGCGACTTGATAAAGGAGTGGCTGAAACAAATGAAAGTTACGTTTATCGACCAGTGTCACATGGACAGGTGCGCCGCTCAATGCCTTGGCAGCATAAAGTCCGCCAAAGCCGCCACCGACAATCACAACATGGTGAGGAGACTGATTTTCCACTGCTACTACCATAAAATTGACATCCTTTGTTTTATGTTGCCCGTGGCTACGGTTGAACTAACATTTCTTTACCAACTGGCAAGGCTTCCGTTACAGATGTTCATATTAGCCTAGTGTGCCAGGGTTAAAACAGGCGTAGCGACGGCTACAGGTAGATTGTTGTGCCTGGAAAGTCTGCCATAAGAGGTATTCAGCACAGATTTAAGCTGATGCTAGACAATGGCGCGATAGCGAAGCGCTGACTTGTCAGTTCGCAATGAGAATGAAAAAAGACGCGATCGCCCTTTTGACTTGCCTTGTTACTCTAAACTCGAATATTCACATTGCCTAAATTACCGATTCATTGCTTCCAAAGGGTTTTCCAAAAATTTCTCCTTATCAATTTTTATGAGTTTAGGAAAGGATTAATCAGCCTTCTGATCGGGCACTCTATGCTTTTTTAGGGCAGAACTTTTTTGTTGCGCTGCGACACGATGGTTAGGTGCGATACAAGGATTACAGTGGAGATGGAGGTATAAGTCCAATGTTTGCAGTTATCACACCAGAAAAAATCCAGTTACCCCCAGGATCGGTGGTGCGCCTACCCGGTAATTGGCAGGACTATCAATCACTCACTCAGCAACTAGGTGATCGCTCGATTCCTCGTATCAAGTATCGACCCGGAGAAATTTTGTTAATGTCACCGCTACCCCGACACGGACGAGAAGCCCACATTATTGCAATGGTGGTAGCAGCTCTCCTAGACCATTTAGGGCAGGACTACGAGGCATTTACCCCGATTACGATGGAACTCCCAGAGATTAGCGGCATTGAACCGGACTACTGCTTTTATATCGATAACTGGGCAGCAGTTGCAGGAAAAGACCGCATCAATTGGGAAATAGAGCCATCCCCCGATTTGGTAATTGAGATAGATGTAACCAGCTATACGGATGTAAACGACTACCTGCCTTATCAAGTGCCGGAAGTTTGGCTATATAAAAAGAATCAGCTTAAGATTTACAGCTTGCAGAGCGATCGCTACACGGTTGTAACCAGCAGCCGCTATTTCCCCAATATGAATGTTTTAGAAGTCATCGCGGAATGTTTCCGAATTGCCTCCGAGCGCAATACTAGCGTTGCGATTCGGGAGTTACGACAGAAATTAGCAAGCGAGAATTAAATCCGAAAAATACAGAAGATTATAATGCGATCGCAATCGGGAATCGCTGGTGAACAGAGTTGTTAAAGTTAGTGGCTCTTGTGATAAATCTATGGTTGGCGTCGTAAAGATACCAAGCAAGTCGAGCAACTTCTAGAAAAGCTTAACCGATGCAGAACACCTGCCTCAATGCGATTTTAGGCAGTATTACCTTTGAGACAAAGCTCCAAAGCACGACGGATATATGCTTGAAATGTCTCATCAGTTGGCTGAAAGACCATCGCATATAACATTGCTCCGCTCATCAGGTCAAAGACTAAATCGGGTTCTATATCTGTGTGAATTTCATTTCTAGCTTTAGCACGTTCCAGCACGACTCCAAAGGCTTGCCGTCGCGGTTGTAGGTATTTTTTCCAGTAGACCTGGGCAAAAGTCGGACTGCTAGACGCTGTACTAATAATTAGGGCAACAGTTTGACGACCTAAGGGGCTAAGTACCATTTTCGCTGCATTCTCAATAAGGATATCAATATCTCCCCAGAGGCTGCCTGTGTCTAGTATCAATATTTCCTCTCTGAGGCTTTCAATCGCGTCTGCAACCAGTTCTTCTTTAGAACTGTACCGCCGATAAATGGTAGTTTTGCCCACTTTAGCGCGTGCAGCGATCGCTTCGATGCTCATAGCTTGATATCCCATTTCTGCTAGCAGCTCAAGAGTTGCTTGTAGAATCGCTTGATGAGATTTTTCGCTACGTGGGCGTCCAGGCGGGCTTTTGATAGGTTTACTCATAAACTCATCTTCGCCCAAACAACGTTCATCAAGGGAAATTTGCTGCAAGCGTTCTCAAAGAATTGTCAAATGGGGAGTTGCGTTAGATGAAATCAGTCTTGTTTCTTAATCTGCTCCCACTCCTCGCGCAATATTCCCATGCACAGCGTATCAACGTATCTGCCGTCATACCATTCGTGACCCCGGAGGCGACCTTCTTCCACAAATCCACAGGATTGATAACAGCGAATCGCTCGTTCATTCCTTGAGTTTGTCCTTAACCAAACTCGATGTAGATTCCAGTATCGAAACGCATAATTCAGCAGCAATGCGATCGCTTCACGACCGTAGCCACGTCCCCAATATTCCTTATCCCCAATTGCAATGCCTAATTCGCAGACACGCGCCACCCCCTGAAATATATCAAAACCAACCAAGCCGCACTGCCCAATGAACTTGCCATCTGCCTCGATCGCAAACCAGGTGCCATCTCGTCCACCTTTGGCGGCATTTTGATCAAACTCTGCTTGCAGTCGTTCCAGGGATTGGGGTATCGGTGGATCGCCTCCACCTGCCAATTCAACGGCTAAATCATTGTTAAACTCGCACAGTTTTGGTAGATCGTCTCGCCGTATACCCCGTAGCGTTACTCGTTCTCCCTTCAACATCGCTGATTGTCCTTGATTTTATGTCTGTACTCATCCATATCAAGTTTGTCAGGAGGCGGTAATGATTCATACAAAAGAAGAAAACAAGTTGGGAGTTGGAATAGCCTGGTGAATTTTAAAAGCTGTGGCTCTGTCTAAAATGTCCTGCTACCCTAAGGCAGCTCCTCTTGACACTCCCTATTGCAATTACGATACTTAATCGTATCGATATTAATCCGAGCCTTTTGCTGTGGAGCCAAGAGGAAACAATGACAACGACCAAACAAGCGCGATCGCTACCTTTACCTCCTGGGAGCTTTGGTCTACCAATTATTGGCGAAACCATCAGCTTTTTACGCGATCCAAACTTTGTACAGAGGCGATACCAGCAATATGGACAAATCTTCAAAACTCATGTGTTGGGTCGTCCTACCATCTTCTTGATTGGAGCCGAGGCAACCCGCTTTCTATTTGCCAACGAGAAACACTACTTTTCTGACGGAATTGCGAATGGTGTCCCCCCGCAGACCAAAGCGTTGATGGGAACGGGATCGGTCGTGATGCAAATGGGGGATGAACATCTAAGACAGCGCAAACTGCTATCGCAAGCCTTCCAACCTCGCGCATTAGCAGGGTATGCCTCCACAATGGAGGAGATTAGCCGCAGTTATCTCCACAAGTGGGAGCTTTTGGGTCAGTTTTCCTGGTACTTGGAACTCAGAAAATACACGCTGGATGTGGCTTGTAAGTTGCTGATAGGAACCGAAGCTGCCAGCGATCGCGATTTTGGCGAGTGGTATGAAATTTGGGGAAAGGGGCTACTTTCCATCCCCGTACCCTTACCTTGGACAAAGTTTGGTCGGGCGTTACGATGTCGCAAGCTGATACTGGCGCGAATTGAGGAGATAGTCAAAGAGCGTCAACAACAAGCTACATCGACTCAAGATGTCTTAGGGTTATTGTTGCAAGCGCGAGATGAAGCAGGAAACGCTCTAAGTTTACAGGAACTCAAAGAGCAACTTCTAACCCTATTATTTGCAGGTCACGATACGTTGTCATCTGCCCTTTCTTCGTTATGTCTTCTATTAGCGCAGCATCCAGAAGTTAAAGAGGCTATCCGTGCAGAGCAAAAGCAATTGGGGTTTCCCCAACAGCTGACGCTGGAGCATCTGAAGCAGATGACCTATCTAGAGCAAGTCTTGAAGGAAGTTCTGCGAGTGTTTCCTCCATCAACTGGTCCTAGAGAAGTCATTGAATCTTGCGATCTTAATGGCTACTTAATCCCCAAAGGTTGGAAGGTACTTTATCACAGCGGTACGACTCATCAAGATAGCCGCATCTATACTCAGCCAGAATGCTTTGACCCAGAGCGTTTTGCCCCCGAACGGGCGGAGGATAAACAAAAACCGATGAGCTATATCCCCTTTGGTGGGGGACTGCGAGAATGTCTGGGCAGGGAGTTTGCCAAGCTGGAGATCAAGTTGTTTGCTGCGTTGTTAGTCCGCGAGTATGAGTGGGAACTGCTTCCCGAACAAAACTTGGATATGGTGATGCTACCGACAGTCTATCCCCGCGAGGGTTTAAAGGTGAAGTTTTGGCGGAGAGTGCAGCACGACTAGGAAAGCGCCTCGCAATGCTTATCAAATCGCACTAGAGCCGTCAGGTGGGCGGTGCCTACTCAACTAACACGGCTATCTTTGAATTTGTGCATCTGGAATTTTTAGCGATTGCATGATCCTTGAAAATCCTCAAGCCTTCGCCCTATCTCCACACTACCTGCGATAGATGTTTGACGATAATCAATCAACACAATCTAAAGTCAGCCTGTTTTGTCCCAGCAAGTCTGATAATTTAATTAGGTTAAAAGAAGATAAGATGCCTTGCCGTGTCAGCCTGTCGCACCTTTAGTGCGCTTACGAGCTTAGGCAGGCTTGGTTTGTGTAGCCACAGGCTAAAGCCTGTGGGTATATCCTAGGCAGGATTGGTGAGAGAATTATGGCGTTAATTGTCCAGAAATACGGTGGCACTTCAGTTGGTTCGGTGGAACGCATTCAGGCAGTCGCTCAGCGGGTTTTAAAAACAGCCCAGATGGGCAACTCGCTGGTTGTCGTAGTTTCGGCAATGGGGAAGACAACTGATGGATTGGTGAAATTAGCCAACCAAATCTCTACAAATCCCTCTCGTCGGGAAATGGATATGCTGCTCTCTACTGGCGAGCAAGTCTCAATCGCCTTGCTGAGTATGGCATTGCAGGAATTGGGACAGCCAGCGGTTTCTCTCACTGGCGCACAGGTTGGAATTGTTACCGAAGCCGAACACACCCGCGCCCGGATTCTGCATATCCAGACACATCGGATGGAACGTCACTTAGACGCGGGTAAGGTGGTTGTGGTGGCGGGTTTCCAAGGCATCTCCAGCACCGAAGAGTTAGAAATTACCACCTTGGGACGCGGCGGTTCTGATACTTCGGCAGTAGCACTGGCGGCAGCTTTACGAGCAAGCTGCTGCGAAATCTACACCGATGTGCCAGGAATTTTTACCACCGATCCCCGGTTAGTGCCAGAAGCCCAGCTGATGGAGGAGATTACCTCCGATGAAATGCTTGAGTTAGCCAGTTTAGGGGCAAAGGTACTGCATCCTCGCGCGGTGGAAATTGCCCGAAATTATGGCGTAGAGTTGGTGGTACGTTCCAGCTGGACGGACGATCCTGGGACTAGGGTAATTTCTCCAATGCCTAAGCCGCGATCGCTCCAAGATTTAGAAATTGCCCGTCCTGTGGATGGGGTAGAATTTGACACCGACCAAGCGAAAATAGCGCTGCTGCGGGTACCCGATCGCCCCGGCGTGGCGGCGCGGCTATTTGGTGAAATTGCCCATCAAGCCTTAGATATCGACCTAATTATCCAGTCGATTCACGAAGGCAATACCAACGATATTGCATTTACAGTTAGCAAAAACGTCATCAATCGGGCGGAAGCTGTAGCCGCAGCGATCGCACCCGCCCTCCGCAGCTCAAACAACCCAGAAGACGGAGAAGCCGAGGTGATGGTAGACAGGCAAATTGCCAAAGTCTCGATCGCGGGTGCGGGAATGATTGGGCGTCCGGGTGTAGCAGCGCAGATGTTCGCTACGCTTTCTAGTGCTGGGATCAATATTCAGATGATTTCCACCTCGGAAGTGAAAGTTAGTTGCGTCATTGATGCGGATGATTGCGATCGCGCGATCGCTCTTTTGTGCCAAACCTTCGAGGTCAACAATTCCCCACTCCACCAAAACAGAATTGTAGAAAGTGGTGTGGAACAACAGGGCAAAATTTCTCAGTCCTCAGCCCTGAGTCCTCAGCACTCCGCTCCCCCCGTGCGCGGTGTTGCCCTTGATTTCAATCAAGCGCGTCTCGCCATTCGTCATATCCCCGATCGTCCAGGGATGGCAGCTCAAGTTTTTGGACTCTTGGCTGAGAAAAATATCAGCGTGGATATGATTATCCAATCCCAACGCTGTCGCGTGGTGAATGGGATCGGGACCCGCGATATTGCCTTTACTGTCGCCCAAGCAGATGCAGCAGAAGCGAAAGCAGCACTCGAAAAACTCGCACCATCCTTAGGCTGCGGTGAAGTTTTAGTGGATACAGCGATCGCTAAAGTAAGTATCGTCGGTTCCGGTATGGTCGGGCAACCCGGTGTCGCCGCCCAAATGTTTGAAGCGCTTTCCCAACACCAAATCAATATTCAGATGATTACAACTTCTGAAATAAAAATCAGCTGCGTCGTAGCAGAAAATCAGGGCGTCACCGCCTTACAAGCCATCCACGCCGCTTTTGGACTTGCCGGCAGCCAAAAAATTCAAGTTCCCGCTTAAAGTTCTTGCAACTTTTTCAGCGCCCCCTGGAACAAGGGAGCGATGAGGGATCTCCAGCCGAAAAACTGAGCAGCAAAAAGCCCGGTTTCTATCAGAAAACGGGCTTTTAAAGTTATTGGTTAGTTTACGCTAATTGATGCCTACCCCTCGATCGACTCTTTACGCAATTGCTGTTGGCTGACCAATCACAACACTGGTAATAAAGCTGCTGACAGCGGCGAGAGCGATCGCACCGATGACCGCACTCCAAATCCCTTTTTCCAAACGAAAGCCTGTAATCAATCTCGCGGCTATTGTCAGTGCAATGACATTAAGGACAAAAGAGAATAAACCCAAAGTCAGAAGCTTTGCAAAAAATCCGTAGATGCCAAATGTTAGCGTATTCGGCAAGGTAAAAAATACAAAGCTAATCGCTGCATTTAAAATTCCAAAAACGGCTGCCGAAATATAACCAATTCCTGGGTTATCAATTTCAACTCCGAGTGGCAGCTTGCTAATAATTAACAAACTGGCGGCTGTTACCAACCAGGTAATCAGCACATCAATTAAATCCATATTTATAAACCTCCTATCCAGAAGTTGAGGCGTGAAAAAATCTTTTGATTATCCCTACCTTAAACAAACAATCGCGCCTCGACCTCTGTAAATTGACAGAATTGTCCCTACCTCTTGGGAGCAGAATCAGTCCCTTGGGGAGCCGGAACCGTCGGTGTCACGGGTACAGTACCGGGAATCGTAGTACCGGGAATCGTGGGATTAATCTCTGGTTGTCCCGGAGCCACCGGCAATTGCGGCTGACCCAGATTGTATGGATTGGCTGATGGACTGGGTGGCGCATAAGGATTATAAGGTTGGATAGGAGCGTTGCCGGAATAGGGCGCTAAACCGGGACTAGGAGCCGTAGGAACCTGCGTATTAGAGCCAGCCGCCGCATCACCGGACCCGGGTAGAGTCGCTAAAGACACGCGATCGCCTCCCACATCTCTCAGCAAATCCAGTACCTGAATGACATCGTTGTAACTTGCAGTCCGAGAAGCGTACAGCACCATCAACCCATTTGGATTTGTCGAGCGGTAATTCTGCAACGACTGAGTTAGCTGATCTTTTGAATTGATCTGCTGTTGCTCCACGTAAATTTGACCAAAATCATCCAAGCTCACCATCAACATCTCTCGCATTTGCGGAGTGCCGCTACTAGCCTTGGGCAAATCCACGCTAATTGCTTGCTGACGAGTAAGTTGCAACGCTGCCAACAAAAAGAACGTCAGGATACAAAAGATGACATCGATCAGGGGAATAATCTCAATTCGGGCGTCATCACCCGGAGTATCCAAGTTAATCTTCATAAGTTCAAACAACAGGGGAAGTTAAAAAGTCATGAGTCTTTAGTCTCTAATTCTTTGCTACTCACTAATAACCCATGACTAATGACCAATGACAATGGATTTCTAGGGTTCAGCCGTATCTGAAGTTTCTACTTTCGCCTTCATCGGATGACGATCGATACCAAGTTTAGGCCATTCCTGGCGGTACATTAACTCCAGCTCATTTCCCGCTCTCCGGAAAATTTTGGCTTGGTTAAACAAAAAACCTTGAAACAGCCGATAGAAAACAAGGCTAGTAATGGCGACTATCAGCCCAGCCGCCGTACTAATCAGAGATTCGCTAATCCCTAGAGTCACTCCAGCGGTTGAAGATGTTCCGAGATCGCCGAGGCGAATACCACTCAAGGATCTGATCAATCCCAACACGGTTCCCAACAATCCTAGTAGGGGACCAAGGGCAATCACTGCTTCTAGAATTTTGTCGCCTTGGCGCATCGAAGCCAATTCCTCGTCTGCGGCTGCTTCCAGTGCCAGCCTAAACAATTCTGGATCGGGGTGAGAAAGTCGTAAGGGAGCATACAGAAAGCGCCCTATCGGCTGTTTTCTGGCTTGGTGAGCAATCTCAGTGGCAACTCCCCAGTTGCGAGTTGCTGCTTCTAGCACCCGATCCACAGTTTCTCTTTCTTTGGTCAAGATTCTTGCCCAAAACCACAGGCGCTCAAAAATAGTGCCTAGAGACAGCAGCGATAAAGCCAGCAGAGGCCACATCACTGGCCCACCTTTCTCGATTAGTTCTTGAAAAGTCACGGTCGATTCTTTCCTCCTACACTCCCCAAGCTTTTAATTTTCTTTAACAACTTGAAGCCATTCCAATTTTAGACAAGCATTGTCATTCAGACTGAACTAAAGGACGAGGTTCTCCCGTGAGTGTCGAATCTTCTAGTCAAACTTCGGGTGGATATCCACACCTACATAATGCTGGTAGATTTGTCAATATTAAAAATAACTAGAGGATTCAATAATGAATAATTTTTCAATCCAATCAATTTACAACTGGTATCGCAACGCGATCCGCAATCCCAAATATCGCTGGTGGGTGATTCTAGGGTCATTACTTTATCTTTTCAGCCCGATTGATATTGCCCCGGATTTCATACCCATCATCGGATGGATTGACGAT
Organism: Trichocoleus sp. ST-U2; assembly: GCF_039961875.1. Taxonomy (NCBI): domain Bacteria; kingdom Bacillati; phylum Cyanobacteriota; class Cyanophyceae; order Leptolyngbyales; family Trichocoleusaceae; genus Trichocoleus; species Trichocoleus sp. ST-U2. Next base: position 5,720 of record NZ_JAMPJY010000016.1, on the reverse strand, counting down.
GGTGTGATTCTGACGCTCCTGGTTGCTGAAGTTTCCCAAATGCTATCTCAGCGCCTCAAGTCTCGTGACGAGCAAGCGGTCTCTGAAGCGGATGTTGCAGGTGTGGGATCAACTTCCAATTCAGACACGGTTGATGTAAAGGCTGTTCCCCTCAAGTAGTGTGCGTCACAACAATAATATTAATAACCCCTCCCAGTGTTGCAGCCATATTCCGCAGGCTTCTGGAGAGGGGTCTTTGTTTGTAGTAGTCGCACCCAAAAGTAATGACTTTTGAGAGACGGATGATCTACGTCTATACAAGAGCCAGGGCGAACGAGGGGACTTGAACCCCCGAGTGGTGGAACCACAATCCACTGCCTTAACCACTTGGCTACGCTCGCCATTTCAGATTTTTAATATAGCATTGTGCTTGCCAGTTGATCCAGTCTTTCGTCAGTTAACCTGGAACTCAGACGGCGATCGCCGTAGTCAAAGGCTACAAAAGAATGGTTTTAACATCCCATGAAGGGTTTACAGGTTATTACAACGATTGCGGGAGTCGCCTTGGCTGGGCTGGGTGTAGCGATGGCGCTGACGAATCCCACTCAGGAGGAGTACGAAGAATTTGCCTTACAGCAACTAACGGTGTACATAAAAGACAATGTTTGTGAAAAGGCTCCAGAAAACTTTGAGAATTTTTTGAAGCGTCAATGTATGTTATTAGTTGAGACGGGCAGCCCGCAGGTGAAGCGGCTGATTGCTGAAACGACAGAGCGGCAAAATTTTATCTTTTTTAGCATTTATCGTACCGATTTGTCGGTTAGTTCGTTCCTGCCTTCTTATCATTTTGAGTCGGTGGGAGCCTTCGACAATGTCTATATTTACCAAGCCGAGAAGCAATAATCTTGTTAGCAAAGGATTATTGCTTCAAGCTGCGCGATCGCTTCTTAAAGTGCTGAGAAACGGGTAAAGCCGCCAGTTAACCACACTCAGCTTTATAACAGATACACCCTATGGTCATCTCTCCAATTGAGGATATCTTGGAGATGAATATCAACAGGGAGGGTGATCGCGGCTGCCATGATCTATTGTGTTGGCTCTGGATGTCAAAGACCCCAAAATCCTTCTGACCAAAGATTTTGCCTGTGTTGCGGGCAAGCGTTATTGCTGAAAGACCGCTATCGCCCAGTCAAACCTATTGGTAAAGGTGGCATGGGAAGAACTTTTTTGGCGGTGGATGAGCATATTCCCTCTAAACCCAAGTGTGTCATTAAGCAACTGTGCTTCCCACAGCAAGATTCAACCAGTTTTAGAAAGGTCGTTTCCTTATTTCGTCAGGAAGCGATACACCTGAATGAACTAGGGAAACATCCGCAAATTCCCTCTCTCTTTGCCCACTTTGAACAACAGCAGCAGCTGTATTTAGTGCAGGAGTTGATTTGCGGGCATACTCTAGCGGAGGAATTGCAGCAACGGGACATTTATAACGAAACGCAGATTTGGGAATTTTTGGAGGATTTGTTGCCAGTTTTGCAATATATCCACGAACATCGGGTGATTCACCGAGATATTAAGCCAGCGAATATTATCCGACGCACCCCCTCAACCTCCCCTTCCCCAGGAGAAAAAGAAGGTCAATTGATCTTGATTGATTTTGGAATTGCCAAGCTATTCACAGACACTGCTGTGTTTAACACCGGCACGATCGTTGGTAGCCCGGATTATATGGCACCCGAACAAACGCGAGGCAAAGCCCTGCCCTCCAGCGACCTCTACAGTTTGGGCGTCACTTGTATCTACTTGCTCACAAGCGTTTCGCCCCTGAATATGTATGACATTATGAATAACGGGTGGGCGTGGCGCGATTTTTTGCCCAAGGAGAGAAAAGTTAGCGATCGCCTGGGTCAAATTTTGGATCGGCTGCTACAAAATAACATTAAAGATCGTTACCCAGACGCTGCCTCTGCCTTGCAAGCGGTACAGCAAAATTTAAACCCCAGACCTACATCTCCGGTTCCAACTCAATCTCAACGACCGGGTGGTAGTGCCTTGAATTCCGAGGTTGGAGTTGACTATACAAAATTGCGGGATTTACTCGCTAAAAAGAAATGGAAAGAAGCCGATCGGGAAACCTGGGCAGTGATGTGTCTGGTAGTCGGCAAGTCAAACAATAACTATCTATTCAACAGCGATATTCAAAAGTTTCCTTGCGAGGATTTATGGACGATTGACCAGTTATGGGTAAAGTACAGCCAGGGGCGCTTTGGTTTCAGCGTGCAAAAGCAAATTTTTCTGGAGGTTGGGGGAGAATATAGCAATTTTTGCGATCGCGTTGGCTGGCCTACCCACAACCCGTATATTCCTGACTCTGGTTTGAAATTTAGCGACAAGGCACCTATTGGACATCTACCATCGCGGCGGTGGGCGGGTGGTTATGAATGGTGGCGTCACGCCAGTGCAATGGCTGGAAAACTAGAACAGTGCAGTATTGCTTAGCTTTTGCTGCCTTATCAGCGATTTTCATCCTCGGTTGAGCGATTGGAACGGTTTTAGCTAAAAAATTGCCTCAACTGAGATTTCAATCTTGTTTTTTGTGTCCTCCTCTGGTTATAGAAAAATCCATGAGCTAAGTCTACCCGATGAGGCAGGAATACCTTTGACAGCCGATCTAAAGTATGGGTATATACCTTGATTTGTGAAGGAAAAAGAATCGTTTTTTTTGAATTCCTTTACAAAAAATATTGGCAAGCGCTCAACGATCCGGCAAATAGAGGAAAGGAATCCATTCATGTTTTTCCATAAAAAAGAACCCATTCATACTGTTAATATCACAGAGCCGAATCCACGTTATGCCCAGCTACTGCTAGAGCAGTTTGGGGGAGCAACGGGTGAATTAACAGCCGCTTTACAGTATTGGGTGCAGTCATTTCATTGCGAAAATCCTGGTATTCGGGATATGCTCCAAGATATTGCAATCGAAGAGTTTAGCCACTTAGAAATGGTTGGCAAACTGATTGAATCACATACCAAGAATGTCGATCAAACAGAAGCGTACCGGAGTACGCTCTTTGCTGTACGCGGCATGGGACCACACTTTTTAGATAGCCAAGGAAGCGCTTGGACAGCGAACTATATCAATGAAGGTGGGGATGTTGTGCGCGATCTGCGGGCAGACATCGCCGCTGAGGCTGGGGCACGTCAAACCTATGAGGAGCTGATCAAAATGGCTCCAGATCAAGGTACAAAAGACACCTTGGTACATTTGTTGACTCGCGAAATTTCTCATACGAAGATGTTCATGAATGCACTTTCTTCGTTGGGCAAATTAACAGATCCTTTCTTTGGCAATATCCAGCCGGATGAAACGGTCAATCTTTACTTCAACTTGTCTACGAATGGTAAAGATGAGCGCGGGCCTTGGAACTCGGAACCGGATTTCCAGTATGTCGCCGATCCATCTGCTGAAGTTAAACAGTAAATCGTCAGCAGTAGAACTCAATTAAAAAAGATAGAGTCACGGGGAGGTGTAGCCCAGTGGCTCTATTTTTATGAATAAGTTATTAATAATATTAGAAATCCTCTAACCATCAGCGGTACCCAAATTGGTAAACTACTGGGATAAATTGTCAATTGGAAACGATTGATACAGAAATTGTTGCTGGAAACGATATCAAATTGAATAAAGAAACTGCTCAAAAGCCTGTAGTTACACACTTGCCCAAGTCATCTGCCTATCTACTGGTCTCTCACGGAAGCCGCGACCCGCGCCCCCAAGCCGCTGTAGAACAGCTGGCAACCCTGATCTACGAGAAGGCACAGAGGTTGGAGATTGCTTGGGTACAGGCATCTCAACCCATTCGCTGTTTGGGTGCATCGCCCATGCTAGAAACGCGAAATTTTACGTCTTTACAAGAACCACTGGTGGGTACAGCAGTGCTAGAATTGGCAACCCAGCCGTTGCACGAGCAAATTCGGCAATTTGGCGTTCGCGTAGCGTCTGCGAAGCAGAATCGCGTGACGTCTATAAAGCAGAATCGCGCTGTTGCATCTGAGTACCATTCTGAGAACCCCTGCATTCAGGTGTTGCCGCTGTTTCTACTGCCGGGAGTTCACGTCATGGAGGATATCCCAGAGGAAGTTGCGATCGCTCAAGCAGCGTTTGGCTCTAAATTGAAACTTGACATTCGTCCTCACTTAGGCACTCACCTTGGCTTGAGCCGTCTGTTAGCCAGTCAATTCGCTTCGATAACAGCAGACGCTCGGATTCTCCTAGCTCACGGAAGCCGCCGTGCTGGGGGAAATCAGTCAGTAGAGACAATTGCCCGGACTTTGGACGCGGTGCCTGCTTACTGGTCGGTGCCACCCAGCCTAGAGGACAGGGTGAAAGCGTTGGTTGAGGCGGGGAAGGAAAAAATCGCCATCCTGCCTTATTTTCTATTTGCTGGGGGAATTACGGATGCGATCGCTCAAACAGTTGAGCGATTATCCCAGCAGTTTCCATCGGCAAAACTCCAGATGGCTGAACCAATCGGCGCTAGCGCAGAATTAGCGGATTTAATTTGGGATTTGAGAAGTCAATGAACCTCACACTGTCAGAGAACACACAGGTAAACAGGAGAACGTGTTTGGGTAAAGTATATCTAGTGGGTGCAGGGCCAGGAGATCCTGGTTTATTAACCCTCAAAGGAAAAGGGCTGTTGGAGTGTGCCGATGTCGTAGTTTACGACGCTCTGGTGAGTCCCCAAATTTTGGCAATGATTAATCCCCAAGCCGAAAAAATTGACGCTGGAAAGCGGATGGGGCGTCATTCCCTGTTACAGGAAGAGACGACTCAACTGTTAATTGAAAAAGCCCAAACTGCGGCAATTGTGGTGCGCCTCAAAGGTGGCGATCCCTTTGTGTTTGGTCGGGGCGGCGAAGAGATGGAAGACTTGGTAAATGCGGGAGTGCCGGTGGAAGTAGTACCGGGAGTGACATCTGGGATTGCCGCACCCGCTTATGCGGGAATTCCTTTAACTCACCGCGCTTATAGCTCCTCGGTGACATTTGTTACCGGACACGAATCCGCCGGAAAGTATCGGCCCGCTGTAAATTGGCAAGCGATCGCCCACGGTTCTGAAACCATTGTCATCTACATGGGCGTTCACAACTTACCTTACATTACGGAACAACTTCAGACAGCAGGCTTAAGCCCAGAGACGCCAGTAGCGTTGGTGCGCTGGGGAACTCGACCGGAACAAGAAGAACTGATCGGCACTTTGGAGACGATTGTGGCGCAAGTCGAGGCGACTGGATTTACAGCACCCGCGATCGCCATTATTGGTGCTGTCGTGAATATGCACCAAATTCTGTCAGGATGTCGTCCACTCAGCTTGAAGATTGAGGGCTGAGGATTGAGGACTGAGGATTGAGGACTGAAGACTGAGGGCTGAGGACTGAGGGCTAAAATCTCAGTAAAAAGCTATAAAAAGCGATCGGTAGTTAATTGGTACGTCTGATTTAAGACCTTTCATACCTTACTCAGCCCGTGCTTCGCACTGCTTTGCTAACAGTCCTCAAACCTCAGTCCTCAGTCCTCAGCACTCAGTCCTCTCTCCTCCCTCAGTCCTCAGCACTCAGTCCTAATTTACGCTTAATGTGAATTATGAGGAACAAGCACCAGCTTGACGAAAAGTTAACACATCAATGGCAAAGCGCCGTTTGAGTAACAATCGTAAGGTATGACTTGCCAATTTAGCGGC
>NZ_JAMPJY010000015.1:0-131058 GCF_039961875.1 Trichocoleus sp. ST-U2 | reverse complement strand
CTCAAATTCTTCTACTTTGAGTCCAGTCAAGCTTTGAAACACATGAGGTTTATTGTGGATAGCGCCGTAGCTCAACATCGTAAACACCTCGGTCTTCGAGCAACAACCCTTCAGTTCTAAACTACTCTATTTCCGATTAAGTCTAATGAACGAGATTATTTAGCCCCGATAAGCACTGCAACAATAGTAATCGCGTTTCGGAGGCTTACAAAAGCGGCAAATATCAGCACTGTGCGAACCGGATAGATTGTTATTCACAGTTTTTGGACTTCAAGCTTTCCTCTGATACTGACCAGGTTTTTTAAAGTAAAAGCTTTTCGGGGTAATGTTTTGCAGAGTTCGTTATGGTTCTGTTTGTCAGTTAACTTCCATGAGTCTACCTTCACCCGTATCGGATAGGCGACGCTTCCTTTGCTCTTCCGCACTCAATAGGAGTCAGCCCAGATGCAGCGATTTTTAGCTGATGAGATTTGTAATCGTGAGATTTTTCTGGGTGAAAGCTTTACTCATCAAAGGTTTTAACGATTTGAATGTCTTGAATTCTACAGAAAAGAGAGGTCGAAACATTCGCTCAGCAAAGGTTCTAGCCTTAAAGTTGTTTTTGCCGCGTTTGCTAAACAACCGGATTCAATGCGGTCATCGAGAGCGTTTTGCCGTTTTGCCTTCTGAGTCATTTCCTCCTTAAGTAGGATGAAGTGCAGGAGCCAGGAGCAAATCCTTAAACTACAGATGTATAAGTTCAGTTCCCACAGAATCGATCGCTCAATGCTCACCCCTAAACCATTCATCCGTTACTCCCAAACTTTAGAAGTCAAGCAACCCGACGAGGAGCGGCTGATTCGCGAAATCGTTGATTCCGTTGCCCGGCAGGGGCAGAAGGTGTTTGATAAGCATCGCCATGCCATGCGGGGCGCTCATGCCAAGAGTCATGGCGGACTGAAGGGGGAACTGAGGATCTACGACAACTTGCCTGCCCATCTCGCGCAGGGATTGTTTTGCCAACCCCGCACTTATCCGGTGATGATTCGCTTCTCAACCGTTCCCGGTGACATCATGCCGGATGGTCTATCTTGCTTCCGCGGCATGGGCATCAAGGTTATTGGCGTGGCAGGACCGAAGCTCCTGGAGACCGAACCTGATGCTGTGACTCAGGACTTTTTGATGATCAACAGTCCGGTCTTTCCATCGGGCACTATTGCTCGCTTTCTCCCAGAGCAGTTGCTCCAGGAAAAGGTTGTGGTCAGTGCCCCAGAGGAGGCACAACAGCTATTCGGAACGGTTGCTCGAATGACCAATGCGATGACTCAGAAAGTAGGGATCAACCTCTATCCAAGCGCGTTAGGTCTCACCCAGCCCGAAACTCACATTCTGGGGGAAACCTACCATACCTCTGCTGCCCTGCGCTATGGAGATTACATTGCTAAATTGAGCGTCACTCCCGTCTCTGCCAGCCTTCAGCCGCTCATTGGCAAACGCATTGATACACAGAACGCTTCTGTACTGCGAGATCTAATCGTTGAATTCTTCCGGCAACAGTCTGCCGAGTATGAACTACGTGTCCAGCTTTGCACGAATCTAGAGACGATGCCGCTCGAGGATGCGTCGATTGAGTGGTCAGAAGGGGAAAGTCCTTACCAGGCGATCGCCAAACTCACAATTGGGATGCAGGAGGCATACAGTCCTGCCCGGCAGGTGTACGTGGATGACGTCTTGTCGTTCAACGCCTGGCATTGTATTGCAGAGCATCAGCCGCTGGGATCGATTCAGCGTTTACGCAAGGAAGTCTATGAGGCGTCCAGTCGTTACCGTCATCAGATGAACCAGCAGCCCAACAGGGAACCACGAAGCATCGAGGAAATGCCGGACTAGGAAGCTGCTAGCGGTGTTAGATGCCTAAAACTCAGCACCAGCGATATATGAGAATCCGCTGCATTGGGCTTGTTAGGCAGGGATTATGCGATGGGTTTATAGGTAATCGCATTAGCTTGCATCAACAATCTTAAATTCAACTCAGGATCAAGTTCAGGTAGAAACCAGTACTCTAACGCTGGCAACCATGCTTCTTGCATTTGAAATAGTTTATCTAAAAACTTTTAATGTTTGGTCGTTGGATGAAACTCTGCAATACCCAATTTTCATTAAAACGTCTTATAACTCATTTATTAATTGTCTCACAAGACATAAATAAAAAGATGGGTTATAAGACACGGTATCAATGGGTTTCAGGCGCGTTGTACTAACTTTAAAAATGTATCTCATAAACGGTCCGATGCGAGAGTATCTAACAGATAGCGTCAATAAAAGAGAAAGTGATCGACCTCAATTCTTTCTAGACTGAACGAGTGATCGCACTCGAAGGTTTCCAGCTTCACGAAGTCCAACCGTTAACCGATGGGTTGAGGGGAAGGTGGGCAATCTCCAAAAAGTGATTGCCCATGACGGCTACTTACTTGTCACACTGATGTTTGGCGTACTGGCTAGGAGACTCACCAATCCAGTCACAAACATCACTATACATCCGTGATCGCAAACGCGGTCCGAGGTTCAAGGTTGCAGGCTTCGCCGTCACTTCCGCACCAGATTCAGGCTCGTTGCCCCGTTTGTGAACTGCTAAGACGGTCGGGATATCTCCTCGCCATTCCCACACCGAACTGCCACTATGTCCCCCCGTTGTATTGCAGTTGTACATCATGTAGCCGCTATCAACGGCGCGATCGATCTTGCAGCTATCACCATACATATATCCCCCACACTGACCTTTCTTTGTGCCGTTATCGAGTGGTGAAGCAGCACACTGTTGGTTGGCGACGGGGTAGCCAAGGTTGCGGACGCTTTTTCCTTTGTAGGCATTGAGGTTGTTGTACCAGCCCATCCCCATCCAGCCGAGACTTGCCGTGTTAGGGTCGTCTTCCAGAACGATCAAACCGTAGTCCCATGACAAGCCAAACGTTCGAGCATATCGTCCAGCCATCTTGCGTGGTGTGCCGTTGAGCTTTGTGGTACCTTGCTGACCGGGCGAGAAATAGATGGGCCAGTACCATGTTCCTTTGCCGTCGTGGAGACAATGCGCCGCCGTGACCACATGGCGTGGTCCGACCAATGTCCCCGTACAAGCGCCCGTTCCTGTTTCACTGCCTGAGAGCGATCCAACCGTCCGGTAGGGGTAGCTGGTCAAATCGCTGGTTTTATCAAAAACCTTGCGATCGTCATCTCCGAGAAGAACCGCGACGGCATCTGTCTTGTTGATAGTTAAATCAGACGCAGACGGCTCACCAAGCTTTCTGTTGCTTTTGGCTTTTGCGATCGCAAACTCAGAATTGTCACTAGAACGACGGTCTTGAGGTGATTCTTCCGGCTTTCCTTTAAAGTCACGCGGGATACCCAAAAATTCTCGTGGTTCGTCCGCTTGTGGGGAGGGTTGGTGCGATCGACGGTACATCCGACCATCTTCTAAAACAACATAAGCCGCCGTTTCCCTTGTATCGCGGCTTGATTCTGCCACAGCAGCGGGATCATCCGGCATAGGCGCTTGATTCACCTGTCCAACGGGTTCCCAGCCAGCTTGCCTGAGCGACCGATCGGTGACGTTGTTCGTAATAGAACTTTGTGCGATCGCACTGGAGGCTTCTGCGATTAGCCCTGCGTGATTCAACAGACCAACAAACCCTATTCCAAGGAAGATGCAGATAGCATAACGCAGCGATCTTTTTGTCTGTAAGCCTTTGATGATTTGAAACATTTTCTCCTTTCCTTTTTTGTGTAATTTTCAGGAAAAAATCAGGAAACTTGTGAGAGGTATATCAATGGATAGGAAGCTTAGGACAACAATCAATTCACAAAGTACGCTGTTGAAGGCATCTACTGCCGACTTGTCCTTGAGAGAACAAGGGGCAATGTCTACATAACAATTGAAGAGGCTAAATTTTTAATTAGCTTTGTTCAAAGTAAGCTTCCAATTTGTATTACCAACCTGTTCGCCAGAAAGCTTGTTACTGTTTTGAAGTTTGCATTTGAAAAACCAACTAGTTTTTTTGTTTTTTTGCTTGAATTCCAAAGTTACATTATTAGAACTCAAAGAAGCAACTACAGTACCACTGTCAAGAATAGAATTATTTTCTCCTATAAATTTCCAGGTTCCTTGCTGGCTTACTCCTGGGTTTATAACCATTTCGACATAGGTTGACGTATCATCACCTTGAGGATAAAGAGACCCTTCCCAGTTACCAACAATCGAAGATGGGGAAGTAATTACGTCATTAATTTGAAAGGGATTAGCCTGCCATGATGGTAAGGGGTTTGCAGAAACTTGAGAAGTGCCGCCCAAAATTGCCATTGTGGAGGAAAAAGATACCGTCATCAAGGTTGCAAGGATAATGGATTTTACAGGCAGTGCAACTGGCTTCAGAATGCTTTGGAAGATATTCGACTTAATAATGCCAGAGGGAAAAGTATGGTTGTTTTTCAATGTTTGTTCAAGCCCTGGTTGAAGCTCTATGGCAATTAATTTAACTGAAAGTCGTTGGTCTTGAATGTTATTGTTATTCATGATGATTCTCCAAATAATGCTTTTGTTTGTGTAGAATGGAGTAACTTTCTTTGTCCCCTGTAATTGGCTTATTAGGGTTGAGTTTTTCGGATTATGCATTTGAGCAAGAGCCTTAACTTGTGTTCCCTGTGATTGGTTTATTGGGGTTGGGTTTTTGGGATTATGCATTTGAGTAGAAGCCATCTGGCTTAAAAGTGCGAAAAAAAACTCCCCTGCACAAGGTCAGAAGGAGAAGAAGAAAGTTACACTGTTCTAACTTTAGTGACGAATGGCGCAGTCCTACCCCACAGATGAACCTAGTCAGGCGAGGATTAGAAAATGCATATTATAGAAGTCCATTTATTGAGCTTATTTTTGAAGTTACTGCCTAAACAAATTTACTCCAACAGGAATTTCTGTGTCCTCAAAAAGTTTTTGCAAGATAACCATAGTTTGAGTCTAAAAACCGAGACGAACACGGATGTCATCAATGTTACTGCTAAAAGTGAACGTATCGTAAATCACAAACCAGTTAACTGGATCGACTACTTTGGGATAGAGTATTATTGCCGCTTCTTCCCTGTTCCTATCGAAGGAAAATTTATCCAGAATTTGTCTGGCCTGTTCAGAGCTGAAATAAGACTGACGAGCTACAGGAGCAAGAAACTCTAGCTTGTCATCATCAAAATTCTCTCTTCCAAGCGCTTGCAGGAACTTGAAGAAAGATTCATCTGGCATGGTTTTGGGTTGAGGCTCATGTTCGAGTTCTTCATTGCTGAGGCTAGGCGTAGTATCGAAATAAGCAGGCGCACCCTGACAAGCGATCGCTGCATTGGTTTCGGAGATACCTGAGTTTATTGCCTCTGTCATACATTGCACAATCGGATTTTTTGCAGATGCTTGAAGAGGGGCAAGCAGATTGCTCACTAAAATTGTTGCAGAAATCGACATAGTTGAGATGAAAGCCTTGGATAGAAAGTTCGCCATCGCAATTACTCCTTATTGGAGTTTCTCCTGTTAAAAATGGTTGTTGAGTTGACTTGTAAACCCTTTGATTAGCTTGAGAGCCTTTGACTAGTACAACTCGGCGGAAATAGAATACCTATTAAACCGCTAATACCTTACTGTGATAATTACGTCTCGGATGAAGACTTTGTGTTAGCATGCGAGACATTAATAACGATATTGACGAATATGAGTTGACCTTCTCCGTCAATACCAGCGCCTGCAAGGGTAAACCGAGATTAATTACCAGCCAGTCGTTCAGAGAGGTGGCAAACCTTATCGATAATCAGTGTGGCGTTGCTGTAGTTGGTATTCGCTACTGCTTTGAGGAAGCAAGGAAAATTTTGGCAACCACCGATCAAATCTTCAATTTCGCTGAGAAAGTAAAAATAGGCGTTAAGGGGAGAACGTGAATTGTGTAACTTACATCCTCTGGAGACTAACTGGGCTAAAAGCCAAATAAATCATAGAGTCTGACGGGGTGGTCACCCCGTCAGAAATATCAGCATACTAACGGTTGATAGGACGATTAGTCGGCTGGCTTCTCTGCATCAAAAGATTATTGATATATCTTTCTGCTGCACTTCTAGATTCTGCTGAGAAAGTATCTTTGGTACCGTTTGGGACAACATTCGCCTTATTGGCCTCAATCTTGCAGTAATGAACCGCGCCTAGTTTGTCTTCATGGCTGAGTTTATCCCATGCTGACACGTTACTTATCCACTTCCAGCACTCATTAAACTTTTGATGGTTGTATGCTGCATGGGCATCCCGTGCCCCGATGGTAACTAGAATCAATCCTAATGCAGCTACTGTAATGAGCTTTTTCATGGTCTTTTTATCTCCTAGTTGACTTTCTACTTTTCCAAACTCGCTCAGCTTGCCTAGAAAACGACAGGCTCGTGAATTCTTTGATTGGCTTACTGGGGTTTGGTTTTTGGGATTATGCATTTGAGCTTGAGCCTTAGCTTGTATCCTCGTGATTGGCTTATTAGGGGTGAACTTTTCGGATTATGCATTTGAGCTTGAGCCTTAGCTTGTATCCCCGTGATTGGCTTATTAGGGGTGAACTTTTCGGATTATGCATTTGAGCTTGAGCCTTAGCTTGTATCCCTGTGATTGGCTTATTAGGGGTAAGCTTTTTGGTTTATGCACTTTTCCAGAAGCCTGACGTTTGTAGCTTCAATTTATTGGCAAAAGCTAAATGATGGAACCTGAACAAGTAGTTTGTGCTAGTTTTTGGTTATTAAATAAACTATTAGCTCTGCCAAGGAGCTAATAGTTTAAGAAGTGAGTATTCCTCTCACACTCATTCGCACATCTGCCTGAATAGCAGCGGGAATGGCAGTAAGTGCTATAAAGAGATGGCAAAAATCATTTTTTGCAAAAGGTTTAATCAACCCGGATAAATTGAAACTTGCCTGAGTTCTATAGCAAAGCTTTTGAAGGAACATGTGATGAAACTATCCACAAAGCACTTGGGTTGGTTGCTAACATTAGTTTTCCTAGCACTCGCTTCCGGACAGAGCCAAGCACAACCCATCACACCGGAATCAAGCCCGGATGGTACTAACACTGTTGTTACTCCTCAAGAAAATCGCTTCGACATTACTGGCGGCACTCAGTCGGGAGCCAATCTTTTCCACAGCTTTGAGCAGTTTGGGCTTAATTCTGGGCAGATTGCTAACTTTGTGTCAAACCCAGAAATTCAAAATATCCTGGGTCGCATTGTCGGTGGCGATGTCTCGGTGATTAATGGCTTAATCCAGGTCTCGCAGGGAAATTCAAACCTCTTCTTGATGAATCCAGCAGGGATAATTTTTGGTTCCAATGCAAGGCTAAACGTGCCTGCTGCTTTCACGGCAACCACAGCTACGGGTATTGGTTTTGGGGAAAGTTGGTTTAATGCTGTTGGTGCTAATAGCTATGCTGCCTTGGTAGGAAACCCCAACACTTTTGCCTTCACGACTTCTCCACTAGGCTCAATCATCAATGCTGGAAACTTGGTAGTGGCAGAGGGTCAAAACTTAACTCTGCTAGGTGGCACTGTGATTAATACTGGCACAGTCTCAGCACTGGGAGGTTGGATTACAGTAGCAGCAGTACCGGGAAAGAATTTGGTGCGGATTAGCCAGGAGGGGACGGTGCTGAGTTTGGAACTACCCTCTAGTGGGAGTAATCGGCCAAATTCTCTACCCTTCACCCCTCTTTCTTTGGTGGAATTGCTGACAGGGGGAGACCTGGCTGATGCTACAGCAGTGACGATTAATGATGATGGCACAATATCACTAACCGGATCTGGTTTAAAGGTAGATGCAAATGCAGGTACAGTTATTGCCTCTGGTCGTCTAGATGTTTCAGACACAGCACCTGGTCAAACTGGGGGTACTGTGCAGGTGTTGGGAGATAAGGTAGGGCTTTTGGGCGCTGAAATTAACGCCTCTGGTACGTCGGGCGGCGGGACAGTGCTGATTGGTGGCGATTACAAAGGTCAGGGAACGGTGCCGAATGCATCTCGCACTTATGTTAGTAATAATTCGGCAATTGCTGCGGATAGTTTACTTGACGGGAATGGTGGTCGGGTACTTGTTTGGGCAGATGAAGTGACTGCTTTCTACGGCAATATTAGCGCTCGTGGTGGTAGCTCGGCGGGTGATGGGGGATTTATTGAGGTTTCGGGTAAGCAAAACTTGATCTTTGATGGCACTGTTGATGTAAGTGCTAGTAACGGCAATTTAGGGACTTTGCTGCTTGACCCGACAAATATCATTATTTCTAATGAGCCAAGTACCGGGGGGGTTAATGCCGCCTTACCAGATATATTTCAAGGTGATTTGGCTGGGGAAATTACGATTAACGCCACAAATCTCCAAAATCAGACAGGAAATATTGTTCTAGAGGCTAGTAATAATATTACGATCGCCGATGGTGTATCGCTGAACTTTGGCTTTGCTCCTGCTGCTGGGTCGATTACATTTACAGCAGATGCAGGAGTGAGTGATGGAATTGGGTCTTTTTCGATGGATCGAACTCAATCGATTACAACTCGGGGAAGAGATTTAGCAATTTTCGGAGCAAGTATCACTACGGGGAATCTAGATACGGTTGGATTTCCAGGAGGTGATGGTGGCGCTATTAACCTTAATGCCACTAACGGTAATATTGTCGCTGGCGACATTGATTCTTCTGCGGGATTGGTTAGTGCAGGAGTTCAGGTTAGTTCAGGAGGTCAGGTTAGTTTGGATGCTGGTGGTGATATTCGCTTTAATAGCATTAACACCCAAAGTAGCGGTCTGGGTGTGGGTGGCGACGTCAGCATTTTCGCTAACGGAGTTGTCAGGGGAGAAGGAACGATAGGCAATTCTTCAGTGCCTGTAGGTACTACCATCTTCACCAGAGGAACTTCTCAGGGAGGCTCCGTTACAATTCAACATAATGGTGGATTGGATAACTTTCAGTTTGTTGTGGGAGATGCGACTAACAACGGTACAGCCGGAGCAATTAGGACTGGGAATGGTGCTGGTAACGGTCAAACTCTTGATGCACAGACTATTCCGAATGCCAACACCACAATCCAAAATAACAACACCTTTGTAGTTGGCGATCCCGATCCTAATAGCGATGGGATTAGTATCACTTTTATTAACCAAGCACCGACGCTAACGGTAAATTCCCAACTAACTGATACTCAGCAAAATCAGCCACTTACGTTTACCTTTGCAGATTTAAATCCGATCGCAAGCGATGCCAATGGCGACAATACCTTAATCCGGATTGATGCGATCGCAGCAGGAACGCTGACCAGAAATGGAGTCGCGCTCAGTGCGGGTGATACGATTAACGCCAGCGATATTTTAGTCTACACCCCGCCCCAAGATGCCACAGGTTCTGTAAACGCTTTTACTATTAGCGCAACTGATACCGTCTCCACCTCAGCGCCATCCCAAATTGCGATTAATGTTACTAACCCGCCGCAACCCCCAGACCCCAATCCGCCGCAACCCCCAGACCCCAATCCGCCGCAACCGCCCCAAGCCGTTCCGCCCAATCGACTACCTATTAACTTGCAACCTGAGAGCGATCGTCTATTACTAATCGGGGAACCTCTAGCCCAGTCACCTTCCCTCACGGAACTGGCAATCCTTCAAGGCGTTTTGCCCGAACCTTCGCTACTACTGGTTCCTCCAAGCCAATGGAAACAACGCTCGGGTAGTACACCTGCTGGCGTCTCTACACTAGATAGACTTACACCTAGGCCTAAGCCCTCTCTTGTAACACAAGGACTGTATTACCCTAATTTCACCTGGTCACCTCCACCTGATGATGGAACTGGTGATGGAACTCCTCAACCTGGACTTACACCTACACCTACACCTACACCTGCACCAGTAGCTCAACCTGATGTTCCAAAGGTAACAGACCCGCCTGGATCGGGAGATTCCTCAGTTGCCAGTAAGCCCAATCTTACGAACGCAAACGATTCGCCGTCTGCGGAACCAGGACGCACCAATTCAGATAGCTCTGTTACTGCCTTATCACCTTCGGAAAGTTCCTCTTCGGCATTGCTAGAACAGAACAACACTTCCTCGTCACAACAAAATACTCAGCAGGGTTCGGCGATCGCGCAAAAGATGGAAGATTGTCAACAACAGGTTAAGGCGATCAATAAGACTGGGGCAGCTAATCGCACTCAAGGGAATTATGACAACCTTATAAAGTGCTACAAGCAAAATCTAGACGTTGCTACAAAAGAAAAAAGTTTTGAGTGGGAAGCCTATGCCCTAAACAATTTAGCCATTTCCCACTTTGTAGCCGGAGATTACCTTAAGGCAATTGAGTTCCACCAGCAGCAACTGGGAAGAGCGCGACAGGCTCGCAGCCGCGCCCAAGAAGGTATCGCTTTATCAGGCATGGGTGCAGCTTATGCTGCCCTTGGGGACTACGAAAAAGCGATCGCCTACTACACCCAAAGCTTAGGAATTACACCAATCGAATCTGCTCCCCAGTGGAAATCGCTAACGCTAAGAAATCTGGGCAATGCCTATCTGGCTCAAAATGATTATCAAAAAGCCATTCAGTATCAAGAAGAAAGTTTGAGGCTTTCTCGAACAATTGGCGATCGCCAGGGGGAAATGCAGGCTTTGGGAAACTTAGGGAATGCCCAGGCAATTTCCGGTGACTTTAATCGCGCCACTGAATACCAGCAACAAAGCTTGAGTCTGGCACGGGAACTGGACAATCGCTTAGAGGAGGCACAAGCCCTGTTGGGTCTGGGTACAACCTACTCTTACCGCCGCGGCTATGCCAAGGCGGTCGAGTACCATCAACAGAGTTTAGTAATTGTTCGAGAACTTCAGGCGCGGCTAGGAGAAGGTATCACGCTAACTAATTTAGGTGATGCTCAATTTCACTTAAACAAGCTACTTGAAGCTGAACGAACCCTATTAGATGGAATTGAAATTTGGAAGTCTCTGCGTGCTGGACTGGGTACGAATGATGCTTTCAAAGTCTCCATTTTTGAAACTCAAATTGCCGCCTACCGCAATCTTCAAGAAGTTTTCAGCGCTCAAAATAAAGTCAATGAAGCATTAGAAATTGCTGAACAGGGACGCGCCAGAGCCTTTGTAGAGTTATTAGCCCGACGCTTAGCTGAAACTGACAAGGCTAACCTAACAACTCAAGCACCGACAATTGAAGAAATTCAACTAACTGCCCGCATCCAAAACGCCACGATTGTTGAATATACAATTATCCGCGACCAATTCGTCGAGACGCCTCACGGTGCATCTGTCCAACAAAGTGGACAACCCCAAGATTCAGAACTGTTTATTTGGGTGATACAACCAACTGGTGAAGTCGCATTTCGTAGGGTTGACCTGAAGTTCCTACAACGGCAATCGTCATCGGTAGAAGACCTTGTTCGTACCAGTCGTATTTTACAAGGTCCTCGCGCTGGTAAAGGAGAGATAGCAAGGTCACAACTTCATAAATTGTTGATTGAACCCATTGCTGATATTCTGCCAAAGGAGCCTGAAGCGCGGATAATTTTTATTCCTCAAGAATCCCTGTTTTTATTACCATTTCCGGCATTACGGGATACCACTGGTCAATATCTGATTGAGAAGCATACAATTTCGACAGCTCCAGCAATTCAAGTATTGACACTGACCCATCTACAACGTCAACGGTTGCAGGCACAGTATTCACAAAGGTTTCTAGGAAAGGAGGTTTTAGTAGTGGGTAATCCGACGATGCCCATCCTCAAGATTAAGGAAAAATCTCAGCAACTTTCACCGTTACCGGCTTCTGAAGCGGAAGCCAAAGAAATTGCAAGACTTCTGAATACCAAAGCCATCCTCGGCGACAACGCCACCAAAAGTTACATTTTGCAGCAACTACCCGCTGCACGACTGGTGCATCTAGCTACTCATGGGTTGCTTGATGATATTAGAGGATTGGGTATACCAGGTGCGATCGCTCTTGCGCCCTCAGCCAACGATGATGGTTTCCTCACTGCTGGAGAAATACTGAAGCTAAAGCTCAATGCCGAATTAGTTGTTTTGAGTGCTTGTGACACAGGACAGGGGAAAATTACAGGAGATGGCGTTATCGGGCTGTCTCGTTCGTTGATTGTCGCTGGTGTTCCAAGTGCCGTTGTGTCGCTCTGGGCAGTGCCGGATGCCCCAACTGCCCAATTAATGACCGAGTTTTATCGCTATCTCTCTTCAAATCCTGACAAAGCCCAAGCACTACGTCAGGCAATGCTGACCACAATGAAACAATACCCGCAACCGTATAACTGGGCCGCTTTTACCCTGATTGGTGAAGCCGAATAAAGCGACTGTTGTTGAATTCAAAGTTTAAAATTAACGTTTAGGCTTGCAGCACTCCACTATTGGCTCAGAGGCAACCTCATCCAAGCCCACAGCTTGCAGGAGGACACCCCAATCATTACTGTTGGCATCAGTGCGCCGAAATTCAGAGGCGGCAGTCAAAGCCTCGTACCACATTCCATTAGCCGCATAAAGGGCAATACGCTGCGATAGAGTCGCTTTCTCTAACTGACTTTGAACAGTAAGATTTAGTGACTCTCTTTGCACCCAACCATCAACAGCATCCAAAACCTCATCTGGTTTTCTCGGGTTAAGTACGGAAAAATACCAGTGATATCTCTTGCTAATTTTTAGAGGTGCCACGGTGGATGGGAGGCGAACACTAATAACACCGGGTAGCGTGTCAGACGCCGTTAAAGTGGTCTGGTAGACATCATTGTCCTTCTCATCTTTCAGGACAAACTCTAAGGGACAGCCGGAATAAGGAACATAAAACCAAAAGGTAGGATGCTCGGCGTTCGTAAATCCCAAGGCCAATTCCGAGTTGGGAATTTTATAAACCGGAACCAATGCCTTGAGTTGCTTTTCATCAATCTTGCAGGGATTACGTCTTCCTCCTCCAGTGCGGCTCCCAGGTTCACCAAGATCGCTGGGTGGCGGGGGCGCGTTGAAAATCAACGCGGTGTTTAATTGGGCACTGGACAGACGAATCGGTGAGTCATTTCTAGTTGGAAGGCTTGATTCAAGAATTACAGATTTAGCAGGCTGTGCTTGTACTGAAGAAAAGCCGAAGGATACCAAACTGATAGCAAAGGCTAGTTGAATCGGTTGAAGAAGCGATTTGAAGCTAGTCATGGCTCAATGTTCTGAAGAATAATGCTGTCAGTGAGGCTGAGGAGCGCGGGCAGCTACCACACTCCCTCCGGTGACGACCAAAGCCAACGCCGAAGGGACAAGTGGCACCCAACCGCCCTGGCAGATTAGAGCAAAGCTAAGCCCGTATAAAACCCCAAGGGCAGGCCCCCCTGCCAGTCCTAAGCGCAGGAAATTCTGAATGCGCCACGCTAGTATGCCTCCTACCAAAGACCAACCCCAGACCCATAATGTTTCGCCCCAGTGCGACCAGACCCACAACAAGGGGCGCTCATCGAGAACAGCACTAAGAATCTGACTGACCATCTGGGCATGAACGATTACTCCTGGCATTTCCTGGTAAATCTCCTGACCCGCACTGTATGGCGTGGGAAAATAATCACCGTCACTTTGAGCAGTAACGCCGATCAAGACAATTCGATTCTTCACTGCCTCAGGCGGAACCTTATCTGTGAGTATGTCGTTTAGCGTTACTGTATCGGCAACGGGAGAGCGGTAGTGGACGGGGCGGTAATTGAGGAGTATTTGATAACCAGAGTCATCGACTTTTTGATAGCCTCCCATCGGTACTTGTAACCGCTTGAAAATAACCTTACCGGCCTGCAATTGATTTTTATTATTGTATTTGGCTTCAATCCCCTCCGCCTTTAGATAACGAAATGCTAGCTGGGCACTCAAGGCGTTTGGTGTGGCACAAGCAGATTTGGCGTTTGGGTTCATTGCGATGAGATGGCGACGGATAATACCATCAGGGTCTTTGACTAAATCACTAAAACCTTGGCGTTCTGTCGGAATTTCAGGAGGGGGTGCAATGCTTGGTTCGTTGAGCTTCTGTTCGCTAACTTTGCAAATGGCGAAGATGCGTGAAGCGAAGCTAGCGCTCTCGCTGTTTTTCAGGCGGGTGGCTAATTCTGGTTGGTTAGGGTCTACAGGGAAATCGCGATAGATATCTAAACCAATGGCTCGCGGTTGATAGGACTCCAGTTTCTCTAATAGTCTCGCTAGTGCTAAATCCGATAGTGAGCCTTTGCGGGATTTCTGCTCGGGAAGCTGAAAATCCGCTTCAGTGATGGCGACGACCAAAAGACGCGAATCCTGCCTTTCATTAGGGCGTAGCCGCACCAACTGGTCGAAAGCTTTAAGTTCCCATGACTGTAATAAACCAAACGCACGTCCCCCCATCACCAAGCCAGTGACTGCCAAACTCGCCAACAGCACCCGCCACAAACCACCCGACATTAACGAGGTTGGGGTTTGCTGGCGTATCGGTTGGGGAGAGTCAGTTGGTGATTCTGGTTCATTGAGGAAATCGTTCCAATTGGGTGGCACCTCAGCCGGATTCTGAAAAGTCACTGGTAACCAGCTAGCACCGGGAAATTCACCCTCTATCCCTTGCAACCTTTCCCGCGCTTTTCGCACAGCTACATCGAACGACCGACCGCCAGCAAACTCTGTAAGAAAGTACTTCAAAAACTCCTGTGCCACCAAATCTGGCACCGGTTCCCGCATTACAATCATTTGAGGGATGTGCAAATCCGCCAACTGCCCTGCTAACCCTAACCCATCACACGAGTTAAAAATCGCTAGTTGCAAACCGCGTGCGATCGCTTCATTCAGAGCATTCTTTAACTGAGTAATTGTTAAACTGTCGGTAGGACTGATATAAATTTGACCCGAATCACCATCAGCTTGCGTCGAACTATGCCCAGCGAAAAAAAGGATATCCCATCCCTGGCTATCCCAAAGCTGTTCATTCAATTCCCGACGCTGGGGTTCTACCAAAAAGACGGTTTGTGCATCTTTTAAATTCTCCAGCAACCGCTTATCTGCCTCAATATCAATTCCAGCCGAATCGCCCAGAATCGCCAATATCCTCACTTGCTTGGTAGAATTTTTGGCAGCTTTTCCGGGTTCAAAGTTGAGGGGACTTAAGGAGACTTCTGCTAGTGGGTAATCCCTAAAAAATCGCCAAGTATACCAGGGTAATTTTCTGAGTTGGTTGTCTTCAGTTTGAATAATGACTCGAATTTCCTGCGCTGAGTCTAGTTGCTTATAAAGTTGGCGGGAGATGTCGCTAAATCCTTCAGAATCGAGCCAAGTATCAATTCGGTTTTGTAACTCTTGACTTACTTCATAAAAATCGGCATCACAAACGTGAGTCACGTCGGAGTCATCAATTTCAATGTCTTCATCGATTGGTTGAGGTTGATGCCTGCGTATCGTCAGAGAGCGAGCCTGATAGAGTAACTCATAAAGTAATTGCCAACGACGGTATAGGTCGAGAATATCTGGGGCTGTTGGTAAGCTGCCTGTAATTTGCCGCCTTTGGGGAGTATTCTGGGATTGTAGCCAAGCTGTGACAAAAGGAAAGCCGTTGTACAAGTCACCCTTTCCTAGGTTCAAAACAACTAAATTAGTCACGGCTCTTTTCCACTAAGCGGTTCAATCACAAAATCTTCTGTAATACTGAAATCATCAAGAGCCACTTTGACACTGAAACATTTTCCCATCGGACAGGTAAATCGTTTTAGTTGAATCAAGCTATCTTGAGTTCGCGCTTTGTATTCCTGAAGCGTTGCTCCTGATTGAGAGAGGAGAATCAGTTTGATATTGGAAGGCAGGTAAGTTTGCCCACCTGCTGGATAGAGTTGCACGCGAATCCCCACTCTTTGCTCAGTCTCGGGTGCTAAACCAACCAGCAGCGCCACCGATTGATTCTCCAGTTCCATCCCTAAATCAATCAGTTTAATTCCCTCAACAAAAACCTTTCTAGCCTCTGTAACAGGAGGTCTACCTTGTCTGAAACTAAAGGCTAAATTTCCTGAGTCTGTATTCAAAAGTGTATCAATAGATTGCCAACCCGCCTCAAATACCTCTTGAAACCATTGCCCTAAGTTAATAGAGGTTTGCTTATGTGCCGCCGCTACAACAAATTTCCCTAACCGTCGCTCGTATAACTCTTGTCTCCATTGTTCGTTGGCCAGCAACGCCGCCCACTGTTCAAAACTGACAGCAAGTTGAGGAAAATAAACTGATGAGTTTCCTAGTTTTTCCAACAAGTTGTTAGCTATTTCTTTTGACAAACTCGATGCCGACTCTATCTGTATTTGTTTATTGAGAATTGGCTCCGGCTCTAGCAACATCATGGTCAAATCTTCAGCTAGATGTTGTTGAGCGATGTAGTAGGCGCGATCGCTTTCATCGTATATTCCCCTTTTCTTAAGATTTTGATGGCTAACATATCCCCACAGCCGCAGGCAAGATTCATTCTGATTGTTCACACTCACTTGTACTGCAAGATAATAGTCGGCTCTCCAGTTAGGAAGATCGACCCACTCTTGCGGAATGCAAAATTCCTCCGAATCATTACTTTCACTGGGAATAAGTGCTAGTCGAATCTTACCTACTTTGATGACACTGCCGTTAACAAATTCCCAGAGGCTTGGCAAGGATGATTCGGGAAATATGCTGGTACAATTTGACTCAAAGGTACTACTGGTAAAACTTGACTGAAAGGTACTAGCTTCTTCTGCTGGTTGCTCTTCTTCAAACCAAGCCTTAAGCCAGGGGACAAAAGTATTCAGGCAAAGGTCATTGAGATAAGCATTACAGCGGGCAGTCGCATTGGAATGGCGTTGCGATCGCTCCCATGCTTTTTCTTGAAGCTCAATTGATAGCTTTAACCACAGCTGCTTGGGATAAATGGTTGATAATTCTCGTAAACTAAACATAATTATTTTTCCTAATATCACTTACAGTTCAACAGAGTACAAAGTTTTCAACCAGACTTCAACTACCTCATTAACCTGTTCTTTTTCTGGCTCTAGAGAAAGACCAAAAACATCATAAACCCATTGGATTAGAGAACTCTGCAACTGCTGCTTGGCATGACTAGTTGCTTGTTTCACATTCCAGCTAGGTTTAAGAATTACTAGTTGTTGTTCAGCTATTCTCTGACAATATTGCATTTGTATCAGTTCTTGTATAGAAACTTCTAATTTCTTAAAGGCTTCTAACAATTGAATGTGAACTATTTGTTGATAGTAGCTTTTTAACCATGAATGAACACAATCCAGCTTAAGATTATTGATTTGAGTGATGACTGCTTCTTGTAATTGATTTTTAGCTGCGCTCAGTTCTTGAGTAACTTCAGCCAATTCAGCAATTTTTATTTTGCTACAATAATCGGCAATTTCTTCCACGTCCATTCTCTGCCCGTAGCGGAGCCGCAAAATAGTTTGCCTTAAATTATCAAGGGTTTCGATAGAATTAATTAAAGCTTCCTCAATTAAATCTGAGTGATTGGGGTTCGAGAATCTTTCCTCTAAAAATTTTTCTACATATCTTTGCGCCCAGACTTGAGGGCTAGTCTTCATTGTGTCAGTGATGAAAGTTTCAAATATCATTAGTAATGGAGTTTTATAAACATTTGATATATAACGTGCAACTGTTCCTTGGTTTATTCCAACTTTACTTGCAAATTGCTCTTGAACCAGAAGAGAAAATTCATGGGGGTAACATAACGGCATAACTGCCTTTCGGACTTCCTGAGGAATCTTACTGCGAATTTTTTCGAGGCTATTATTAATCTGCTGTATTTCTTTCCGAAACATTAGATCAGCCCGTCCCATAAAATCTACTGGTTTCTCTTCCAACTCAAAAAATTCCCAAGGATTCATAGATGGTTCGTGCTGTTTTTCATAACTATCTGCATCGCGAGAAATTTCAACTAGTATTGGATAATGTTGCAACGCTTCAATGCAGATTTTCATCCATTTTTTAATCATTTCAGGCGTTACTTCTGGACTAGAAGACACCTGTAGAGGTGCATCAGCCTGAAATCGATTGGAGTTGTAGTCCCTAGTTGTTTCTTCAAAATCCAGGAGTTCCGGTTCAGGCCATCTTCTAGTAGTTCTTGTGGTAGGATTATGAACTCTATTATTTTTGTAAATTGGTACGAAGTATTGCCAAGCAAAAATGTATCGAGTAATATTCGGCTCAATTATTCCTTGTCTTAAAAGGGCTTCTCGTAATTTTTGTTTTTCATTATTAAATTTTCTTCGGCTACTTAAGTCTACGTCACACAACAGATGCCAAGGAGATTCACAATTTATCTGGTCTAAGATGGTATTTCTTAAGGCACCTTGTAGATAAGTTTTTAGATTAGCACCGCTAGCATCTTGAAAGTTGTACCCCTGAATGCATTTTTTCAGTTTTTCTCGGTTATATAAGAAATCACTTGTCAGATCAAAAAACTTGATGCAAGTTGCTGTAGGAAATGGAAATTTTCGAGAAAATTGCTGGACAAAATGACATCGAGATAGGTCAAAATAAGCAACTAGATGCAAATGAGCTAACTGCCGTTCAAACTCAGATTTTGAATCATCGTCGAGCGTTTCTCCAAAATATTGAACGTAATGGCTATCTTCCCATTCTGGATGTAACTGAACTTGCTTCTCCATTCTGCTTCTTAATTGCTTTTGAATTGATGGTTTAAAGCTGGGATAACCGTTGTCACTTCTGCAAGCATATAATATGCAGAATTTGTCAATGGTATTCTGACATCCTAAGCTCGACATTTTGGCTTCCTCGTTGAAATCTAGAACACGGTGTTGTAGATACTTCAGTTTTGGCAATGCTAACTCAAAGTCCCAAAGTTATGTCCTAGTGGACAGGAAACCGAACCCTGGGTAGTTCTACTAAACTTATTGAGGTACAGAAAAGGTTTTTATGTAGAAGAGCGATTTTTTTCGGGGGAGACGGACAGAAGGCGAACCAACTTGCGTAAATATTTATACCCAAGATACCTGACCGTACTCATCAGTATATCCGTCAAATTTCTTAAGCAACTGAGAGATGGCGATGACGCTCTGTTGGTCAATTGGTGTGAACTGATGGTGAGCCGTCCTGATGGTAAGGTGATCTACAAAAACTCGTTTGCCACCAACCACACCATTATTGATAACACCGTAGCAGAGATCATCCTAGCGGGTCGTACTCGATGGAAGGTGGAAAACGAGAACAACAACACCCTCAAGATCAAGAGCTACAACCTGGAACATAATTTTGGGCGCGGCAAGCAGTATCTCCCCTCGTTCCTCGCCACCCTCAACATCCTGCCCCTACTATTCCGCACGTTGTTGGAGCTGCTCGACCAGAAATACAAACTCCTACCTTCTCACTTGCCTACCCGCAAAACCTTCTTCGATGATTTGCGTGTTTTAACCCGTTCAGGACTTACGCAACTGTCACAAGCAATGGCGCGGCGTAGTCGCGCGCCAAGCAAATAAAGGACAAACATAGTAACATCTGGACGTTTTAGTTGCTGAACTAAATAATTTGACAACAACCCATGTTTAATTTCTTAATACAAAGAAAAAAGGAAAAGGTAGATTTCAAAAGCGCTAATCCAATTATGCGGCTGAGGGACGGGATAGCGGTGAGGACGTGGAAGAACTTAGCAGGAGTTGACCACGTTTTCTTAGCCGATGCCAATGACCGAATGGTTTACGGGGGTGATGTGGGTTGGATTCATAGTCAAGGATTAAATCAAGCGATCGCCAGAACTAGAAGAGACTTTACTTGAGATAAAACACGTGATCGCTATTGTGATACCTTCCTCTCGGCATTGGGGTATCCCTACTGGTGCGAGTTCTCCTCTGGCAATTAGTCCCCTAAAACATTGGCTACGAAACCTATACAGGCTAATGAATTGCAACAGATTGTTAGCTTTGCAACCCTCTTAGTCTCTAGGAATTGAATTCAGGTAAAAATAAACATTTCGGAGCGCCGAAATGGTTGCCCTTGCAACTTAGTCTCTAGGCATTGAGCTTTGGTGGGTGTGGCCATGACAACACTAACTACAGACTGTGTAAGGTAGAACTGTATGTACTAGCTCCTCTTGTGGGCTGAGTAAGCTGGTCTTTGTGAGAGTGCCACTCAGTGGTGACTGAGTGGCTAGACATCCAGCCAACCCAAGCAAGACCAACGCGATCGCTCTCCACCCCATCGATTAGTTCCCAAGCGAACTAACTCCATGATTAAATAGCTTTTTAGAACAACACTTCTGATAAGTAAATGAGTCGCCTAGCCGCGAAAACTCTGGTGATGACAACACCGCTGCCACTAACCCAACACCCGGCGGCGGTATATTTGGATGGGCTGGCGGATGGTTCTAGACCGACAATGAGACAGGCATTGGATGCGATCGCTCGACTCTTGACGAACAATCAGTGCGATGCGATGACACTGAATTGGGCAGCGCTGCGTTATCAGAATACTGCGGCTATCCGCACGGCGCTGATGAAACGATACGCCCCGGCGACAGCGAATAAGATGCTGTGTGCGTTGAGAAGAGTGCTCAAAGAGGCGCTGAGATTGGATTTGATGGATGCGACTGATTATGCTCATGCGGTGGATTTTCCGAGCGTAAAGGTCAAAAAAGGACTCAGAGGACGGGCACTGAGTCCTGATGAAATTGCCGCGCTCTTTCAGGTGTGCGTTGATGACGCAACACCCACGGGTGCTAGAGATGCGGCGCTCATCGCTATTTTGAGGGGCGCTGGATTGCGTCGGGCTGAAGCAGTCAAGTTGGACTTGAAAGATTTTAATGCCAGCCGCGGTCAGCTGGAAGTGCGCGACGGGAAAGGCGGGAAAGACCGCACGGTGTATTTGTCGAGTGTAGCGAGCACACTTGTGGAAGACTGGCTTGTTGTCAGAGGCTTGTCACCAGGTCCGCTATTATGTCCCATCAGGAAAGGCGGACGGGTGGAACGGCGACGGATGACTCCCCAAGCGGTGTTATTGATTGTGCAAAAACGCGCGAATGAAGCTCTTGTAGCGGCGTTTTCTCCCCACGATTTTAGAAGGACGTTCTGCTCAGACCTCCTCGATGCTGGTACTGATATTGTCACGGTGCAGAAACTCGCGGGACACGCTTCACCAGTGACCACTGCCAAGTATGACCGACGCGGGGAAGAGACGAAGCGAAAAGCTGTGGAGCGGTTGGATATTCCTTACACTCGGCGAGAGCGAGGGTGCTAGAGCATCTATCTGAAAATCTCGGAGGGAGTACCAAATTTGTGGTCTATCCTTCATCGGGGATATCAGTCGCCCCGATGACAAATTCTACTGTACGCCATCGACGATTCGGTTTATGCAACAGGGCGCAGATCCCATTATCAAATTCCCCGGTTCGATAGCACTTCAATCTGGAGTTCCTCTGTAGTTGATGGGTTTGCTGCAAGGCATCTGTGAAATCCCTTGCTTGAATGCCCAACTCTCTGACACTTTTAGGCACTCCACTTTGAATCCAACCGCTTTGTTTAGCGGAAGCTGCCACTGGTCGGTGCAAGGCATCTAGAATCTGTTTGCGCTCAGAGCTACCAGGCTGTGGAGTATAGACAGTATTCTCGGTCAAAGCTTTCCGAGTTGCCCCCACTGAGGACCGAAGGACGTGCGAGTGACGACTAATTTTCTGATTCCAAGAACTCGTCCGGGTCTAGCCAAAGCAGGATGAAGGCGCAATGCATTCACCGCGGTCCATGTCCCCCGAAAAATCGCTCTCAAAATTGAGCGCTCGCACTCAGCCTAAAACTCATAATTTACCAATGTCCCGGTCAAAAGCGAGATTAACCTTCGGAGTTAACGATTCATGAATAGAGCGAAAAGTCAGTCCAGCGAGAGACTTTAGCTTCGTCTACCCGGAGTTACCGCTTGTCGTACCCAAGTGGCGTTTCCACAGGGCGGAATGCTTGTCTATCTGGTGCTGACAAAAGAAAGTTACCGCTTGCCGAACCCAAGTGGCGTTTCCACGGGTTTGAGGTCTTCAACCCCATAATTGATTCGCTTATTTTCCCCGTCTGGTTGCACCTCGTAGTAGCCGAAATCTGTCACCTTCCTGACCGTGCCTAGCTTTCCGATATAAGGCGATAAAGGACTCCAAGAACTTGGGTCAATACAGACCCGCGAACCCACTCGGAGTAAAGACCTCACCTTGAGGGTTTTGATGCGTCGTTGCTGCTGCGGGTCTAGAAGCTTCCAAGCTTCATTCTTGTAAGCCTCATATAAAGAAACCGCATTCTCTATCTCGGCCCAAGTCTGACACTGCAACAATAAGTTAGCTAATTGGAGTGCTGGAGTTTCCTCAGCAGCATTAGACGTGGTGTCTGATGCTGCTGACTGTAAGTTGGCTAATTGTCCCTCTAGGGTTTCCTCGCAGGTGACAGACACAGCGTCCAATCCTAGTGACTCTTCAGAACCCTTATCTAATAAAAGGTTGAACCTCGGTGTCACCTGAGGAGTTTCCCATTGTTCATGATTAGATTGGATTGTCAGTGCCTCTTTAGATATTGGATCTCCTTTATAAATTAAAGAAGATTCGTCACTTAAGCTAGAAACCTTGACCAGCAAAGCTTCTGACCCGTCACCCAATCCATGACTCAATCCGTCATCTTCCGAGCGACCGCCAGAATTCTCATCCGTCACCCGCTGCATCAACAAAAAGTCATGGGTTGGAATCTCTTGATCCCAATCAGTCCGCAACCTCAAACCCTGAATAAACTTCCCGATTTTCGTCACCTTGCGCGACACCTCCCAACCCAAGACACTCCGACACAACTCCAATAAATCTGGACTGAAATTCTTATTGGCTTTGGGAGAAGTCCCGGATTGTTTGCAGTGCAAGCAATACGACCCGTACAAAGTCCGAGGAGTGCCATTGAATCCCTCCTCCTTATCGTTACCAACCGGAGTCACAGCCAAAACATCGTAAATTACCCAGTCATTGACCCAGGCGGCAATCGAATCAACCCGGGCGCGGTTTTCCCAAAATTCCAACGTGCATTCTGGGATATCCACCAGCCCCATCAGCACCTTAGTCACGTGAGCATCCGAAAGACTTAAAACATGATTGGTAAAAGCATCTAACTCGCCGGTGAACTCAGCATTTAGGTCGCGACGCGAGCGGGTGGAGACCGGGTTATTGCAAGGGACCGTAATCACCCGTCGCGCTATTCGGGAGGCAGCATCCCCGGTGAAGATAGGAAGATTCGATAAAACCAGCGTCAAACCGTCATATTGATACTGGAAGCCTTTTTTCCCCTTCTCTTCAGCACGTATCCAATCATCACCCGTTAGAGAGAGAAACTTACCAAGTTTCCCAGTCTGCTTATCTTCATCCCAGAACACGACTAAACGCTTTTTATAAGCGTTGGCAGCTTCAAATCGATTTCCACACCAATCTTCCAAAGTCGTGCTGTAGATGTTGTCAGAGCCGATTAAATCGGTTAGCAATCGTCCAAAGGTTCCCTTACCTGTTCCACCCAGACCAATCAAGTGCAGGAACTTGTGCAGGTCTTTGCGCCCTTTTAAGACCGCATTGCAAAAACACAGTAAGGTTTCCTTAATCGCTGTATTCCCGTTGGAAAGATGGTCGAGAAACGCTTCAATCCGGCTCCAATTCGTTCCATTCGGGTCGTGGTCGCGGGGTAACTGCCAGGTGAAGTGATAACCGGGCGAGTGAGGGAGGAGCTTACAAGTCGAGATTTCCAGAACCCCATTGCGGAAAGGGAGCAGTTGTTTCGGGGAGGGTTCTACCCATTTGCGTTTAATCAGCAAAACCCGTAGGCTCTTCACCACGTTGGTGACATAGCTATAGGCACCATAGCCTCTGATTCCTTTAGAATCCAAAATTTTGGCGACAATCGACTCCATATATTCATTCGTCTCGATAGACCACATCCCAGGATTGTCAGCTTCATAGCGCATCCAATAACCGATTTCATCGTTGAAGGCGAGTTGTTCGCGGTATTCTGCGGCGATTTCATGAGCCACCATATCTGCTGGGGGAATCTTTCCGGTTCTTTGACGCTGATTGTCAGAACTGCGATATCCGTGAAACTGCTGTTCCAGTTTCTTGAGCCACTCACTATAAGGCGTCGCGTTATTCACAACTTCGTCCCATTTCTCTTGACCATGAGCCACGATGAAATCATCGCAACCCTTCCCTAGTTGTAAATCCCAAGTGACAATGCGGACAATCGCTTTGGCAATATTGAGCAGATGACCTAAGAACTTGAGTGCGGATTGGACTTCGGACTTGACCACAATATCAGCGTCAAATGCCAAGTCAACCGGGCGTCCTGCGGTAACGAAAGGTTGTAAGGTCGGTATCAAAGTCCGTTTCTTTTGTTGACCGTTCCAGACCCCAGTTAGAGCGATTCCAACGTAGCCACCGGAAAGCAAGCACGCGGCTTTTTTAACGCCCTCGGTAATGGTAATCGGGATTTCCGGGTGTTCTAGTACCCAAGCCCAGAAACCGATGGCTTCTCCCAAATCATTGATTTCAATCTGATGAGGCATAGTCACCCCATAACGACAAGCGACCAGGTGCCAAGCACTCAAAGAAATTCGCAGGAAGATAGCTTCTGAGACAGCACCTTTGGGGAAACTGAAATATTTTTGCGGTTTATCCGAATCGGGAAATTGAATCGGTTCGTTGGGTTTGAACTGCCCGAAATTTCGGTCAGCGCCGGTTATCGGGTCAATTCCTTGAACGTACCACCCAGATGTGCCGCCGTAGGCTTTCCAGGAGAGTAGCTGAGCAATTTTGGTTGGGTCATCTAGACTTTTGAGGTTGAGGCAGGCGATTTCATCCAAGATTCCACTACCGTTGATCCATTCTTCCCGGTGAGTTGGGAAAGATCCGACTGAAGAAAAAGATTTGTTTCCAGATGTTGGCGCAACCATAAAAACCCCCAAAAGCATATGTAGGGCGCGATGGAGGCTCTGGAGCGAGGATTTATTGAATCTTTGAAGCAACTTGAGCAAAAAAAGTTGAAAATTTTGACAAGTTTGGAGCCAGATTCAGTAAAATGTAATTGCCACGGTCTAGCTCCCCACGATTGATTTCGTGGTTAGCCTTCATCGCGCATTCTCAGTTGGTGATATCGTCGTCAAACTTTCACACCTTCTGAGTTAGGAAAAAATTCCTAGCCCGTGGCAAATATTTAGTTGTTGATCAACAGCGCTCTTTCCGAGTGCTTTTCCGGAAGCTGAAGTCACTTCCGGGTTGACTTCTCAGAACGCGGTCGTCCTGGAAGCATTCGATGCCAAGTCAACTTGCGAGGCCTGAAAGAATTATAAGCGGGCAGGTTGAACTCGCACGCGAAATTGATCGAGATTTTGCTTCGTTTTTAGGAAAATCCTGATTTCTGTAGTCTGCAAGCACATTCGGTTAAGTTTATTGAAGTTGTCAGCGTGCGATCACTCCCGCCCGCTCTAGGTCTGTTTTAGATTCCAATAACGATTCCGATTTACCTTGTGCGATCGCTCTCGCCAGCTCTGGGTCTGTTCTAGAAAGTCTAATAGCGCTCCCAATTCACCTTGTGCGATCGCTCTTGCCCGCTCTGGGTCTGTTTTAGATTCCAATAACGATTCCGATTTACCTTGTGCGATCGCTCTCGCCCGCTCTAGGTCTGTTTTAGAAAGTCCAATAACGCTCCCCACCTTGAGCGATCGCTTAAGGTGAGTAAAGTTGCTGTGCAAAGTGCGGCGGTACGCTATAACCCAGAAGCGAGCCTGCCACATTGATTGGTTCGGGTAAGTAATACCAGTTAGGGAAAGCTTGAAGCCGCGCTGCTGCTTCCACCGTTAATCTCTTAACCGTGCCGTCATCAAACCACAAATCAATAAACCGGCTGCGAACAGCTTGTTTTTGGTCTGTAAAGATGGCTCTCTTAATCGTCCAGATTGGCTCCGTGGGTTCCCTCAGTTTCGGCAAAGCGTTCCTAAACCCAATGCGCTCAATTAAGAGAGCTGGAATCCCCGGACAAATCGCCAGCTTCTCCTCAAGTACCTTCTGTTGATTTGGGAGAAGTTGAGAGTCAGGCAGCGATGGGATTAAATCTTTAACAAACTCATACCAGCCCACCCGGCTTTGCCCCGGTGGTAGCCCTGGCGCTTTTCCTCTTGCGGCTTTGACAATCAATCGCTTTCGAGACTGAGGAACCCCATAATCTGCCGTATCCAGCACTGCGGCTGTTATCTGATATCCCAACGCTACAAGCTCATCCTGAATAAGAAGCCATGATTTGGATTGTCTATATCCTGATACGTTCTCCAGCGTGAAACATTTGGGCTGCAATACCCGTATCGCAGTGGCTACAGCAGTTGCCGCTTCCAAATCTACTGATTGCTCGGTACCGTTTCCCAGCGCCTTACTAAAGTTTGAGCAGACCGGAGAAGCGTGCAGATAATCCGGCTGGGGGAATCCGGGGAAACCGGCTACAGCAAGTTCTTGAACCGTTTGTTGAACGACCTGAGTGCCATAGGGTTTAAAGTTCAGCGATAACGAGGCAGCAAGTGCGGCAGAAAGTTCTGTTCGACTGGGGTCGCATTCCACGCTCAAGACAGGTCTAACACCAGCCATGACCATGCCAGCTTCTACCCCACCGCCTCCAGCAAACAGTACAACAGCCGTTGGAGCATCATCCGGTAGGGTGGGAGCATGACCTAAATATTTGAGTACCTTTTGGCGTTTTTGACCGTCAGCGGTTTTATAAGTTTCGACCAGGTAACGGTAAGGTTGTCCCTTAATAATTTTAGTTCGGATAAACATGACCGGAGTGCCTAACCTTAGGGCTATGTTAGGCATTCTACTAATCAGTTGGGTTCGGGTCAATCAACTGGAGTGCCTAACTCTAGGGCAATGTTAGGCACTCTATACAACGGATGCCGATTTAACAGAAACATAGTTCCAGCTCTTGGATGGGATTTAGATGTCGCAAAACTGAAATTCCGCTTGACGGGACTGAAAGGTCATTAAAATCATCCGCCAGTTAAGCGGAAATAAGCGTGAGACAATAGCTTTTTAGAAAGCAATTTCAAGACAGAGTGAGAGAGAGGTTTGTGTTTTCGAGAAGAGTTACTAGCACTCATTCACATCACTGCTCCCATCAGAAGTGGACAATCCTTGGGTATTGGATAAATAGCTTTCATTGATAGAGAATGGCTACAACCCACAGGAGTCTAAGCGATAAAAAAATGAATTCATAAAAGGTTGTCTAGTTGGCTCTGATGGAGCTAATTCAATATGTATCACAACAGAGGGAAGATGTCCCAATGGTGCTTCATCTAGATGAAAAGTGAGATTATTATAACCACTGAAGGTTGGGTAATAGTAACTGCAATTACTTCTATTACCGGAACCACACACCCATTCTAAGAGTTGTATCTATTAGAGTGGGTTGCTTCGGAATATTAACGGTGAACTCGGTTATTCTGTTGACTTCTGCGACGGTTGCGGTGACGGTAAAATTTCTTTCGTCTTCTCGAAGGAAGTAGAGGGTTGAACGTCAGCGCTCACATGAAATTCTTCAAAAGCTGCACTTCTAGCAAACTCCTCAATTAGTGTTGAAATGCTACATTGCTCCGCTTTAGCTTTAGCTTCTAGCTTTGCTTTTCCGGTGGGAGTAATCGTTAGATTTAATCTTTCTTTTAGCTCATCGTAAATTAATCCTTTCCCTCGCTGGCACTGCTTTCCTTTGTGGCTTGGCTTTTTTCGGTGTTCTGGCCTGATACTACTCTTTCTAATCTTTGCCATCGGTTACTCCAGTTTATACGCACGAACCAAATTCCAAAATTTATTTTCTAATACCAGCGTAGAAGGCGTTCTATAAGGATGCTTGAAAAATTCTATCTGTTCTAACCCTTACCATACATAAATTTTGTTTATGTGCATAAATGGAGAATTTTCAGCCTTCTATAACTATAGAAGGGGTTTATAGAAGATTTTTGTCAAAATTAAAGTTTAATCACTTCAATTTTTGCAAGACTTTGTTCTTAGTTCTTGGCTCCTAATTAAGCGCTTTAATCAAATTTATCTTTAACGTAACCGCCTAAAAAGCTTGCTGGAGAAGCTTTTTATAGAATTACCTGACAAACAAACTATTAAGAATTAATAGAAGCCTCAGTAATTACTAGCGAAACGTCGAGGTGCTTCAGCATCAATTTCGTACAGTCCATTATTGCGTAAACAGGGCGTGCCGTATATCCTACTGACTCTTTTTTATTCTATAATGAGCAGAAGGTAAGGGAGAGTGTTTATTACCAAACCTGATGATTAGAGATTTTTTTGTTAATACGCATGAACTAAAACAGCTAAAGCGATGAGAAATATGAACAGCAAAACACCGATTTTTGGCATTCCGGCGAATGTATTGGAGGTAGTTGATGCATATAAACATCATAACAACGCCAATGATTTTTCCTTCGTTCAGAGTGCCTTGTTTCGCTTTACGGTTCCAGGGCTTTCTGGGGTACTACCCCAAGGAAAACGGCTCACGGCAGATGAGATTTCAACCATTCGTCAATTTCTTGCGACCCTGCCTCTTTCAAAACTCTCTGAGTTTCGGGAGGCACAGGAAAAAACTTTTCAATTTTTCCAAACTCCAGCGAACAAACAATGTCAGCCCAGAAGTTACTTGAACAAGTTTTTGGATTGGGTTGATGAGCAGAACTGGCTGGTTACTGGCTCGCTGAATGAAAGCGGAGGGAAGCAGGGCTATAGGTTTTATTTAAAAGGCAAAGGGGTGATGCAGCGAAAAAAATTAACTAATCGACCAGCCAATACTCTAGATAAGTTTGCTTTGAGCTTTGATGTAGAAGATTACTTCCCCGAATCTAGTGAGGAAGAGGAGAGCATTAAGCAAGAACTTGCCAGAATAGCTGGAGAAATCCAAGCCTTTGAAGATTGGATGAAAGTGCGTGGCTATAAGGAATCTAGCCGAAAAATCCGCCGCGAACACGCGAAAAGATTTTTAGGTTGGCTATACCGGGCTAAACAAATTCCTTTGGAGGAGTTATCCTTAAGCTCACTAATTCCAGTAATTCGATTGAAGTATTCCGTGGGCGAGTTCGACAGTTATGATAAGTGGATTTATGCCAAAGGATTGGCGATAGAAAAAGCTAGAGAAGTTGCTACAGAAACTGTAGAGAAGTTGGAAGACTACTTTAAATGGTTAAATAATCCGCCAAGTCCTGGTACAAAAGCAATGTACGTCGAGGGAGTAATATCCCTAGCGAAATTTCTTTATCGCGAACAGACAGATGAGGATTATCATGGGGAGTGCATGGATGTTCCTGTTGTAAAACGATTGAGAGTTTTCTGCAAGCAGCTGGACCAAGAAAAACGTAGCTCCCGTCCGGCGGTACCTTATCATGAGAAAGCTATTACCTGGGAACAAACTTTATTAGCTTTAGAAAAACTCAGGATAGAAGCCAATCTTACCCATGTTGACTCGAATTTAAAAAGCGGAATTCCTCAACTAAAAAAGCGCTCTATGCAGGCTAGAGCTAACTCCTTGATGCGATTCCTGATTTTTGCTTTCTTTGTACTGGTTCCCCCGGATCGAGGCCGAACATTCCGCGAACTCCGAATAGGCGAAACCTTCAAACACGGCAGTTTTCACGGGGATATTTTTATTCCCAAAGACCGGATGCTTAATCCTTTGGAAGCCCGCTATTACATTCATCTCCTACCCGACGATTACAAAACTGGCGATGCTTATGGAGAGTGGGTTGGCGAGGTTCCCAATACTCAATTTCCCGATGGTTCGTACTTTTACGATTATTTGAATCAGTGGCTTTACGATGAAGTCGTGAGCGTCCATCGACGCCATAAAATTACTTACAAAGGAATGAGAAGCGTTCTCCAGCCGGAAGAGCATAACTATCTTTTCTTTGGTCCCATCAATAAGAAGCCATTGAATGATGCTTCACAGATGACTTCAAAAGTTAGGTATCCAATTGAACGGCTAACTGGAACCCCGTTGGCCCCCCACACTTTAAGGAAAATATTCCGTACCTTCATTAAGGATAGATTGGCAACTCATGCAGAAGAGGAATCAATCGCATTCTGGATGAAGCATGACTTGCGAACGGCTAACAAAGACTACACTTTCCAAACCTGCCGTAACAAGTTGCAACCAGGCATTGAGCTAGCTAACCGGCTAAATGGAGAAGTTCTCCAACGAATCGCCGACCATTTGTAAGACGGGGACAGCGATCCCGGTGATTGTATTCATCACTTCTTCCATCTAAGACAGCCTTAGATGGAAGAAGGTACCAGTTATGATTTAGGAAACTTTTGCGATTCCATCTCGTAAACTAGCACCTTTTCAAATGCTCTAGCCACCAAAGTAGCAATTTGGTAGTTGTCTCAACTCCTGCTGTCGGAAAAGAAATTCTTTGTCGTGTTATCAAACTTATGTCGTTAAACTTTTAAATTGATGTGATTCTCATCTCACCTATGTCGTGGTGATAAAGGCTCTTTTGGGACAACGGCAGGGAGATTAAACCTCATGTATGAATGGTCAAGTAGCTTAATCCCATCTGTCAGTAGACCAGATGTGCTGGAGATCGAGGCTCTCCGCACTGCCAAGGGTGTTTCGTGGCAGACCTCGTTACTGGCGGTAAAGTGGTTTATCTATTTAGCCTGACCCGTTTAAGTGAGTGATCGCCTTTCCCCATCTCTCATTTACCTTTTTTCACAGCCAACTGGGTCACTGTCGCAGTCGAAGCCATGCGGGTCAGGCAGTAAAACCTTTCGACTCACATTGACTTATCACCGCGCCTCCCACTTTGTAGATAAAGTTGTTTCTTCTGGGGAGCAAGTGTTAAAGATAGCGTCTTAAGTGAGAGCTGTCCGCCAATACCTGTAAATATTTATACTTATCCCTTCTACTGAATGCGGTTGCAGACATCCTTTGTTCAAGGCGATCGCTACTTACAAAAACCAGCACCAATTGGGGGCATCAAAATTTCTTCTAATTTTGAAAATAAGCGGGCGATCGCCCTCAAGAAACCGTATTCCAATTAGTGCATAAAGGCGTCAGCCCTTAATGTTGAAGTGTTCACTCCACCTACTGCTCCACTATTTGAGGCGCGGGATAGTTCCTCTGCCATTAATGCATTACAGTTTCAGCCCGATTTATTTAGTTAAATCCTACTGCTGTCCCAAAAATTCCGCTCGTAGAGATAACGAAAGCAGAATTCATTTTTATGTAACTTTCTTGACAGTTTTTCAGAGACGCGATCGCTAAATATAAGACCAAAATCCTGTAATCATCGGGGCAAAATTATGGTCAGCACTATAGGCGAGAAGACCCTTGTACTCGGCGCGTGTCCTCACGATTGCCCCGATACCTGTGCCATGCTCATAACGGTAGAGAATGGCCAAGCCACATCTGTACGAGGCAACCCAGACCATCCTTTTACACGAGGCACTCTTTGCGGCAAAGTCAGCGACTATCTTGACCGAGTTTATAGCCCAGACCGAGTGCTTTACCCAATGCGACGAATCGGCCCCAAAGGTAGCGGGCAATTCGAGCGGATCAGCTGGGACGCTGCCCTTGACGAGATTGCCAACCGCTTTCAAGAAATTATTGCCCAGTATGGTGCAGAAGCCATCCTCCCATGCAGTTACCTAGGGCACGAAGGGCTTCTCAACGGTCTGACTGTTGGCGACGCCTTCTTCAATCGACTAGGTGCTTCCATCAGCGAACGCACCTTCTGCATTTCTGGAACTAGCACCGCTTGGCTGATGACCTATGGTGCAACGCACGGTACTGACCCAGACACCTTTTCCCACTCTAAATACATTATCTTGTGGGGTTGCAATGTACTCTCCACCAACGTGCATTTGTGGCCATTTATCAAAGAAGCAAGACAAAACGGCGCTAAGTTAGTTGTGATTGACCCAGTTCGTACCAAGACTGCAACGCAAGCAGATTGGCATATTCCGATTCGTCCTGGTACAGATGGTGCCTTTGCATTAGGACTGATGCATGTCATTATCAACGCAAATTTAATTGATGCGGACTATGTAGAAAATTACACCGTTGGCTTTGCAGAACTCAAGGAAAGAGTTAGCGAATTTCCACCAGAACGAGTTGCTGAAATTACGGGAATTCCCGCTGAAGATATCGTAACTCTGGCTAGGGAATACGCTACAACGCAGCCATCAGTTATTCGTCTGGGAGTTGCGCTGGAGAAGCAAGCAGGGGGCGGGCAGGGGATACGGGCAATTTGCTGTTTGCCTGCCTTAGTGGGTGCGTGGCGGCACTTGGGAGGTGGAATGCTACAGGCTCCTATGTGGCCTTTCCCCATTCGTTGGGAAGTGGTGCATCGCCCTGAGTTTATTAAGTCGGGTACACGGGTGGTTAACCAGTGGCAGATTGGTCAAACTTTAACTGGAGAACTGAATCCACCTATTAAGGCTTTGTTTGTCTACAACTGCAACCCAGTTACCCAAGCAGCTGAACAGGACAAAATTGTGGCGGGTTTGTCTCGTGAGGATTTGTTTACTGTTGTCAGCGAGCAGTTTATGACAGATACCGCTGATTATGCAGACATTTTGCTGCCTGCTACTACTCAAGTTGAGAATTTGGATTTGATGTTTTCATGGGGACACACCTATGTAACTTTAAATATGCCAGCGATCTCGCCTTTAGGAGAAGCCATCCCAAATATTGAACTTTTCCGGCGTTTGGCAACTCGGATGGGGTTTGAGGAAGAGTGCTTTAAACTTAGCGATGAGCAGATGGCAATCGAGGTTTTGGACTGGTCTGCACCTGCGCTAGAAGGCATTGATATGGATTTGCTCAAAACGAAAGGGTTTGCCAAGTTAAAAATCGACTTGGTTCCTCACTCTATGGGAAACTTTCCCACCCCTTCCGGGAAATGCGAGTTCCTGTCATCTATGGCTGTGGATAGTAACTATGTGTTACCAGCGTTTCGCCAAGGCTGCGAAGAATTTCAACCAGGAACGCCAGTAGACCCGTTGCCTACTTATACTCCGCAGCGGGAGTCACCGATTAGCAATCAGACGCTAAAAGAGCGTTATCCTCTAAGTTTGCTATCAGCTAAACCGCATCAGTTTATTAATTCTTGCTTCGCCAATTTGCCCAAGCACCGCAAATTACAGAGAGAACCAAGGGTAATTGTCCATCCAGCCGATGCAGCGGCTCGTGGTATCGTCGAGGGGCAGTTGGTGAAGGTGTTCAACGACCGGGGAGCGTTTCAGGTTCCGGCTCATGTTAGCGACATTACGCGACTGGGTGTGGTAGTTGCGCCTCTGGGTTACTGGCGCAAGCTTTCTCACGCAGCGAATACTGTAAATGCGGCAACTTCATCTGCTTTTGCTGATTTGGGACGTGTGGCGGCGGTGGGAGATTCTTTGGTTGAAGTTGTGATTGTCAGCTGAGTTCCCTCTGGTTCGCACAGTTCAAGAGGTTCAGCAGGGGGTCGAAAGTCGAGACAGCGATCGCTAGATTTCGGCGCTCCGAAATCTAGCTTCACTCGGTAGGAAGTCGGAAGTCGAGACAGTGATCGCTATCTAATCCCGTGGGATGCACGGCTTACACTATAAAAGGATTGCGAAAATTGAGCTGGCAAGGATCACGACTTATCTTTTCAAGACTGAGCCGGTTGCGATGAAGGATGCGATCTGCGCGATCTGCGGGGTGACTTATGCTTTTGAAACAACAAGCCTCATGGAAAAGCCGCAGGTGGGATGGCAAAAGTAGGCTAAAAGTCGGGAAAACCATGTATGACGATGTAGAACCTGATCTACCACCAGTGCGATCGCACTGCAAGGAATGTATGTGTCTAAGTATCCGCTTGGACACCACTGAGCACTAATTGAATTGCAGCTTCGGTATAACGCTCTATCATCTCCTGACTCAGTAAATCCTCATCTGGCGTGAGATGCTTCACGTTGTCATAAGCATTGGCATAGAACGTACAAATGCCAATAATATTGAGCGTCGTCATGTGAACATCAAGCGGGCGAAAAACACCCGTTTGCATTCCACGTTCTAGAACGCCTGCCAGTTGTGCAATCGGCTCCTGCCAATTAATGACTTTAAAGTACCGTCCCTGATTCTGAATTGTTTCCTGAAACAAAAGCATTCCCCGATTTCGGTTCGTGGTTTCGTACTCAATTGTGGCTTGAAGCAGTGATCTCAACGCTTCATTGGCAGGCAGTGCATCCAGGTTAAGTTGCTCAAACACAGATTGGAGAACCCCAGCCGGACGCTGCAATACGGCTTGATATAGCCCTTCTTTACTCTGGAAGTAGTAATAGATCATCCGAGGCGCGACTCCTGCACGAGTTGCAATTGGGTCAACCCTTGTGCCATGTAACCCGTGTTGAGCAAACTCAATTTCGGCGGCATCGAGAATCTGCTGCTGAGTTGTCTCGGCATCTCGAATCGCTCGCTTCGGCTGCTCTACGGATTGGACTTTACGCGCCATACGCCAGTACGTGGTCTGTTGATGTGAGTCTGCCTTGATCCTACTCGGTTTATGAAATAAACGTTCCATTAACGCTTGACAAAAGCAAGAGGTAGCCTTCATCTTTATGAAATAAACGTTTAATTCATAAACCGATGACACGATTTCTGATGGGCACGATTGCAGCGACCGGGCACGTCAATCCGGCTCTACCAATCGTGCGGCGACTGATTGAGCAGGGGCATGAAGTGTGGTGGTACACCGGGCATGGATTCAAAGAAAAGGTCGAAGCGACGGGTGCGCGTCACGTTTCGATTCAACGCGGGATTGATTTAACGCGATTTGAGACAATTCAAAAAAGTTGGCTGGAACAGCGCGATGCGCTCAAAGGGGTCGCGCAGTTTAAGTTCTACCTCAAACACGGCTTTATTGATGCAGCGGTGACGCAATTACAGGATCTCACTGATATCCTCAATGAATTCCCAGCAGAGATTCTATTGTGTGATGTGTTCTTCCTGGGAATGTCCTGGCTGTACGAAAAAACAGGTTTACCCTGGGCAGCGTTTGGGATGTCTGCTTTACCCTTTATGAGCCACGATACGGCTCCATTTGGCTTAGGAATGCAGCCGAACCCTTCTATGAGCGGACTGCTACGGAATCAGCTACTCAACATCTTCTCTCGTGCTGTATTAATGCGGGATGTCCGTATTCACTTAGATCGGGTTCGGTCTAGTATTGGCTTAGCTCCCAAAGGGCAAGATTTTTTCACGGCTGCACTTTCACCCTTTCTCTACCTTCAAGGAACAACGCCTTCGTTTGAATATCCACGGAGTGACTTGCCGCCCCAGGTTCACTTTATTGGCACTTTTCTGCCTCCGGCTCCCCCTGACTTCGTACCGCCCGCTTGGTGGCAGGAGTTGCAGGGTGAACGGCCTGTCGTCCACGTTACTCAAGGAACAGTTGCAACGGAAGCAAGCGATCTCATTGAGCCAACGATTCAAGCCCTTGCAGATGAGGAGGTGTTAATCGTTGCGACGACTGGAAAACAGCCGCTTGAGAGGGCCAAGCTCAAAGCAATACCTCAGAATGTGCGGATTGAACCGTTTATTCCTCATGCCTGTTTGTTGCCCCATGTGGATGTCATGGTGACAAATGGCGGCTTCAATGGCGTGCAGATTGCTTTGGCAAACGGAGTGCCGATGGTCACAGCCGGACAAACTGAGGAAAAACCAGAGATTTGCGCCAGAGTGCAATGGACTGGAACCGGAATTGATCTCAAAACAAGCACCCCAACACCCGCAGAAATTAAAAGTGCGGTGGAAACAATTCTATCGACTCCAACCTATAAGCAGAATGCCCAACGGTTTCAGCAAGAGATCAGGTCATATGATTCTCCAGCGATTGCAGCATCATTACTCGAAAATCTAGCAAACACAAAACAACCTGTGCTGAGCAAGTAACGGCAATCTCTCAATAAACACACTTTCTCCTGTTGTAAAAAATTTGAAAGGTTTTTGGATTAACGACACTAATGTGTTGATAGCGACAAATGATTTGTTATCTGATAACTGTTATGTTCATTCGTGCTTTTGAAATGTCTGATTGGGAAGACGTATCCGAGCTTTTTCTCCAACCAAAATGTCGGTGGGGAACCTTGCAAATGCCCTACCAATCGCGCGATGAAATCAAAAAGAAATTAGAAAGCCCATCAACAGGGATGTATCGTTTAGTAGCCGTTGTCAACCAGGAACAAAAACAAAAAGTTGTAGGATTGGTTAGTTTGCATACCTTCGGTGGGCGTCGGAATCATGTAGGCGAGCTAGGTATGCTTGTCCATGACGACTACCAAAATCAAAGGATTGGCTCTGCTCTTATAGAATCGGTGATAGACTTAGCTGAAAAGTGGCTTAACCTAAAACGCATCGAGTTGACTGTTTACACTGATAATGCCAACGCCATTCATCTTTACGAAAAGTATGGCTTTGTAATAGAGGGTACATTTCGGAAGTACGCTTTCCGCTCTGGTACTTAT
The DNA here is from genome assembly GCF_039961875.1 of Trichocoleus sp. ST-U2. NCBI lineage: Bacteria > Bacillati > Cyanobacteriota > Cyanophyceae > Leptolyngbyales > Trichocoleusaceae > Trichocoleus > Trichocoleus sp. ST-U2. Next base: position 94,496 of record NZ_JAMPJY010000015.1, on the reverse strand, counting down.
GTTGATGCTCATGCAATGGCTAGGATCACTGAATAGCATAAAATAAAACAAAGGAACAGCGAAGTACACTTTCTTTTGTTCAAAGTTTAATAAATATCAGAGTCCATCAATTTTCGTGAAGTATAGGCATCCGAGCGCATAAGCTATACATCAAAGGGATAGAAGGTATATCAGAGGGAGAAACCATGCGCCGTCCGGGTAATTCTTCCATTGTGTCAAATAACTTGCAACCATTAGCATAAGAATATTCTTTGAATACTTCTAGATTTAGCTTAGCTTCTAATACTGCTGTAATAATTTCTCCAGTACCCCATTGAAATTCATGAGACGGATAGGGATTACGAAAATTTTCGATTCCCTTTTCATAAACCCAAGGTGTTAGCCCACCAGCCGATTGTGCTACATAATCGCTGATGCCATCTGACCAAGTTAAGGGTTGACCGTCAGCAAAATAGGGATATTTTAGCGTCCCTTGTTCATCAAACATCATGGCAAATGGATGAAATTCAACTACAACTAATCGCCCATTTGGTTTTAGTATGGATGCGATACCTTTTGCCCATAAAGTAATATTAGATAGCCAACAGATTGCGCCGTAAGAGCAAAATGCTATATCAAAACGTTCGTTCGTGTTTGCTGTTTCTGCTAACCAATCGTAAATATCAGAACGATGGAATGTTGCATAAATGCCAGATTTTTGTGATAGCTTTTGAGCAAAGTCAATTGCTTCATCACTGATATCTACACCAGTTACTTTAGCACCCAGTTGTGCCAAACTTAAGGTGTCCTGACCTGCGTTGCATTGGAGATGAACTAAGGATAAGCCAGCGATGTCACCTAGCAGTTCTTTTTCTTCTGGAAATAGGGTACTGCCACCTGCTTTGAAAAACTTGGCTTGGTCACTTTTATGACTGTTGTGTGCTTTGGTCGCTTCGTTCCAAGATAAGCGGTTCTCTTGGTGTAGTTGGTTTCTATTAGGTACGTCTGCCATGATGTTTGCTTAGATGCTTCTGGGTTACTATTGGGATTGGTCAATATTAAAGATTTTAAGTCATATAAACTTAGCTTCGTTACATAAGCAATCGTAGACTTGTCAATCAGGACAGCCAAAAAAGCCTTAATTTATAGGCTTTTGAGCCTTACCGACCAAAACTTTTCCGTTGCTATAACTAAGCCAATAGTGGGGCAGGTCGGGAAAGTCATCTATGACGACTTGTGCTAAATGATGGCTGATGCAAATAGGCATGCTGTACCTAACGACTGATGGTTCTCTAGGTGGCGGACTTTTAGCAGCCGTTGCGTTCAATGCCCTGGTTGAATCCCTGTTAGAAAAGCCTGATTGTCCCTGTTCTCTCACTGTTCTTTGAGGTGGTAGTCTATCTAACTAAAGCTGCATTGTATACAAAAAGATTCTAGTGATCTGTGAGACAATCGCGTTCCAGAGAACTCTTAAGGTGGCACTGTTTTCGCTGGTGTAGCCTATTTCTAAAAGAGAACAAAGATGAGTACGACCAGGATATTCAACAGTTCTAAATTTTTGCAGCCAACGGACGGGGAGCCTGTTCGTTCAGTCGTTACAGAGTCCAAGGATGCTGTCGTTGTAGCCTGGTACATCAAGCCGGGACAGGAAATCCCCGCGCACATCCATCCTAATGGGCAAGATACTTGGACTGTTTTGACCGGGAAGGGAGAATATTATCTTGATAAAGCAGGCACTACGAAACCGATCGTGGCAGGAGATATAATAGTCGCTCATACTGGATGCGTGCATGGAGTATTCAACAACGGCGATGAGCCATTGGTTTTTATTTCAGTCGTGTCGCCAGCCGATGCAGGGTATCAACTTGTCTCGTTAGAAGATTCCTTGGCTTTCCATTCCTAACCATTCCATCCCCCAAACTGCATTCGACAGCGGATAAATTCAGGTGTAAGGGGTTCTCAACCCAGTCGCAGTGAGCGTAGTTTGCCTCCAAGCGACAATCTCAGAGAAAATGCTTAATGTCTAATGGGTAAGTGACGGACTCTTAGGAATCTAAGCTTTAAGGTTTTTAGGAAAGGGTTATTGCGATTACCCCAAGTTGCTGTACTTGAATTTTTGATAGGACTGAGTGTAACTAGCTACAACCCCTAAAATATGAATTGAATGCAGCGATATGACTGCGAGTAATTTTTCGATGCTACTCGGTACCCTGGCTCTAAAAGCCAGGGTATTTTTTATAGTTCGGTTCCAATTGGGACTAAGAGCATAATTTTTTTTCTTGTAAACGACAGCCAGTACGACGCAGCAGTTAATCATTCTGAGACACTATCCAACCAAAAACTCAAAATCCCCCCCCGGCATGACCGGAGGAATTCAAAAGCTATTATTTTACATATTCAGTTTTTAGCACTTCAGCGCTCTTTCTTTTCTTTTGCGAAGAGTAGCGGTAACGCCGAAAACTGCTAATCCTAATAGTGCTGAAGGTTCGGGAACAGGTTCAACGTCGGGAGGTGATACATTGCCATATTCAATATTATCTATGGCGTTAAAAGTTCCATCAATCTGCCGGTCTCCAAATGCCGAACCACTTGCAAAAATCACTTGGTCAAATGAGCCATTAGTTGTCACAACTCCAAAAAATCCCTTGGCACCTTCAGTTGGAGTAATTGTAATTACAGTTTGACCGGAAATGATAATCGAGGCAGCGTCACCCTCAAAATCGTAGTTTTCAAAGTCAAAGCCAAAGGCAGAGAACAAACCTGGCAATTTAATTGTTAGTTTTTCACCAAAGTCTAAACCATTTAGATTCAGTAGGGGAGTATTATCAATACCAGTAGCACCAGTAAACTCGTAGGCTTTAACATCTATTAGAACTTCACCAACAACCGGGTTTCCGCTAGCATTGGTACTTAATATAAGTGAGCCAGCAGGTCGAGAGCCACAACACTCACCAAGAGATATATCAGTGGTAAACGAATTAAAATCTTCTTTAGCGGTAGTTCCGCTAATAATTGCCAGCCATGATGCCCTGTCGTTATAGGTTTGAAAGGTCAAGGCATTGGCGAAGTTGCTAACACAACTTAGCAACACCGTACCAGTAGAAAGTAAAGCCACAGACACAGCGGTTTTTAACATAATAGTTTTACTTTTCAGGAAAATTTAGGTACTGACAGTGTTTCACGAAGGAACTGGCTTAGCAAGGCAGTTCTAGCTGTTCCAGTCCATCTTCATTAAATATTTAAAAAACACCTAGTTTTGTGAAGCCAAAAACACTGATTAGCATTAAAGACATCATGTAATTGGCTAATGGTACTTAAACGAAAATTCAGAAGCAATAAAGGTATAATCCAGGCATGGCAGATATTTCATGTTAAGGCTTGAGCCATGAAAGAGACAACTCCCGCCGCCATGTCTCCTTGCTTTGATAGATGATGCTAACGCTTTGATGACATCTTTACACAAACTCCTTTATCCCAATCGCGATATAAGCTATGACACTCAATTTATATTTGCTGCGACATGGAGAAACTACTTTTAGTCAAAGTGGTAATTTCTGCGGTGAAACTGATGCGGAGTTGACATCCGTTGGGATGCAGATGGCATCCAGTTTTGCCGATGTTTATCAAAAATTGCAGTGGTCGGGACTTAAACAGATTTCAAGCCCAAATAAAACCCAAAGCAGCTTTATAGGCTGAGAATACATCTCGATTAGCGTTCACCCACTCCATAAAACGGAAAGACATCGCTGTCCGAAACGCCTCTAATGCTTCAGTAAAGGTATTTAAAGGTTTGTTAGCCCAGCGCCTTCTTAAGCCTCCGGTTAAGGTGTGCCATAAAATAAATGTATAGGCACAAAACACAAGAATGAAATGACGCATTAAGCTACGAAAATCTCGGACTTGATATTCAGATAACCCTAACCATCCCTTTGCTTCGCGATAAAAAACTTCTACCCAATTCCTTTGAGCATAGGTGGTTACTATCCACTCGGCTGTAGCAATGGATGAGCCAACATTTGTAATAAAATAGTCAATGTCGCTGGCTTCACAGAAGGTTGAGGCATTCATGACGATAGCAATTGTTCTCGTTCCTTCGTGTCTTGATAGTTCAACTTCAAGAGTCGCCACCCAAACGGTTTTCGGTTTATCTAGATTGAGTTTAATAGGGATAAAAGCATCACTAGGCAATGATTCAGCTAAATAGCTCAAGCAAAGCTCTTCTCGACTATTTGCCTGTGTCTCAATTATTACCTTACGATTTTTGGCTAATCCACCTAAATACTTTAATTTCCTTTTTTCCAGTTCCAGCAGAAACGTTGTGTTATTTCCATAGCCAGCATCAATTAGCACGATACCGGGTCGATATCCTCGAACCAAGCTACGGTCAATTAAATTTAAGGCTAATTCCGGCTTCTTCTTAAACTCTTTGTCTTTTTTTCCTTCAGGTAAAGAACTAGCGTGTTGATATAACTCTATATCTAAAGGCAGGCTTTTTTTGCCATCATATAGATGAGTTGTTACCACCACTATCCCATTATCGGTTTTCCCGATTTCTCCAATGTATTGCCGCCCCACTCCTGCTGTAAAATTGCCACTTTTTCTATGTCCTGAGTCATCAACAATTAGGGTAAATCCACGACTAATCTTCGTTTGAGAACACTGATTCATTACCTCTAAGCGACGCTGATTCACCTGTTGGGCATCCCAAGGCGCTTCCGTCAAAAAATGGTGTAATCGGTGGTAAGTCACTCCCACCGCGTTATCCGCCATTTGAGACAGTTTTTTTCGTTCACTTTCCCCCAATAATCCGCTTATATAGTTCCTAAACTCCCGTTTTTGGGCTTGATGCGTCAATATATTATCAAAGCGTTTGCACCATCTATTGAAGCAAGGGGGCATGGCGGCGGGAGTTGTCTCTTTCATTTATCAAACCATAACGTGAAATGGTTGCCATGCCTGTATTATACCTTTTTAGAGTCTTGTTTTTCGTTTAAGCACCGTTAAGAGTAAAAGTGTAAAATCTCGGTGAGGATATCGCCCCGATTTTCTGGCACCCTCTATCAGCCGCCCCATTTCATCAGGTGTCAGATAATCTCGCTCATTATCTGGTTTGGCTTCCTTAATTGGGGGCTTTGGCTGGGTTCGCATAACAACTCCACCTAAAACAGTGTTTGGTCAGGTCAATCCAGCAACCCTAGAAGTCTAATAAACTCGTTAGTCTTTGGGGGTAACTCCACCTAAAAGAGTCCTTTTCGGTGGAGTCTAAACCCCTCATTCTGGCATACTGGATGCAGTAGTTGAGTAATGCAGTAACATGACCGTCATCTCTTTCGTCAATGAGAAAGGGGGCAGCACGAAATCCACGTCTGCTCTGCATTTCGCCTACTGGCTAGCTACCAAAAAAAAGAAAAAAATACAGGTGGTTGACGGCGACCCACAGCGTTCCCTCTCCAGATGGTTCGCCTCTATGGAAAGTCCAATCCCTGTCACTGCCCTAATAAGTCCTGACGAGCTACTTGAACAAATTCCAGTTTTGGCTAACTCCGTTGATTTCCTGGTAGTTGATGGAGCAGGCAGTTTAGCTGAATCGACCAGAGCGATTCTCTTTCGCACTGACTTGGCTGTAATCCCCTGCCAACCCAGTAAATTAGACCTGGATGCCGCCGCTGACACTGTGAGATTGATTAAACAAGCTCAGTCAGTTCGTGGCGGATTACCCAAGGCAGCAGTATTTCTCAGTCGCGCTCAGAAAAACACCCGATTAAAAACTGAGGCAATCTCTCTGCTTGAAAAGATCCCTGACTTAATATCTCTGAAAACAATCATCCACCAACGGCAATCAACCGCCGATGCTTTTGGTCAATCAGCGACTGTGTGGGACTTACCTGGCTCTGGAGCGATCGCAGCAACCGGAGAATTTGAGCAACTATTCAAAGAAATTCTGAGGCTGGTGCCATGACCAAAAAACGCTTGCCTCTAAACAATGACGATAACCTTGCCAAACAATTTGTCTACGGAGAACCAATCACTCCCCCACCCAAATCAAATAAACCTCAAGAAGTTGAACCTCCACCCAAGGAAGCAACAATCAGACTCACGGTAGACTTAGCCGAATCCATGCACAGAAAGCTATCAATTCTGGCAGCGCGAACTGGGAAGAAGAAAGCCGAAATTGTCAGAATGCTTTTAGATGAAGCATTGCAAGATGTAGAAGATTAATTACTGCATTACTGCATTACTGCGATACTGTTTAAACTTGTCCTGATTGGGAAACAGAAATTCTTAGCCCCTAGTGATCGCCCTCAGTTCTGGCAGAAACTGAGTAACCCAACTACAAGACTATGTCGAAGATCCCAGAGTGTGATCGCTGTTAGATCAATCCTCGCAATTTTTTATAGTGTGTGTCGTGCATCCCACGAAACCTGATACTGACCGCTGTCTCGACTTCCGGCCCTCCTGACGGTGAAGCTAGAATTCGGCGCTCCGAATTCTAGAGAGCGATCGCTGTCCCATTAAGAGCCTCATTTGGGTGTAAAGAATTGTGAGGTGTCTGCACTTACTGCCTTCTTACACCTTTGAAAACAGCATATTTAACCCTTCAGTCATTGTAGGATGAGTCAAAACTCCATCACGCAGAACGGTGTAGGGCATCTGAGCTTGCATCATCATCTGTACCATCGAAATCGCTTCACCCACTTCATGACACAAGAGTGAACAACCGAGGATACGACCTGTCTCGGTATCCACAATTGCCTTCATCAGCCCATCGGTTTGACCCTCTGTTACCGCTCGCATAATGTTTGAGGCATCCAGCTTCGCCACTCGGATTGCATACTCTTGTTGCTGTGCTTCGGTTTCGGTCAGACCCACATAAGCCAGTTCTGGGTCGATGAAAAGACAAGATGGCACCAAGCTATCGCGTGTACTGCGGTTGCCGTCATCAATCAGATTCGCTTTGACAATCCGATAATCATCAAGCGCCACATGGGTATATTGCGGCCCCCCATTGATATCGCCTAACGCCCAGATATTCCGTATGTTCGTTTCCAGGCGCTCGTTGACCCGAATAAATCCGCGTGCATCGGTTGCTACACCAGTAGCAGCTAGATTTAAGCTTTCGGAGTTTGGTGTACGACCGACGGCAACGAGCAAATGCGAACCTTGAAGTTCCATTGGACGCTCGGCGATTTGAAGAAGAAGTTTAGTTGCATTGCCAGAGCGCTCGACCCTTAACACCTTCGCCTTCAGCAAGAATTCAATGCCGTCTCGTTCTAGTAGTGTTTGCACCGCGATCGCAATATCTGGGTCTTGCTGTGACAGGATTTGCTCACTTTGCCCAATGACAGTGACGCGACAGCCAAAGCGCCGGAACATTTGGGCAAACTCCAACCCAATGAAGCCACTCCCAAGCACGATCAGATGCTCCGGCAACTCTTCCAATTCCATGATCGACTCACTGGTCAAAAACCCAGCTTCTTTGAGTCCCGGCACGGATGGAATCAACGGTCGCGTGCCTGTATTGATAAACAGTCGTTCGGCGGTGAGTAACCGAGTAGTATCCTCAGCTGTTGCCACTTCAATCGTTTTAGGTGCCACAAAGCGAGCGGTGCCAATGATCAGATCGTCCCCCAAAGCGGTGTGCAACTTGTCAAGATTTATTGGTCGCAGGGACTGCACGACCGATCGTTTCCGCTGAATCACTGCCGCCATATCAACCGTTAGCGGTGTCGTCTTGATGCCGTAGGCAGCACTGTGAAGCACAGTATTTGCCACCTCTGCACTTGCCACCATCGTTTTGCTGGAATGCAGGCAATATTAGGGCACGAGCCACCAATCATGTTTAAACTACGTTCCACCAGAGCGGTTTGGCGTCCGTCCGCAACCAGCGCTGGTGCCAGTGTTTTACCGGCTTTACCGCCGCCGATAATAATGTCGTCGTAGTATTGGGTATCCATTTCCATCTCCTTTGCGTTTGACGTTACTTCATTCGGCGATTGGGATTACTTCACAGCAGAGCTAACAGCAAAAATCTTTGAACTTTTTTCCATGTAAAAACTGTCATTGCGATCACCTGTGTATTCATGATTCCTGCTGGATTGTTGAAATCTCTAAAATGGCTTTTGTCGCCTGCATGATTAACTTGAAAACTGGTGGGATTGGTAACCGATTGCCTGCTGGATATGTGGTAAAACCAATTAGACAAACACCATTCCCACTTGGATTTTTCTGAGCTGTAAGTGCAACTGCCTCTGCAATTAGCATCGTTGATAGGCGTTATACCATTGCTGCTACAATCTCGTCCGTAGACAGAACTGCGTTGGCGATATACCCGAAATTAATCAGTGCGGCCTTGTAGCCGTCGCCCAGTTCCGGATGTTGAGGGGCAGCCGTTGCGTCTTTGATGACAAGCACCTCAAATCCCTGTTCGATCAAGTCGCGTAGGTGAGCTTCAACACAAATATTTGCCAGCATTCCGAGCAGAATGACTTTGCTGATGTTGCGCTTACGCAGTTGTAAAACGAGGTCATTGCTCTGCGGTCCGTAAGCTTTGTGGGGACTGACCACAATCGTCTTGCCATCTCCGATAAAGGGCTTGTAGCGATCGAGCCAGTCAGCACCAGAACCCAAGAAACCGTCCAGGCTCAACGCACCCCTGCGATCAAACTCCCTGGATTTAAGCATCATTTGCTCCACGGTTCCGGCGAATTTCCAGCCATAGTCGGTGGGGTAGTAATAGTGGGGGGAGATGAAAACCTCAAATTCATTCTGCTTTGCGGCTTTGAAGATGCGCTCAATGTTCTCGACGGTCTTGTTATCCTTGACATTGTTACCCACCAAGTCCCAGGAAACCCCTGTTTCGCTCAAGACATCGTTTTGCGGATCGATAACGACTACTGCGGTGTCATTGTTATTAATGTTCATGTCTCTCTTCGCTTGTTGATGTTCACGGTTCTCTTTGTTCTGGCACTCACGCAACTGGGTTTTAAAAAAGTACTTAACACGCGCTAGAGAATTTAATTTTTCATGCAAGTTCGCTGCATTAAGATACGGTTGTTTTTATACACCTCTAAAGTTCCAGACTGCGGGTTATCTAACGTGCCATCCCACACCCAATATTCATAATTTCCATTCCGAAACCTATACACCCGAACACCTTCCGTCGCTTGGCTAGTTCCTCCATCCAAACTTAAATTCCCGTTGGGACTGGTCGCACGATACAGCAGTTTACCAGAAGTATGATTCTGCCAAATATTAATGTTGTAGCCACCCCGGCATTTCGTACTCAGGATGATGCCAGCAGTAGAATCAGCAGACGCTCTTAAGGAAAAATTAGTTAAGACACTAATTGGCAGAGCCAGGAGTAACGCAGATATTTTTAGTAGTGTTTTCATGGTTTTCAAGAGTGTTGTAAAACTAATTAGACTAAAATCGTTTACATTTAATTGCTTCGACATTAATTCCGGATTGACGAGAAAGATGCCTTTACCAAAACTCAAATTACTGTTGAAAATTGTCGGCAATAGAGTAAGCGGCTATGGCTTTACCTTCTGAGATAATTCCCTCTACACCATCCGTCGGGTTAAACAGCAACAGCTTAACGGAAACGTTTTTCCGTATTCGTATATTTCGGTGCCTAGCTTGAAGTCGTCGTGAAGGAGTACACAGCTTTAATCCGTTGCGATGGACTTAAATAAAACCAGTATTCAGTGTTCGCTGGGAAGTCACTGTGGTTCATCTTCCCCGGATTAGCCCAATTCGCTGAAAAGGTCAGGTTTCGGTTATTGAAAGATACACTTTTTCAGAAGAGGGGAATGTGGTAATTCTCATGAACCCCTTTCCTTCTCAGCATTTGCAAGTTTTGTTCTGTACTCAGCCTTTGCCCATGTCTTTGCTTCCCCCTGTTACCAGCAGAGCACAGCGATTCCGATGTATCCGCGATGCGTTCACACTTCTCTATTGCGCGGTTGCAGCGTGTTCAATGATCTCGGCAACGGCGTCTGGATGGGAAACCATTACTACATGTGAAGCGCCATTTACTATGATCGTCTTCTTGGAGCTGGCGCGGTTCGCCATGAAAGAATGCACCGCCGCCGGAATGTTCAAGTCGCGATCGCCATAGATGAACCAGGACGGGGTGGACTTCCATGCAGGCGTGCCGGAGGCTTCATTAAACGCGGCTTCCATAATCGGACGCTGGGTACTAGCCATCAGTTGCGCGTCGTTAGCGGGCACATCAGCAGCAAACTGCATGTGGAACTTGCTCTGCTGAATATACAGGTCTTTGCCACCATCGGGCAGGACAACCGGCGGCGCGAGGGTCGGCGTGAGCGTGCTGCCCGGATAACGTCCTGAGAGTTCGGCGGCAGTCTCGCCTTCCTCAGGAGCAAAGCCAGCAACGTAGACCAGTGCTTTCACATTGTTGTTACCATTAACCGCATTGGTCGTTACCGAACCTCCGTAGGAATGTGCAACCAGCACGATGGGACCGTTGATGTCTTTAAGGACGCTAGCAACATAGTCTGCATCGCTTTTGACGCCACGTAGGGGATTAGCCACAGCAACCGTCGGGTAACCTTTTGCGATCAGTTTGGTCAATACCCCATTCCAACTGGAAGACTCGGCGAACGCGCCGTGGACAAGGACGATCGTAGGCTTATTGGCTTGTGCACTGGCACTATTCATGATGGCTCCGAGAGAAGTTATTGTAATGGTTCCTAAAAAGAGAATGACAATTAGAAGCAGGCGAATGCCGTTCTTGAAGGTGAGCATATTCATGTTGTGATTTCCTTTGAATTTATTTCGTTGGATAGGCTGCAACCGTGATGTGAGAAATTGACGGATGTGGGTTGCGATAACGAAGCGCTGCGAAGTGTCGATCGCATCATTTCACAGACCTGACTCATCGCTTAAGATCGGGCATTGTGAACGTCACTGTTTCGCTGGTGATTACTTTGTGTGTAGGGTCGGCTAGTTCGATCAGCACCTTGTGTGGACCAGGTTCCAGTCCGACCAGGATCAATGTTTCGCCGCTGGTGTCAACAAAGTGCCAGGGTGCGTCGTCAACAGTGATGTGGACATGACCAAGGCGTGGCGATACATCAAGGGCACCTTTACCGAACACCGGCAACATCCGCAGGTTCTCGGTTCGATACTGGATAAAGACGCGACCCTGTGACAGTGGTTCGGGAAGTGGTGGATCAACAATCAGCTTCGCTGGTGCTTCGTTTTCAATCGCGATCAATGGGGATGGACCGACAATATCCTTGGCGCTTGGGATGTGATTGTCCATAGCTGTCAGGTACTTGAGAATTGACCTTATGAAGTTCAATGTTCGAGATGATTCATCCTTTGCCCGAATTAGGCAGGGGTGAATTGCAGCCGTGACGAGAGATTAACTATCTCTGACTTACACAATGGGGATTGAATAAGTCAGAGTAGTTTCAAGCCTGTCATCTCTGAAACCGACAAGAACGAGGATTCATTGCAACTGGCGGTAAAAGAAACGATCTCATCCTATTGCAGATGTTTCTTCAACTCAGCGGCAGCCTGGACAAAAAGCGAACGCACTGCTGGAACCTCGGCTAAACCATTGAGCAGCCCAAAGTCATGAATCATGCCGTTGTAACGCACAGTTGTCACTTTTACCCCGGCTTCATCCAGCTTGCGTCCATAAGCTTCGCCACCATCACGCAAGATATCGCTTTCGGCAACTTGAATTAACGCCGGAGGCAATCCTTGCAGTTGCTCAATCGTCGCCTGTAGGGGAGAGGCATAGATGTCTTGGCGTTTTTCTGGGTCAGCGATGTACATGTCATACATCCACTTCATCAAAGGTGTGGTCAGGAAACGTTTCTCGCCAAATTGATGATAAGAATCCGTTTCAAAACTAGCGTCTACGATCGGCCACATCATAATTTGTAGCTTGATGTGTGGTCCTCCTTTTTCTTTCGCCTGCAAAGCAGTTACTGCTGTCATATTTCCGCCAACACTGTTGCCGACGACTGCCAGATTTTTGCCATCCACATCAATCTCCTCACCATGTTCGGCAACCCATTTTGTCGCAGCATAGATTTCATTGATCGCTTGCGGATACTGAGCATCTGGTGTGCGAGTGTAGTTGACAAAGACACCCGCAAACCCTGAAAGCACAACCAGCTCACGCACCATGCGCTTGTGGGTTGGGTAATCACCCAGAATCCAACCACCACCATGAATAAAGATGAAAACAGGCAATGTGCCTTTGACTCCTTCCGGTCGCACGATGTTGAGCGTAATTGAATAACCGTCAGTAGTAATTGTCTTCTCAGACTCTTCAATGCCTGAAAGGTCTACTGCAACGGAAGCCTGTGCATCCACGAGTACTTGACGCGCTTCGAGTGGAGGTAATGTCTCTAGAGGCGCACCTCCTGAATTCAGCACTTTCAAAAATGCCTTCACTTCTCTGGAAAGACGTGGATCATCTGCAACTTCCAAAATTTTTGCGGCTGGCGAGTTTACTTGAGCAACCATGACATTCTCCTTTGATAAGTAGTAAACAATCTGTTGAAATGACACTGTTAAGTGAGTTGATTTAACAGTGATGCTTGATCAGTAGTGGTTGTGGAATGGCAATCACTTTCTACTGACATCGTTTCCCAGCCAGAACTATTTGTTACTGGTGAAAAAGTTGTTAACCTAGCGGGTTGCTGCCTTGATCGGTTGTTTCCACACCGCAGCAGCATAGAGCGAGTTCTCAAAATCGGGGGCAATATCACCTGTGATACGTGCCTCATGATGCGCCCAGTCCTCAAAGAACAAGTCGTGACTGATGCACGATACTATTGCAGGTACGTCGCGGCGGATGCTAGGTATGTCACCGACTGGCAAGCCGAAGCTGACCAAACCAGCAGGATTAAATACGTGAATGTCTTTCAGATAAGGGGCAGTGCCAGGTACTTTTTCTTGGTATTCGTGGGCGCTACCGAGGTAAGGGTGCATCCCCAAATTGTCGTCGCGCAGGTCTTCTGGTGGCTCGTAGCGATCGCGCCAGAGGGCAATATGCTGGGCAAAGTCGGCTAGTTCGGGACGCTTTGTTGGGTCAACGAAGTAACCAGTGCCAGCGATCGCAAAATCAAACTCGGAAACATCATCGTTCACCTGGATAGCAATGCGATCACCCATTTTCCGTGCCGATTTCCAAGGTGCAGATAGGTGGATGTGAAAGTTCGGGAAGGCGATCGCTCGCTTAATCGAGTTCGGTGGTGGCGCGGTGCCTGCTTGATGAAAGCGCCAAGCCTGGAACCAGCGAACTGCATCGGGTAGTTGAGGATAATTGTCATAAGCGCCAGGATAGTCCCGTACCCGCAGTAATGACAGAGATGCAAGCTCTGACCGCCGTACAAATAGGTGTACTGCCTTAGCTCCCGATTCCAACGCCACTCCTGCTGCATCGAAAGCTGAAGCCGCTGCACCCAGCACTGCCACAGTCTTACCGCGCAGTGCTTCAAAATCGATGGCATCGGCGGTATGTGCGTACAGCGTGCGTGGTAAGTCAGCCAGTACTGGAGGTATGTATGGACCACCAGTGCCAGCCACGCCATTGGCGAAGATAATTTTGCGCGTAGTTTCTACCTGCGGGACACCGTCTACCTCAAGGTGTAAGCGGAAGAAACCTGCATCTGGCTCAATCCGCACCAACTTCGTCCGGTAACGAACCTGGATACCGAGGAATTGCCGATACCAACTGAGGTACTCAGCCCAAGCCACTCGCCCAATGTGATCGATCTGCGCGTAGGCTGCCGCACCGTGCCGAGCTTCGTACCAGGCTTGAAAGGACAATTCTGGGATGCCTAGTTCTGGACCAGGCAGATTTTTCGGCGTGCGGAGCGTTTTCATCCGCGCTCGCGTCAGCCATACGCCTGCATGAGCCTCGTCATCGGCTGCATCGATCTCCGTCACACGACCGATTCCAGCACGGCGTAGCGCAAATACAAAGGTGCTACCGCTGCCGCTGCCACCTATTATAGTGACATTGTGATCGATGCCAGGGCGATCGGGTACCCAGTTTTCGGGATCGGGACCGAGCAGGCGTAGTGCCTCGCGGGCATCAAAATCGGGATCGGTCGTTGTTGTCCTGTCGATCATGGTGTTCTCTACAACGTGGGTGGTCAGAAAGCAGCGAATATGATCTGCGATCACGTCCCCATCTTCTTCCAGGGCAAAGTGTCCGGTATCGAGTAGATGAAACTCAAGATTCTGCAAGTCACGTTTGTAGGCATAGGCTCCTTCGACTAAAAAGCCCTGAGCGTTTTTGCCCCACACGACTAACGTTGGGGGTTGATACTGACGCAGGTAGGCTTGCCATTGCAGATACAGCAACAAATTGGATTGATAGTCGTACTTCAATGCCAGTTGAATATCCGAGTTACCAGGGCGATCGAGAAGCGCTTCATCCAAAGTCCACGTATCGGGACTGAGGGACTCTAAATTTCTCGCTCCAGTGGTGTAATACCATTTCGCGCCCTTGATAGCTAGAGCCTGACGCACCCGCTCGGTATTCTCAGGTGTCTTGTTCTGCCAAAAAGCTCGCATTGGTTGCCAGAAATCACCTAGCCCTTCCGCGTAGGCATTGCCATTTTGCACAATCAGCGACTCTACCCGCTCTGGATTCTGCGTTGCAAGGCGATAGCCAATAGGAGCGCCATAGTCCATCAAGTAAAGACTGTAGCGTTTCAAGCTGATCGCATCGATAAAGCCTGCCATTACTTCGGTAAGGCGATCAAATGTGTAATCAAACTCATCCACCGTAGGCATGGAACTATAGCCAAAGCCAGGGTAATCAGGGGCAACCAGATGGAAGGAATCCGCAAGTGCAGGTATGAGATTGCGGAACATGTGAGAGGAAGTCGGGAAGCCATGCAACAGCAGAATCGTTGGGTTGTCGCGAGAACCCGCTTCACGATAGAAAATATCTAAACCATCGATTGAGACTGTGCGATATGTGGTCATGGAATATATGCGTTGTAGAAGTATGAGAAACAGGCGTTCTGTTGTTCTCATTGTTCAATATTCATTTGATTCAGAACACTGAAGTTTGCTGAGTTAAGCGACAAGTTAGAGACGGCTTTAAAGCGTTTAAATCTTAACTCAAAGAGTAATTACAGGTTATCTCCATCCAGTTATTTCAATCGTTACAGGAAAGTGCCCTATAAGTAGTGGCTGATGGACGTGAAGCCATGCTGAGAGAACCTTCTTCAACTGGTGAAGTTTTACGACAGGTTAATTTATCTCACATCCTGACGACGACCTTGCTCCTGGAAGTAGTCGCGCCAACTTTCGGGTAAAGCTTCCAGTTGAGCAGCACGGTGAAGTAACTCTGGATTGTCTTCCTGGCGAACATAAAGTTGAGTGATATCAGCAACAGTGATGTTGTTGTCATCTCGACTCACCAACTCTAAAGTGTCTCCAGCTCCGACTTCGCCCTCTTGCAAAACACGAAAGTAAAATCCGGTTCGACGACTCGCGAGAAATCGTTTAACCATATCCGGTCGTCCAAACCGAATCCCAAGTTTGTAGCAGGGTAGGCGAGGTTGTGTCACCATCAGTTTTACAGTGCCGATGTGAAAGTGATCGCCAATGTTCACTTCCTCTTCTTTCAGCCCAGTGATCGTGAAATTTTCGCCAAAGATACCTGGCGGGAACTCTGTATCAGGCAATTCACTTTGCCAGTAATCATAATGCTCGAAGGGATAGACATATATGGCTTTGTCTACTCCTCCATGAACGGTTAGATCGGCTTGCCTATCACCGTCTAAATTGAGAGATCGTACCATCACCCGTTCGCTGACTGGCTCTTTGAAAATTCCAGTTGTAACTGTTTTTCCCTTCCAAGTTACTTCACGCGGAAGTCCGACGTTGACACAGATGAGTTTCATCTTTAGCTCCAAAGTTTTGGATTGCATTCAATTACGGCAGCCAACATGGGATATCGAAAAAATGAATGAGTTGCTTATCGGAGTGCTTGATTGAGTAAAGGTGCAATGACCGCGATGTTTTTGACCAACTCATCGGAGAGAGAGAATCGCTGTTTTAAGTAATCAGGATCGTTGTAACTCAGCCATACCTTACCGTCAGCCGCTTCCCATGCCAGTATTTTCAGGGGTAAATCCAGAGCGCTCGTCGGTTCTGCAACCATGAGCGGTGTTCCGGCTTCAGGGTTGCCAAATAGCAATAACTGTGTCGGACGCAGGCTGAGTCCAACTTTTTTCGCTTCAGCTCGTTGATCGATGCGGACAAAAATGGTGATGCCTTTTGCCTGAAGGATAGCTTCTAAGTGATCGATGGTTTTGATTACTGAATATGGGCTGGGCTGACTGATGATGCCGTTAATTGCATTCATAGCCGCGAACTCCTCAATGGTTTTGGTGATGGGTATTTTTAAGGCACTTCAAATCTGTGCCATACCGCCATCGACAAACAACTCGATGCCGTTGACAAAGCTGCTGTCGTCACAAGCGAGAAAGACAACAGCTTTGGCAATCTCATCGGGCGTCCCTACTCTTCCCAGGGGGATAACGCTGGCTTGGCTGTCTATGAATTCCTGCACCTGCTCACCACTGAGTCCCAAGTGATCGTAACCAGGAGTAGGAACCACGCCGGGACTAATGGCGTTAACCCGGATATTGCGTTCTTTGAGATCGAGAATCCAATTACGGGCAAACGAACGCACGGCGGCTTTGGTAGCGCTGTAAACACTGAAGGCTGGGGTACCCATAGTAGTAGTAGTCGAGGCGCATAGAATGATGGAAGCGCCCAGGGGCAACAGAGGCAGTGCCTTCTGCACAGTGAACAGCAGTCCTTTGACATTAGTGTTGAACGTTTTGTCAAAGTGTTCTTCGGTGATGGCTCCAAGTGGGACGAGTTCCCCACCGCCAGCATTGGCGAAGATCACATCAAGGTGTCCTTGCTTTTGCTCAATCGTGGCGAACAGACGATCCAGGTCTGCCAAATTTGAGACATCGCTCTGAACACCCGTGACGTTTTCACCAATCTCTTTGACGGCAGCATCAAGTTCAGTTTGGCGACGACCCGTGATGAAGACATAGGCACCTTCAGCAACAAAGCGCTTGGCAGTGGCAAGACCGATGCCGCTGGTACCGCCGGTGACAAGAGTAACTTTTCCTTCTAGTTTTTTCATTTTGGATCAGTCCTGTGGTTGTTGAGGGGTGAAAGAGTAGTTTGCGGTGGGTTGCTTTCAACACGAGAACGATGAGGAGCAGCCTGATGTTGACGATCTGCGCTAAAAAGTTTTCCCGCATCACCTCATGTGGGGGGTAGATCTCCGGGCGCACCCAGAAATTCGTCACCTATCTCAGCAGCAATGCGTTCAAATAGCGCCAGGTCTGTTGGTTCTGTCTCATCTACCGTCCCGGTTGCTGCAATCAACCGAGCAAAACCGCTGGGTGCAGCAACGACTAATGCACGCGCTGGTTTATCGCTGAGCACGCCAACGACGTGAGGAGTGCCAGGAGAAATCAGAAAGCTTTCGCCAGGGGTTAGCACAGCCTTGTTCTTACCCGCCCAGACCGTAAGCTCCCCTTCCAGCACGTAGAGTTGTTCGGAATAGCGCGTGTGGCGATGGGGGGGCGTTAGTGTACCCGGAGGGTTGTAGCCCTCGATTAGATCGTACTGACCACCTGTTGTAGTGTGATCGGCAATGATGGTGATACGATTGCCCAAAAGCCAGAAAGATTGTGTCATAAGATTGCTCTTTTCTCCTTGTGGATAGCTATAAAGTTGATGTTTAATAGCCTTATTAGTCAGAGGGGTCAATCGCTGCAAATGTGCGATCGCTTGAATCGCTATCGCCTCATCAGGATTGCTGTCTCGATGAACTGGAAAATCCTGAGATGACTGAAGCCGCTGAGTAACCTCTTGTGCAATATGGGTAAATACATGATTCAAACTGGAGCTGTTGAGGTGTTGCGGCAGGCTTTGCAACTTTTCAGGATTATCGATAGCAGTGGAGTAAAGGTATTGCCGATCACGGTTCATTAGTTTGTCTCCCTATCTAAACTTCACGGTTTAGAACACATTGCTAGAGTGGGTTTCCTAGTGTTTGATCGTGCAAGCTCAGTGCAAATGTGTTTCACCTGATTCCGAATGAACTATCCCTATTCTTTGACGTTCGGCTAATTTAAACCAGGAAAGTTTTCCAAGATAGGTTTTAAGTTAAGTTCAATTTCAGCATTCTGAAGTGCAACTATATATCTGAATTGCCCAAAAAATAAATTTAACTTAAAAACTGAATAGCACTCAAAACCATTTTTAAACAGTAATAGAATGGATGTCATAAAGTTTTCCTCAATGAGACATTAGTTAGGATTAAAAACCAGGAACATCAATTACTTACAGTGATAATTGCTGCCATCAACTGGTCAATATTCCAGCGACCGATATAGCGAATTTCATTAATAAACAGTGCTGGGGCAGCCGTTACTCCACTGTTTAATCCACTTTCGATATCTTGATTGATGCGATTGATATGTACTTTACTTGATATATCTTGCAGAAATTGAGGGATATCAAGTCCTAAATTATTGGCATACTCCACAAGATGATCGTTTCCTAACGCTTGTTGATGGGTGAACAAAATCTCATGCATCTGCCAAAACTTACCTTGGGCGGCTGCCGCTTGGGCCGCTTCGGCTGCACGTTGGGCATAAGGATGTATTTGCGGCTGTGGAAAGTGGCGAAATACAAAGCATAAGTCGTATAGCTGTTGCTGGATCGCCTTGATTAATTGGTGAGCTTCGCCACAAATAAGACATTGATAGTCACCATATTCAACGAGTGCCACTGAAGCGCTCACCAATCCCTGAATATGATCTTGTTCAGAAATTGGCACAAGCAACCGATTATAATAATCACCGAGACTCATTGGCACCTCTTAGGAAAGGAGTGCAGCAGGTAGAGACAGATGATTGCTATAAAACATCTTTCAAAATTGGGTAAATCAATACCTCTGTGTTATCTGTTGCATACTCTCAATTTAGAGAGTTAAGTCGATTTTGTCGCTGAGAAAAACTTCAGAATATAAGCTGACAAATTAGGCAACTGATAACCTGACAAATTTAACAGGTATGACGCTACAAGCTAACAATGCCTCGCCTCAATGCAACGATCACCGCTTGAGTGCGATCCTCTACACCCAACTTACTTAAAATATGATTGATATGAAAGTTGACAGTGCGTTCAGTAATATGTAGAGCCTTGCTAATGACTTGGGTACTCTTGCCCGTTGTAATGAGTTGAAGTACCTCTAACTCGCGATCGCTTAATTCTGGACTCGTCATGCGCTCTAAGAGTTTGGCACCTACCTGAGGTGGAATGTGCTTCTGTCCTTTGTGAACGGTGCGAATAGCAGCCAGCAATTCTTCTGGCTCAGCATCTTTGAGTAAATATCCTTTGGCTCCTGCCCGTAATCCCTGATAAATATCTTCATCGCCCTCGTAAGTCGTCAATACGATAATCCGAGCAGCAGGAAACTCGGTGCAGATGGCAGTAATCGCAGCGACTCCATCCATCTGGGGCATTCGCAAGTCCATCAAAGTTGCATCTGGCTGTTCTTGACGAAAGACAGCAAGTGCCTCCTGACCATTTCCAGCTTGTCCAACAACAAGAATATCTGGCACTTCTTCTAGCATCCCGACCAAGCCCTGACGCACAACCGGGTGATCGTCTACAACCAGAACACGAATGGCATTAGATTGATTCATGATGGTTTTTCCTGCTGATTTACGGACACCGCAATTTCTGTTCCTTGTCCAGGATTACTCTGGATCTGGAGTTGTGCCCCAATGCGATGGGCACGTTCTGACATCCCTAATAAACCAAAGCCATTGTGGCTAGAAGAACGATCAATGGGAAATCCCTGTCCATCGTCCTTAATTCGTAATCTGCACTGCGTGGACTGATATATCAGTTCAACGCGAATTTCGGTTGCTCTGGCGTACTTCAGTGCATTAGTCAAGGCTTCCTGTCCAATCCTGAGCAGATTATTCTCCACCTCAGAGGGTAGTGGATAGGGAATACCGATGGCTTCACACATAATTGTCGTATCAGAGGATGATTCTAACTGGGTTGCCAGTTGCTTGAAAGCGCTTAACAGATCGTTATTTTCTAATAAGTATGGACGGCGTAGCGCCTCTACAGAGCGGCGTGCCTCCGTGAGTCCAGTTCGGGCTAAGTTTTGTACTTGAGCCAGGTAAGCTTGAGCTTTTTCTGGGTCTACCGTTATCTTGCTAGCAGCAGACCTAGCGTGAATGATAATGCCCGTGAAGGACTGTGCCAACGTATCATGGATTTCTCGCGCCATGCGGTTGCGTTCTTCCAGAATCGAGGCAGCTTCAGCGAGTTTGCGATCGCTAATATCAAGAATCACACCCAACATTCGCACAGGCTGTCCGGCTGCGTTATAAATGCCTCGACCTCTGCCAACCAACCAGTGAATACTACCATTTGGGTAGATCACTTGATATTCAGCTTCAAAATCGGTATGAGTTGCTAGAGCTGCTGTAACAGCTTGCTCAATCCGATGAATATCTTCTGGATGAACGCGATCGCGCCATGCCTGATAGCTACTCTCAACTTCACCGGGGACCAACCCCAGCAATCGAGCGTGGTTATCGTTCCAGTTCGTTGTATTCTCCACGATATTCCAGTTCCAACTGCCGATGTGGGTGAAATCCATTGTCAGCCTGCGTTGCTCTTCACTCTGGCGCAGGGCGTTTTCAATTCGTTGGCGCTCTTCAATCTCCTGCGAAAGCAGCAAAGTCCGCTCAATTACTCGTTGTTCCAATGTTCGGTTATAGTCGGCTAGCAGTTTCTCTGCTTGTTTGCGCTCTGTGATGTCTTGAAAGGCTGCGATCGCGTAAACTACCTTGCCCTGTTCGTCAAAGACAGGAGTCCCCCACACCTCAACTGGAATAGTTACATTGTTTTGGTGAATTTCCAGATCATCAACTGTGGTGCGTTCGCCGTTCAATGCCTGGATAATAGGTAGTTTCTTAGTGGGATAGTTTTGTTCTGTTCCCGTCACATAAAATTGATAAGCCTCTGCGATTTTATCCGGCGCTACAGCAGGATCAATCCCTTTGCCCATGAGCTGAATGCCCCGTTGATTGGCATAGTAAGGGCGACCCGTCGCATCAATGACGGCAACGCCCACCGGAACTGCTTCTAGAAATTGAGTCATTTTGCTTTCGCTGGCGCGTAGCTTTGAATAAAGTCTGGCATTTTCGATCGCGATCGCTGCCTGGGATGATAACAGATGTAAAATCTGCGATCGCTCTGATGTAAACGCCCCAGTTATTAATTGATTTTCCAGATACAACACACCAACGAGCTTACTTTGATTGAGCAGCGGCAAACAGAGCAGTGATTGAGTTTGGTGATGTTGAATGTATGGCTCATAGATAAAATTACCTTCATGAATAGCATCATTTAAGATGACAGGTTCATGAGTCCGGATCACATACTGAATAATGGATTCGGGTAAGCAATTTACCATTGAAATTGATTGCAGTACTTGTGTAGCACAATTCGCACCATCATTGAGTTCACAGGCAGCTTCAATCACCCATTCTCCTGAATTTTCTAAAATCAGAAATCCTGTTTGTGCGCCAGCATTCTCGATTAATATCTGCATTAAGGAACGGAGCAACTGATCTAGTTCAATTTCACTCGAAATCGCTTGAGATGCTTTCATCACCGTCGCCAAATCAAAAGCGATATGTGAGGTGTTCGAGGTGGTGCCAGCATTAGTGCGAATTCGTGTGTCAGCTAAACTCGATGACTGAGGAAAGAACTGTGGATAACAAGTTTCCAAGTCTTTGACTTTTGCAACTGCTCCCCAGTGTTCATAGCAGTAGTGAGCTTCTTTCATGTAGGTTTGGGCAAACTTTTCTCTACCACGCAATAGGTAAAATTTGGCAGCTAATTCATAGGCTAATGCTTCTTCTTGAAGATACTCGTTGTCTCTAGCCCCTTGAATCGCTTGTTCGTAGAACTCTTCTGCCTCAAGTAACTGCCCCAAAACTCGTGCTTTCTCTGCCTCAACTAGATGATATTTATGCAAATGATTCATGGACGCATAATGTGACCATTGCTTCATTTTGTCCTGGCTCAGAGCAACTTTTTTGAGTATTTCTGCCTGCACTTGAGAGCTGCTTTCAGGATAAATTGCAAGCCTTGAAAGAGAGTTATAGAAGTAGTATAAAGGAAAAAAAGGTGACCCTGTGACGCGGTTTAAATAACGTTCCGCTATGGTTGAGTTTTCAACTGCCTGAACATAATTACAAAATAGATAGCATAGCAAAAGCTTGTTTAAGTAGACGTCAAAGATTAAGACTTCATCATTTGCTGCTTCATGTAGTGGCAATCCATTCTCCTCATTATAGGATTCGCCAACTAGACGGGTTGTATTGACCGAGCATCCGATCAAGTTTAAGACAGACTGCCGATATACTTGCATCCAGAGGAGTGTTGCTTCCTGTTTGATTTGACGAATTGCTTCACTGTATGTCGCCATCTCGCGTTCAACCTCGGCGAGTTCCTTTCCAGCCACAAAGGCGTGGATGCAGTAATTGTGAGCGCAATAGCTAGCAAACTCTAAGTCCCCAGTTTCTAGTCCACTTCGATAGCCTTCTAAGAATGGCTCCAGTGTTTCTCTAATATGTTTTTTCCACGGAATGATGAAGCCATTTAAGAATAAGAATGTCCTAGCTTTGAGTGAATGGGTATTCGGCTGTGACAACAGCCTTAAAGCAATCTGTCCAAACTCATAGCCAGATTCTATGTTTTCGGCTGTCCTACAAAGAATAAATCCATAGGTGGCATAGGCAAAGGGAGACACAGAAGCATTGCCATACTGGATTGACAAATTGACCTGTTTAGATACAACTAGAGGCATCAAATCAGGAGCCGCGATATAAACAGCAACTGTGATACTAGATAGAATTCGCATCGCGGCCAACTTGTCTGGCTTGGTCATTTGGGGCAAATGAATTAAGTCTCCAATCGGTTTCTCCCCAAAGAGAGATGTGATTGCGTCTAGTTCAAGGCGAATATTTGACTGACTGAGTGTTTTGGGAAAACTAATTCCCAGTTGCTGCAAAACCTGCAATGCGGTATTGATTGCTTTCAATGGCTGGCTCTGCGCCATGTAGGTCTGAATTTTGACTTTGTAAACTTTCACGATATCGAGAACCGTTTTAGCCTCTTGCAGAACGACTCCTGCCCATTGGTCTACACCTTCAAACTCTCCACATAAATATGCGACTTCTGTTGTTTTTGAAAATAACTCTAAGGTCAAGTCATACTCTGTTTGCCAGCTAGACGCTGTCAGGCATTCTCTTCCTGATGCTAAATATTTTTTAGCAATCGTGTAAGCGATCGCCCCTTTTGCTTTCTGACCTGCCAGCAAGTTCAATTTGGCAATTTCATTGCGTTCCGATTGATCGGTGACAAGCTCAATTCCTTGATTTAAGTGATCAACAATTTCAAACAGTCTGTCTGTTAATCGCTCTGGTAACGTTTTTTCGAGGAGATTACGACCAATTTGCAGATGAATGATTTGTCTCTGTGACGCATCAATCAAGGTGTAGGCGGCTTGCTGCACACGATCGTGCAAGAATTTGTAATCCTGAACCAGGAGTTGTTCATCTAACTCAGATGTCGGCACAATTAAACCTGACTGAGCCGCGGCTATTAGTTCCGGAAAAATTTCCCCATGTGAGCTTTCACAGATGATAGAGAGGGTGCTTAAATCAAAATTAGCACCAACACAAGCGGCCAATTGTAAAACTCGCTGAGTTGCTGGAGGCAGTTTTTTCAGTTTCCTAAGCATCAACTCCACCACATTATCCGTGATGTTCTTGCCTTCAATGTGAGTGATATCCCATTGCCAACTAAGATTTTCAAGGTCGAAGCTTAATAAGTTTTCTGCATAGAGCGTTTTTAGAAATTCATTGACAAAAAAGGGATTTCCGCCTGTTTTTTGCAATACTAATTCTGCCAGTGAGATGATTGTACTGATGTCACTGTGTAATGTGTCTGCAATCAGTTGTGCAATCGCGTTTAGTCCCAACGGTGCTAACGTAATTTGGCTAGTATTTACTCCCGCTTTTCTGAGTCCCTCCAGCATTATCGTGAGTGGATGCGAGCAATTCACCTCATTATCTCGATAGGCTCCAATCAGAAACAGATATTGCGTCTGGACATCTGTCATTATCAACTCAATTAACTTGAGTGTTGCTGAGTCTACCCACTGAAGATCATCCAGAAAGATCACTAAGGGATGTTCTGCTGAACCAAATACCCGAATGAACTGCTGAAAGACTCGATTGAAGCGATTTTGAGCTTCCGTTGCACCAACTTCTGGAACGGGTGTCTGTTTGCCAATAATCAATTCAACTTCAGGGATCACATCAATGATGATTTGTCCGTTGCTTCCCAAGGCTGTGAGGAAACGCGATCGCCACTGTTGCAATTGCTCGTCGGGTTCACCCAGCAGTTGCTGCACCAATTTTTGCAGGGCATGGGCGATCGCGCTGTAGGGAATATTGCGCCCAAATTGGTCAAACTTACCAGATACAAAATAACCGCGCTTTGCAGTAATAGGTTTGTAGAGTTCCTGCACTAATGCTGATTTCCCAACCCCAGCGTAGCCAGAGACCAACATCATCTCGACTTTGAATTCAGAATTTTCTTCATTCTTCAGTCTCAATTGTTCATTCCCCATTCCTGCTACTCTGTCAAACGCTGCTAATAATGCTTCAATCTCTGCTTCGCGCCCATACAGTTTTTGTGGAATTTGAAACTGATCGCAAACGTCTTGAATACCCATTTGAATACTGTCAATTTGACCTGTTTCTGCGAACTGGCAAAAACCTGTTTCTAAATCTGCTTTGATACCCCAAGCACTCTGATAACGCTCTTCAGCATTTTTCGCCATCAGTTTCAAAATCATATCTGAAACAGGTTTGGGAATCGTTGCATTCAGTTCATGGGGCGGAACAGGGTGTTTGGCAATATGACAATGAACTAGCTCAAGGAGGTCTGCTGTGGGAAACGGCAGATGTCCGGTTAACAGTTCGTAGAACGTCACACCGAGCGAGTAAAAATCGGTGCGGTAATCGAGCGAACGGTTCATGCGCCCGGTTTGCTCTGGAGACAAATAGGCAAGAGTTCCTTCTAAACCATAATGGCTCTTGAACGTCGGATTTGTACGGCTAAACTGGGTAGCAATCCCAAAGTCAATAATTTTAACAACGCCAGTATCCGGATTGAAAACGATGTTTCCTGGATTGATATCTTTATGAATAACATTGGCGGCATGGATTCTGCCTAGAATGTTTGTCAGGTCGATCGCAAGCGGTAGAAAAGTAGCTAAGGGCATCGGGCAGAAAGTCTCTGGTCGCTTGTGTATCCATTGCTCTAGAGACTCTCCACCAAAATCTTCTAAGAGAATGACGAGTGTGCGTTGATAGTCTTGCTGGCTGTATGCCTTAACAACGCCTTCCAGGTTGAGAGAACGGGTAATTTCATATTCTTGCCTGTAGCGTGTCAGTTCTTGGGGAGAGGGATAATCTTGCTTGAGTAGCTTAACTACGAGCGATCGCTCATCTTGTACTCTGATGCCCCGATACACTAGAGATACTGAACTCTCATAGATTTTGCAATGGAAGGCAATTCCAGGTAGGGCAATCATTGAACTCTCTCCCAATGAATTTCATGAGCTGAGTTAGCGCCTGTCAGACAGGCACGCTTCATGAATATACTTCCTCACACTTAGAGTTTGAATCCCCTGTTTAGGTTTTCCAGTCATTCTGGATAATTCCAACATTCTCAAATGAGAAATTTATCCTTCTTGCCAGGGAAAACGATTAGTACAGGGGTTGAGTAGTAATGGAACAGAAACTTACGCTAAGGCTAAAACACTGACCGAGTAGTCATTTCAAGAAGCGCTTTCCAGCCTCAATGAGACGTACCAATTAGACTCTTCCCTAGATGGGACAATTAATGGGGTACTTTTCGGACACTGGAAAGAGCATCCTGGTCGCTAAATTTTTAGGGGTTTAGATGGGACAGCTAAAGCCATATCGGGTCGCAATTTATTGTCGCGTTTCGACGGATGAGCAAAGTTGCGATCGCTAAGAAAGAGACTTGGTTAGTTACGCACAACTATCGGGTTTGGAAATTGTGGCAGTTTATAAGGAGACAGCGTCAGAGGCGCTAGACCTCTTTTGCGCCAGATACTACCCCCCGCCGTTCGTTATAGCGCCTTGTTAGGCTCATGACCCGACAATGAAGGTGGACAGATTTCCATCTTTTGAATTAAGCCATGCTCAATGGTATAACGATGACCAACGTGCTCATCGGCAAGCACAGCTCCGGCAAGATCGCGCACGACCTGATGCACCTTTACCAAAACCGGCCCAGCATCCTCCGGGTAAAAGGAAACCGGCTCGACGTGTGGATTGATGAAGCTCCACTGCTCCGTCCAGTAAGCGCGAACTTCTTTAGTCCCACGAACAAAACCGCCTTTGAACGCTTTCGACCAAGCCACATCGGGAGTCATGAGGGCGAGGGCGGCATCAATATCTCGCGCGTTGAAGGCAGCATACGCCGCGCGTATCAGTTCAATTTCTGGTGCAGATTTATCTGACATAAGAGGTGTGGTGAAGTATATGCAGCAAGGCTTTACAGCCCACGAAAAATCAAGCTTTCGCCCCAGTTTGACACAAGAGGGTTAGACTGCCATCTGGAAGCGATCGCTAACCCCAGTACTTTAACAACGCATCTTCCCCGCTCCAATTGACACAACTCAATCTCCCCCTTCAACTTCTGCCAAAGCCTCAGCCAGTAGAATTCGCAGCACTTCAGATTTCTTTCTGCCAGTGCGATTGGCAAGATTGGTAAGACGGCGGTGCATTTCTGGCGAGAGATCTAGACTAACTCTAATGGGTCGCTCTTTGGGTGACTCCTCTTTTTGTAATTTTTCCAGCAGCCCTCCAGGTTCTGGAACGGGTGGGGAAGAAGACAGTTTTTCATCTACTGATTCAGGCTCTGGTTCACCAAAGATAAATTTGTCAGCAGATGCATTCAAAGTTTTTCGGGGTTTCTTGGGAGTCATTTGAGTAACTTCAAAATTTCCTTGAACAAAGATTCAAATTCCTTGGCTGATGCTTCTGCCCCTCTGACCTCCCAAATAGATGCCTCCTGAGAGAAGCAGTCAGAAATTGCCTGTTTTTGATGAATCACTGTTTTGAGCAGCATCACGTTAGGAATTTGGTCCAGAACATCCAATGCCTCTTTCTTGAGCCGAGTTGCTTTAAATGCCCGATTGAGAAAAATGACAGGTTTAGGTAGACCCCCAGAAATTTTTTGAGCTGATTTAATTAAGCGAAGTACATCGCTAGCTGAGTGCAGGTCTAAACCTGTAGGTTGAATCGGCGTAACGCAGATATCGGATAAGCACAAAATCGCTCTAGTGCTTTCACTGGTATTGGGCGCACCGTCAATGACCAAAAAATCTGTCTGTTCTGATAAATCTGGGATTTGCTCAATTAAGTCGTTGGCATCTGAAAGCTTAACCGTAGGAATGGGAAGTTGCATTGAAGAAAGCCACAGTGAACCGCTGCCTTGTGGATCTGCGTCCAAAAAGCTGACGGTTTTCTTTTTTCGGTGTAACCAGACAGCGAAGCTGACACTCGCTGTGGTTTTTCCACAGCCCCCCTTTTGGTTGCAGAAGGCAATAACAGACATAGGCTTAGTTACTCAACTCAATTACTCAACTTGATTACTTAACTTAATAAATTAAAGTAAATACTTGCTTAACCCGTAGATTCAGTATGCCAGAATGAGTGGCTTAGACTCCACCGAAAAGGACTCTTTTCGGTGGAGTCAGTGCCAGTGACTAACGGATTCAATAGCGTTTCACTGTTGCTGAATTCGCCCAACCAAATACTGTTTTAGGTGGAGTTGCTATGAAAACCCAAACCGCTGATTAAGGAAGCCCGACCGAACAATAAACGAGATTATTCAGCCCCGATAAGTACCGCAGTAATAGTAATCGCGTTTCGGAAGCTTACAAGGTAACATTTTGCAGAGTTCGGCACGCTTGGGTTTGTCAGTTAACTTCCATCAGCCTAAGTTCACCCGTGTCGGATACGCGACGCTTCCTTTGCTCTTCGGCACTTAATAGGAGTCAGCCCAGATGCAGCGATTTTTAGCTAGCTGATGAAAGTTGTAACCGTAAGATTTTTCTGGGAAGCGATCGCTGTAAAGACTTAGCTAGAATTGAGCCGCAGATAGGTGTATAGAGACACGAAATGCTTAAGTGTTAACGCCGCTTCAGTTGTAGGCGAGTCAATTGAGCCTACCCAATGCCGCTTAGGCAAAGGATGAAGCTATGTTCCAGATTCAAACAGTTCGACAGCAGATTCTAAATTTCCTAGTTCGACAGCAGATTCTAAATTCCCTAGATAAAATAAAGCTCTATCTGTGGGGCAAGCAGCTCGCAGCCCTGCCAGCAGAAATTGGGCAACTCCATTCTTTGAGAGAACTCTATCTGAGCGGCAACCGCCTCGCATCCCTGCCAGCAGAAATTGGGCAACTCCATTCTTTGGCATATCTCGATTTGAACTTCAACCAGCTCGCCAACCTTCCAGCAGAAATTGGGCAACTGCATTCTTTGACACATCTCTATCTGAGTGGCAACCAACTGACATCCCTGCCGCCAGAAATTGGGCAACTGGATTCCTTGAGAGAGCTAGATTTGAGGTTCAACCAGCTCACATCCCTGCCACCAGAAATTGGGCAACTACATTCCTTGACGAATCTCTATCTGAGTGGCAACCAGCTCACATCCCTGCCGCCAGAGATTGGGCAACTACATTCCTTGCCATATCTCGATCTGAGTGACAATCCCATTCAAGATTTATCGGTATTAGCCAACCATCCCAATCCAGAACTGAGAGTTGATTGTTTTGATATTGAGCTTCCTCGCCGCTATTGGACGCACCTGAATCAGTGGCAAGCCAAATGGCTGCTAATAGAACCTAATGCGGAAGTCCGGCGAGTGTTAATTCAACAGATTGGCTACAAACGCATTTGTCGGGAATTGGCGGCGCAAGAGATAGATACCTGGCGCGAATATACCCTGCTCAAAATTGATGCAAACGTTGATGTCGAACCCATCCATCTGCTGAAAATGACTTGCCCCAGCACTGGACACCTTCACGTCCTGCGCGTTCCACCCACCCTTACTTCTGCTAGAGATGCGATTAGCTGGGTAAACTGGGACGTTGACTCGGAAGCGTTTGCTGTGGAGACTTAGCTAGAGCTGTAGCAATTTAGTTTGCCTAATCTAATCTACCCTCACTTGAGATTCATTCGACGCCTATAATACGTTGCTTTCGAGATGCCGAGGGACTGACAAATTTCTTCAATCGTTTCGGGGCTGTCATCAGCTAACTTGATCGCGGTGAGAATTTTCTTGTCAGAGTGTTTCTCTTTTCTACCTCCCTTGCGACCCCTAGCTCTAGCAGCGGTTAATCCAGCGTTCGTTCTTTCTCGAATAATCTGCCGCTCAAATTCAGCGATCGCGCCAAAAATGCTAAACACTAACTTGCCGCCACTGGTTGTCGTGTCAATTGATTCGGTCAGGCTGATAAACCCAATCCCTCTAGTGCTAAAGTCTTCAACCAGTGTTAGCAAATGTTTAAGAGAGCGCCCAAGCCGATCCAGCCGCCACACAACCAAAGTGTCGCCCTTGCGAAGCTGGTCGAGACATTGATCGAGTCCTGGTCTAGATTCCTTAGCACCGGAAACAGTATCGCTAAAAATCTTTTCGCACCCAGCTTTTTTAAGAGCGTCCTTCTGTAAATTCAATGTTTGGTCGTTGGATGAAACTCTGCAATACCCAATAATCATTAAAAGGTTTCATAACTCATTTATTAATTGTCTCACGAGACATAGATAAAAAGACGAGTTATGAGACACGGTAATACTGGGTTTGAGGCACGTTGTATCGACCCCAGAAATGTGTCTCGTAAACGGTCCGAAGCGGTGATAAAATCGAAGGGTCACAAGGGCAACAACGAGCATTTCTGCCAGTGAAGTTCACGCCGATCAGAATGAGGCTCAAAACAGTGTCTTAAGACGAGAAAAATATAACTCCGGTAATGGTGATGGGATACTGGCAGCATCCGATCTTAATGCACGAACTCTTGACTCAGTGAGGATTCTCGCTTCTCATTCGATAAAAGACCAATGCCCTAAATTATTGAATTAGCATAATAAGTACTGAAGAGCCATAAAATCATTGCAGCAGACGAAATTTAATTAGTACAATTCTCATACGAGAATTGTTAGTTTACAACATAGCTCATTCCACATTTAAAGACTGAAGTTCCTGTCTACTCCTACGTGCTGCATCAGAAGACATAGTTCCCTGAACTTCAATTCTGGTCTTTACGGTTTGCCCAGTCTGAACAAACACACCAGTCACATCTAGAATACCGTTCTCATCGTATAAAAAGATGATCCTGACTGGAGATCCGGCCGGTGAGGGGGGAAAGTTTTCTAGATACGCCTCTCCCAAAGAAACACAATCATCAGGATCTTTTGCATCTCCCTGGACAATTCGAATATTGATAGAGGATTGATTGTCACTTGCAGTTCCGTATACCTCGGATGCTTGGCAAGGAATCTTACTATTCTTCGGAATAATAGTTGAGTTTTCTTCAACGCCAAAGTCGTTTACAATAACCACACCTAAACTATGAGCACAAACATCTGATATGGTTGGAAGTACCGTATTAGAAGGTGATGGACTACCTTCCCCACTTTCAGTAGAGAGTGTAATTGCCAGAATTGCTGCTCCTTGTGCAACGACTTCATCAGGATTGACGGATCGCAAAGGCTCTTTTCCAAAAAGCCTCAATAGCATTTTGCCAACCAAAGGAATTCGTGTAGAACCTCCCACTAGTAAAACATCATCAATATCTTGAGCCGCGAGTCCAGCCTCTTCCAATACCAGCTCAATGTTCATCTCTGTGCGGAGAACAATTTCATCAATTAATTCCTCAAACTGGTTCTGAGTAACCTTAAAGGTTGCTGACCGCCCCTCTACATTAAGTGCAATTCGTACATTAGGACTAGAAGACAGTTTTCGCTTTGTTTCCTCAGCTTTACTGCGTAACTCCTGCTGACCAGCGATCGAACTTAGTGGATCAAAGCCAGTAGCCTTCTTGAACTCCTCTTGAAAAAGACCGATGAGACAATCATCTATATCTTTTCCACCTAGCTCGTGATCGCCACCCGAAGCAATGACATCAACATCTTTTCCATTAACTTTCATAATTGTAATGTCGAAAGTCCCTCCACCTAAGTCATAAACGAGAATTGTTTTATTATGGACTTCACGACTAGCAGAGAATTCAAGAGCAGATGCAGTTGGCTCGTTGATAATGCGAAGGACATTCAGACCAGCTATCTCCCCAGCCGTTTTTGTGGCGGTTCGCCTCTTATCATCGAAATATGCTGGAACAGTGATTACTACATCGCGAATTGTAGTATTCAGAAATGATTCTGCATCTTGCTTGAGTTTCTTCAGAATCAAAGCAGAGATTTCTTCTGGGGTGTAATCTCGATCGTTCTGGCGAATACGATAGTCACTTCCCATGCGGCGCTTTATAAATTGAACTACTCGTTCACCTTCAGAAACTGCTACAGATTTAGCATAGCTCCCAACAACAATATTAGAATCCTCAAAAAAAACTACAGAAGGAGTTATTCGTTCACCTTCACTGTTAGGAATAATCTCACTTTTGCCATCAGCATTAACATACGCTATCGCTGAATAAGTTGTACCCAGGTCAATTCCAATTACGTGTCCCATAACATCTCCAAGTTGATGAAATTAACTACCAAAGTTGTGGTTCATCTGATTTTCCAAACCCTAGAAGATTATCCAGAGTTCTAAGAATCAGATCGTCTACGGATTTGACAAATAAAAGCTTATTGAAAGAGTCATTTTCAGTAGAATTTATAATGTGCTGCTTTAAGTCATCTAAATAAGCACGTCGTAACTCTTGTTTCGCTCTAGCCATAGATTGTGCTATATATCCTTGAAAGTCGAGCTTCAGTTTATTTGCTAAAAATTGGTCTGAAATTAGACCTGTAACTTCACGAGAATGTGAGCGAAATATTGATTTATAATTTTCCAGCAAATCATTCAAAACTTGAGAGGATAAAGGTAATACACCAATTAACTTCTTTATATGGATTAAACGTCCTTCTTGTGTAACTTCTAACAGACAAACAATCTCTGGACGTGTTTTCTCAGCATCTACGCAAAAAAATAAAAAAGCTGGAACATCAAATCTTTCGGCTTCATCAACTAACACTGGGGTGAAGCCAACCATATTGCCTACACCAAGATTGCTGGTTTGTTGAGACAGTTCTGCAATTACTTCTTTGTGTAATAGTTTTCTATCACTTTCAATCGCTTCTTGTATTGGATCTCCAAGTTCTCCAATACTTAAAAAAGTTCCATCAGTGGCTAACTGCTCTAAAGCGGCATGATTCGCGTCAGTGTCGTAGCTACTGAATTTAGAAAATATCAGCTTATAGGAACTCTCTGGAGTAAACAAGCTTTTAATCTTATCAGAAGTTAGGTTCAGGCTATTGATCGAAAATTTAGTAACTCCTGTAATCTTACTAACTGCTTGCTGCCGTAAGGCAAGGTATCTTTCTTCTAAAGCTGAGAGTTCTTGAAATTTGGCTTGATAAGATTGACTAATTAATTGAATTTGCTGAAGCATCTCAGGCAGAGATGTGAGTTGCCGGATGCTATCTCCAATTTTACGAAGTGCTAACTGTTGTGTCTCTTCTGCTACTTCTTGAAAAAAAGCAAAACTTGTAGATTCACCTAATTTTCTGATTGTTTGGCGTGCTTCTTTTTCTGCTCTCTCTACAGCTAGCATTTGTTCTAATTCAGAGAGAAGCTGTCCAAATCGCTCGTCTAGATCTCGCTGAAGGTTTCTAGACTCATCTGGGCGATCGCTTTCCTGGCGAACTAAATGATCAATAAAGTCGGAGCGTAGTTGTTGACCTCTAAATGCAAAGGTTTTAAGAGTATCACAGATTGGATCAATACGTTGTGCAATGAGAAGGCGATATCCTAAAAAGAATTTTTCGTATTCTGACTGAATGGATTGTTCTTGAGAGATTAAGTCTTCAACCTGGTTAATAAGTTTATCTTTTAATTCTTTGATGCTTGCTAGAGTCTGCATATTGTAGTTCCCAATAGCATTTCTTAGAGTGTCAATAGAAGAGTAAAAAACATTAAATATATGCGTAAACTTATTAGATGTAAAAATGATATTTTGAACAAGTTTTTCCTTAGACTGTCCCAATTTATAAGCTTCGGTGTAGGCAGCCTGAACGTCGGCGATTAGATTTACATCTTGTGCTAGTTTCTCAACTGAGTTAACGATTCCGTCATAGTAACGCTTGAACAACGACTCAATTGCCTTGTAAAAATCATGATTGTCAATCATGATTTTCAAGGTTTTAAAGAAGCCTACCCATTCAGATTCCAGTTCTACTTTGATTCTTTCCATTAAATGATCTTCTGGAAGAATCAAAGGTTTAAAGGTGATACTATGACGAGCTTGACAACTTTGAATTAAAATCTCAGCTTCTTGTCTAGCTAGATCAAAGTTTGAATTGTCAATGATATCTAAATCTACTTTGATCTTCCCAATATAAAACTTGCCAATCTTCTTCTTGTACTCTGGCAACAGAGTATTTGTAACTTGTTCATAGTATTTATGGAACAATTGATTAAAAAACATAGATCTGACCCATACATAATTGCGGGAGATTTATTGAAATACTTCTATAAGAATAAGAAGTACGTCCTAATGTTCTACTTAACGAGGTGAGAAATCCCATACAAAGATAACCAGCTCTCAGGAATCTTCCCTGAGTGAAACATTTTAGTTAGTCTAGTTAGACCATCTTCATCTCCTAATTTTGTCAAGGCTATAGCAGCAGCGATACTTACAGCTTCATCTGCTGATTCCAAATGTGGCTTGACGAGAGGAATTGCTTGTTTTAACTCTAACTTCTGGCATAGCCATATACTGTCTTTTAAGTATCGGTTAAGCCTTAGATTTTCTATTAAAACATTAATACCAACAGCACCAGCATTACGGATAAAATCCTCAAAATCTTGATCCCTATAGGGATCATCTACATCACTCATGTAATCAAAGAATTTTACAATTTCTTCACTTTCCATCTTTCTTCCTTTTTTGGGTTATATAAGATTTAACTTTTGAGTGATTCTCTCTAATTTCTACAGTTTTGGAAATGCAGTTACTATCTCTCCATTTCTAATTGCTATTTTAATTTTTACGTTATTAAAAACCCCTTCAATAAACTGACGATTATACAAATCAAGTTGAATAGGCTCAGTTTCGGCAATGTGCTCAATTACTGAAAGAATATAATCATCACTCCAGTTTGGTGGAAACAAAGTTTTTCGGTTTGCTGGGATACTACCATTGGGATTAGGCCTCATAGCACTAATGGGCAACTCTATTTCTGTTACTCCTGTAGTTGGGTCAGTTCTTAATACTGTGTATGTATATCCATATTCTTGAGTAAAATTATCTAAGGCTTTTTGTGTATGTAATCCACCCGTCAATTGTCCACCATCAGCATCTCCGACAAGAATATGTTCAACAGTATCATTTGGAGATTGTTTCCATTGATACTTAGTTAACCTCTGAAGCTGTACAGGTGAGTCTGAGATCTCGTTAAACTGGTTTGGTACAAAACTAAATGTATCTTCTTTTTCTTCCTGATACGTACCGTCAGTTTTCTCAACATCCGTACTTCCATCATAAGAAGAATCATAGGTATCAAATAATTTCTCATTCTTTGTTTTCAGATCCTGTTGAGAAGAATACAAAGAATTCTTAGAATGATAACTACTTTGTGCTGCTTGCCTTCTGCGTTTAGAATTTAGAATTTTGCTTTTTAATCCTTTCTGATTCTCTTGTACAATTTGAGATTGTCCCTGAAGAAATTCAATTTCTTCTTGTTTGGATTCCTTTGCTTTATCAATTTCAGAGCTATTGATTTTTTCTGAACTGGCTTGCTCTTTGAGTGTGTTTAATTTAGAGATGTCTGCTTTATCAGCAACAATTGCTTGTTCAAAATTCTCCTGCTTAACACTTAGCTCATCATAAATCTCCTCACCTTCTTGAGTTTTTTGATCAACTTTCTTCTCAACTGTGCTCTGAAATCTAATATTTGCTTTACTTGTACTCTGAATAGCTTCTGCTGTAACTCCCTCACTTTGGTCTTCAAAGGTGGATATTGCCAACTCTGCTAGATTCTCCAAGTTAGTTACTTGCTGAACAACATCTTGTCCTTCAGCCCCTAGTTGCTTCACCTCCTGAGCAATCTCTTTACGTTTCTTGGTTGTCATAAGCCAATTATCTCAACCTTAATACACAGTATTCACTCGTGTTTAGCTACCTAATGTGTTCTTAGACTGATAAGTAGACCGAGTAGACTTTCGCCGAGCTTTGGCATCCTTCAAATTCTTCTCTATCTCCTTCTGAGAAGTTTCCACAGACGTAGATTCAGTAGTTAAAAATTTAACTTCTTTTTGCTTTGCTTTCTCGGCGGCTGCAATATTCTCAACACTGACACCTGCCTTTTTTGCTTCAGTTTTAAGTTTACTCAGACTGCTTATATCGGCTTGATCAGCTATCACGCCTTCATCAAATTTCTGCTGCTTATCCTCTAAACTTTCATTGACTGATTCAGATTTCTGTTCAGCTTCAAGATATCTTTTTTCAATACCTGCCTGGAAAGCAGCAGCAGCAGATTCCATTACCTGGGCAGTCTCGCTAGTTGCTTCTCCTTGAATATTTTCAAGTATGGATTCTGTTTTTTCAGCCAGCTTTGCTAAGTCTGAAGCTTTCTTACTGGCAGTTTCTCCTTCCTTTTTCTCCTTGATTAACTCCTTCTTGATATCCGATTGCTTTTTAGCCTTGATATCTGACTGCTTCTTGTCAGCCATATTTTTCCTCCTAATTACCTTGATTGAACTGTTTGTCTATAGCCTTAAACGATTTAAGAATATGGATCAGGAATATTTCACTCGATACGATGAATGTATCTTTTCTTCGATCTCATTGATCTGGTTAACCATACTTTCGATCGCGGTATTTAATCTGCTCGATAAGAGAAGATTTTCTTCTGAATCCAACTGATCAAATTCGTCTAGCCTAGCGTCAAAAATTTCTCTTACCTGCTGTACTTCTTGATATGATGCCTGCACCTCATCCGCAGACTTAGTTTGCTCAATTAGGGTGAGAACTTCACTAGATTTTTGAAAATAAAGCTCAAAAAGTTCTTTGACTTTAGTGAAGCTGTTTTGAAGTTTTTCAACATAATGAATACTACTGACCTGATGCTTAACTTTCTCTAATTTCTCGTAACACTGTTCTTGTAAATCCATTAGTGCTTGCTGGCAGTATTCAAGCTTTTCTCTACAAGATTGTATTTCAATATCTGCTTTCAAAGCATCAAATATTCCTTCTTGACGACTAGAATTCCAAATTTTATCAATGTCTGTTTGTACTGATGTTAATAGCTCAGAGATACCTTGAATAAACTCTTGCAGATTGCTTGCTACAATATAAAGTTTTTCTAAGTTTGTTTGCTGAGCTAAAGGTACTTCTATTAAAGATTTCCCCGCTTGAATAGTCTTTGAGAAACTCTCGATTAGTAAATCGAACTGTGCTTTAACAATTCTGTGTTTTTGTTCAAATTTTTGCTGAAACAGGGAGTGTTTTGTGGCAAGTGAATTTTGATAAAAGGCTTTGTGCTCTATACACTCAACTAGTTCCTCGTTCGAAGGAGGCTCCTCAATCCCATAAATCAACTTGGTATTAGGCTCTTTAATTCTTACTGGCTTATAAGTCCCTTCCATGAAGAGATAAGCATCTCCAGGGTTAGCTCGTGCTAACTCTTCAGATTGTGTACTAGTGAGTAGCATAGACTGCTGAAGAATTTCTCGATCATCGCCGGAGACAGTTCTATGGGCTAACTTAACATTAGTGTTTTTAACTACTTCTGGAGATACGGCACTAGGAAGTTGATCGGCAATTATAATTCCTTGCCCTAAAGCTCGCATCTCAGCCAGCATCCGCACAATATATTTTGTCGCTTCTGCCTTGGGATTGGAAGCACCTTCTTCTCCCTGATGGTTGGCATCTGTACCAACAATATTATGCGCTTCCTCAATCACGACAATATGTTTTAGAGAACTTCCAGATTTACGAGTTACGCGAGTATATTCCCTTAGAGTTGCCAGAATGAACATTGTCATCAAATTTGCCTGCTCCTCATTAAGAGAATCCATTTCTAGGATAACTGGCTGTTGCAGCAACTGAGCAATATCTGGCACTGATTGACGAGTGTTCAGCATGCTGCCAACACTACGTCGAAGTAAACCACCAATTCTGACCTCAAGAGCAGTTTTGATATCGCCCATGATATCCGAGGAATACTGCTTAGTTTCTAAAATAGCGGTAACAGCCTCATAGAGATCCTGCATATTCGGAAACTCTCGATTTTGGCTGAGTCCATAATCGGATGTATCTTGCGGTTGCCAACCAAAAGTGGCGTAGACTTGCTCGATTGCTTCTGCTAGCAGAGCTGGCAGAGGTCCAAAAAGTGGCATTGCTCCTTTGAAGCAAGCTTCAAGCGTTGATATATGTTCATCTAGTGTTGTTTTTCCATAGAAAGCAAAGGGGTTGAATCTGAAAGGACAGACCCGTTCATTACCCAAGCTAAAGATTTGAAGATCTGCTTGGATTTTATCGATCGCAGCAGGAACATTACGAGCCTCTATATAAGACTGCGTTGTTGAATCTTTATCCTTATGCAAAGCCGATTCACTATAGGTGCACTTAAGCATAGAACGGTATTCTGTCTTTGCTGGCTCAATTACCAGAAATGGAATATTATGCTCTGTCCACAATTGAAAGAGGATATTTAGTACAGCAGTTGTCTTACCAGAACCAGGGACACCACATATAAAAACGTGTTTATTTAGGTTGTTTAGAGGAACTAATGCCTTGTTCTCGGATTTACCAGACTGCCAACCAAGCAGAATATTAGCCTTCTCATTACTAGCTCTCAGATCAGTCTCCTTTGCAATGCCATTGAAAACTACAACAGGATCAGGTACTACGACCCGAAAGCAAGCACTCACCTCCTCGACAGTCATTAATCGATGTAGTCTCTGTAGTTTTAGAAGGGGGCTATTTTCTGGAAGACTTTCCCAGTACTCTGCCCAAATAGCTTTAGGAAATAGCCTTCCGTCTTGTACAGATTTTAGTGCTTCATCAAAGAGGCTTTCCCCGCACCCAAATCCGATCTCTCGATACAAAGGGGTGTCGCTAGATTCCACCCAAAACTCATTTAGCAAAAGGCTAGAAATAAATTGATCTTCTGCTAAGACTTTAATTGACGTTTCATAAAGTTGTTGACTTTGGATTGCTTCCCTTAAATCTTCAAACAGACGTAGCGTTCTTTCCGCAACTGGGTCAATTGGTTGTTCTTTAACTTTACCCGTAAGAGGTGATGTCTCAACTTCATAAGAAGCTTGGTCGCTAAGAACTCTTAGCAAATTCTCAAGAGCCGATTGTTCTATTGAAGAAAGTGTAGTCGGCTGAATGGTGACTTCTATGAAAACCCTGCTCTTATAGGCTTCTATTTTTGAACACAAGCTAACCCTGTCAACATTGTCTTTCGGATTGAAAGGCTGTACTAGGTAGTAGTGGGAAGGACTTTTGTCACGACGAACAGTTGGTAAAACCTTTTCCTCTTTCTTTACAGCAAAGCTAATATGTTTGACCCAGCTAAAGTTCATTGTATCGAGGCTATTAGCCTCAAAAACTTCTTCAAGTGCATAAAAGTCTTGCCAAAATGAGCCTCTAAAAACATTTCTTACCTTATCTAAATACTCTGAGTTCAACTCCACCAGAAAGTTGACTCGAACAAATATCTGTAGTCTACTGTCTTGATTAGGCTCATTAGGATCAAAACTATAGATTAAGCTACATACCAGTGGATATTGTTTGGCAATAGTGTGGAGCGTATGTAAAAAATTGTCCTGCATCTCAAAAAGTCGAGATGCAGGATCAGCTCCATACCGAGCATGGTATTCAGTCTTTTCTAAATCAGGTAAATGAGTAACTCGATAGATTAGGCTTGCCATAGAGTCTTTGACCGAATAAATACTCGTTGCTCAAACAAGATATACTAATACCAGTGATATTCGCTAAAATTCATCAAATCATCTTGGGTGGAATTGATTACCGTTGTCTTCGTTAGATGCTCATGCATAAATAGCAAAAGTCCAAAAAAGTTGGGCAATAAGTCTTTACTGGTCACAAAAAATAGATCAAAGCCAAGCTTGAAGAACATAACAACTATACCTATTGTGAAGCCAATAGCCATACCAATTGCGCCAGCTGCACTGCTGTCTTGTGAAATGGCACTGAACATGGAAAACATTAGGACTAAAAATGGAAATAGCCCACCTAGTCCAATTGCTAGAGGCTTCGCAATTGCTCGTCCAACAAGCTGCCCTAAACTGGGTAAAGTATCACTGTCGCTAACAATTTGCATACCTAAAAGACGTTTTGTTAGATCCTGCCCACAATTTTTGAATGCTAACCAAACCCAAGAATAACCCCAAATGCCTACCATAAGTAGTATCCCAAAAGTCATGGCAACTGGGTTATTTCCATTATCAATAAGCATCAATAGCATAGCGGGTAGGACTAAAATACAGTCAATTACTACACCTAAGATGCGGCGGTAGAAGTTGACACCTAGTACCCGTCTTACCAAAATAGATTCAGAGTTCAACAAATCTCTCAGCTCTGGATCATTCTCAGCAAATTTCTGGGCTTCTTCAAACTTTTGCTGAACCTCTTTCAGGATCTTCCGAGCTTCCCTCTTTTTGTTCGCTTCTAGAAGTGCAGTAATTTCTGGAAACCTCTCCTCTGCTTGAGAACTGACAACAATTGCCATAAAAGAACGAGCTGTTTGATTTGAGGGTTCTTGGCTTAAAACTCCTCGCAATACTGCCTCAGCATCTCCCCAAATTGAATGTTGGATATAAATATCAGCAAGAGTCAATTTGTAGCCTGAATTATTAGGTTCAAGCTGAATAGCTCGATTGATTTGGAGTACAGCATCACCCCATTGCTCGGCGGCAGCTAAGTACTGGCCCGCATCGGCATAATACTCGGCTTTCTGAGGATTGCAGCGGACTGCTTGACTAGCTGCATAGATCGCTGTTTGAAAGTCATTCCAATAGTAGTTTGCACGTCCATAGACTTCCCATGCTCGCTCGTTTTCAGGAGAATTTTCAATTAGGCGTTTACCAGCCTGAATTGCATCTAAAAAACGTCCTGAGTCAATTAACTGCCATAGCTCCTCTAATGTTGGTATTGCAACTGCTGTAGCTTGCTGCTCTGGAGTAGCTGTTCTCTTCCACTCAGCTAATTCCTGGTCATACTTAGCACGAGCGTCAGGATCCAAAAGAATTTTTCTGGCCTGGGTAATCCAATCAAGTCGCAAGTTGATATCTTCAAGCTTTTTCCCAGTTGCAGCATTGACGCGAGCTTTAGTACTTGCAAAAGCCTTAAGGAGTGATTTACGGATTTCGTCAATACCCAAACTAGATTGAAGGTCTAAAACTCGGTAGTAGTCAATAAAGTCAGAGGAGGGGATTGTGGCTGTCATACCTTTGTACCTGAATTGTCGTTGCTTGGACTGGAATGTGAACCAGCTAAAATAAGAGTTCCCAAAATGGTGCAGAAATAAACACCTATGTTATGGAAGCTTGACAATACGATTGTGCCCTTGCTTCTCTATGAATCATTTCCTAAACGGCAATTAGTAATTGAACCCGAAGCAAAACCTAAGTGCTATCCACGTGCATATATGTCCATAGATCAGCTTCGTTCATGTTGCGTTCATGTGATTTTTAATGCAGTATAATTACTGAGTAAGTTTTTTGTAAAAATACACTGCAACCCGAAATCATTACTGATCTAGTGGTGAAATCGCAGTATCACCCACCTTTCCCTTCACTTCAACACGATAGCCATTGGTTAAAAAGTCCTTCTGCAACTGAGGATAGAGTTCCGCAAATCGTTCAACAACTTCTGGATTTGCTTGCATCCATCGCCTCACAGCAAATTCCCAACGTTCATATTCACACCTTGCGCGCTCCCTCATATCAGCAGTAATCTGCTCTTGACGTAAAATCTCATCCGTTTTGAGCTTCAAACGTGCTCTTGTTGCTCCTAAGTCTCGGTGAAGCATTTGTTGTTCCTTTGGCCGTTCGGGCTGTCGTTGTTTAATTAATTCCCTTCGTTCCTGATAAACGGAATCTTGCTGTAATGCTTTGATTTCATGACGTTGCCGTTCTTTGAGTTCTGCAACAACTTGTTCCCAGTGAATTTCCTTTAAAGCATCTCCCCACGCCATTACTACGTTGACCAGAGCCGCTAATCCTGCTGCTGCAAAGACTGTCATCTGCCATACTGGATTTGCTGCCGCTTTAGGAGGTAATAAGCTAATTAAACCTGGTGCTGCAAAAAATGTCTCCAGTAAGACGATCGCAATTGAAATCCATGTAGCTGCGTCTCCTGTACGAATACGTA
The DNA here is from genome assembly GCF_039961875.1 of Trichocoleus sp. ST-U2. NCBI lineage: Bacteria > Bacillati > Cyanobacteriota > Cyanophyceae > Leptolyngbyales > Trichocoleusaceae > Trichocoleus > Trichocoleus sp. ST-U2. The sequence goes on along the minus strand of NZ_JAMPJY010000015.1, from coordinate 52,692 downwards.
CCCAAAATGGAATCGTATTCGCAAGCTTTTGGTCATCTTGAAAACTTCTTGGTGGGTCGCTACGGCGTACTCCTATGACCATTCCAAAGAGACCGTTATATTCTCCTAAGTTTATGCAGATTGCACCTGCTAATCCAAGAATCAATAACGGAGTTTGCTCATATGTAAGACTTTGAATATCAAGTCCCAGAAATTCAGTAATTCCTAGAAACAACATGAGAGAAAGTCCAACAGTTAACCATTCATGCCATTCCGGTGGTACTGGCTTAGGAGGTAGCTCAATTGCAATCAAATCGCTTTCAGAATCCGAGTCTACTTCGGGAATGGTGGCGATCGCTTCCTCCAGTTCTCCTACCTTCTCCGCCAAGTTTTCTTGCTCAATACGGAGTTTTGCTAACTCTTCCTCTTCACGGCGAACTCGATGTGTGGCTGCTAACACCACCCAGTAAAGTCGTTGGAATAGCTCCTGCTGACTGTACTCTAGAAGCTTGGCAAGTGGATGGGTATGTGAATCAGCGAAGAGAGATTCTTTATCAAATGTACCGAGAGACCAGTGAACATAAGGAGCATCCCAGAAAAACCTTCCAGTCAACGAAATTAACCAACGTAAAAACTTGCTCATTCCGATGTCTCCTAAAATTTCCTAAGCAATTGAATCCATTCGTTGTAATCTGCGCTAGCAAATTCCACGTGATCGCTAATTGGAGTAAATCCTTGTGAAATAGGAAGGCGATTGTTAGAACTTAATCCTAGGAGATAAAGATGAGCATTTTGTAGGTTCTGTTTGGAAAGCGAGCTACATATCTCCCGAACACGCTCAATTATTTGAGGATCAGAAGTACCATTCGTAACAATATAGAAATGAATAGGCTGCTCACCATTGCTGGTAAGAACACGATCCCTAAATCTTTGAACGCTAGCTATTAATTGAGTTTCATTGGATGAAATTGGATCAATTTTAGAAGTAGATTGATCACCATCAATAACATTACGTAGCTCTTGAATTGCACGTCGTGTTGGGCGTTTAGAAAAAACGACATTAATTCCTGAATCTGAGATAAAGCTAACCTCAACTAATTGATGAGATCTGACTTTTTCAGATGTGTAATAAAGTATGTCCTCAGTGGTTGATACAATTTCAGGAGTGTTGGGCTGAAAAACAAATTGCACAAGGCTTGAACCTGCTTTAGTCGGCTCAACCTGTGCTTGCGGTGCCGACCTAACGATTGATGACTGAGTAAATCTACTCGCGAACCAAAAAGAAGCTAGTAGAAAAGCTGTAAGGAAAATGAATTTGGGACGCATAGTTTTCATCCTTTTGTGCTTTAACTGCTAAGCATTGCTTGAAATAAAAGAATGAGTACCTTTTATAAATACACTTTTTGGATTAGCTATTTGAGTACAATTCTTTGTTGCGTTCAGCATGAAAAGTTAAGCTTAAATATTTTAGATTTTTGAAATCTACCTAGCTCAATGGGCAGTACGGATTCAAATAACAACCCTTGAAAATAGGGGTTCTGACCCTATTTGTTTGTTGTAGAAAAAGATAGCCAAAAGACATTTGGGCAATAATCCAACATGGGTTGAATATATGAAGCTCCGCACTGCCAGATTCCATCACTTCATGATTTGCCTTGTAGTAGCGTAATAATTGGCTTTTATCATGGCCTCAGACTCTGTTGACGCTTGACCAGCATATTCACTCCCAACTTGTACTCGACCAGCACTCTTATCCCAATAAACGTAGAAAGTTGCGTTAGTAGGTGTCGTCACCTCACCGATCTTGTTAGCGCTCATATTGCATCTCCTTGCAGGTTGCTCAGCTTTGCAGACTGAGTAGCTGGCTCCCTCCTTCTTTTCCTATAAGGTTTGCTTATAGGAAACCATATAATTCTCTGGCTACTATAAAGGAATCAAGTAGCATAAGCTACTTTTTCTTTCATTGCACCAGAAGAATTAGTGGTAAGTCCGCTCACTCAGCTTTGAAAACACTGTAGATAAAAAAGTGTACGCACCACAATGGACACTTCTGGGCATAATTCCTTTAGAAGGTGTACGCAGTGTACGCACAGATCAAAGCTCAGCTATTTTGGGGAAAGTATGAATCGTCAGCAGTTTGAACAAGCACTCGCGAAACTAAAGCGTGCTCCTCGCCGAGAGGAAGTATTAAAGTTGGTCTTGACAGACCATACATCTTTTGAAGCTGCTCAGGTTTTGAAAATTCATCCAGGTACAGTTAGAAAGCACATTGAAAGAATTTATGAATTATTTGGTATTCAAAGCGACTTTGAAGGTGACCGCTTATCAATGCGCCAGAGGTTAATAGACCTATTTACTCAGTTTCGATCTGATTTGATTACAGAAAATTTAGAAGGGCTGGAATATCAAGATTTGCCCTCATTAGATCCTTCTCAACATAAGGCCCGTTACTCTTTTGAAGAATTGCTGGACATTTCTAACTTCAAAGGACGAAAAGAGGAGATAAAGGTTTTAAAAAAGTGGATTTTAACTGATAGATGCCGATTAATAGCTATTTTGGGAACTGGTGGAATTGGCAAAACTACGCTGGCATCCAAGTTGATTGAACATATTCAAAATGATTTTGAATACATAATTTGGCGTTCGTTCAAAAATTCTCCCCAACCTGAACTATTACTTGCAGATATAATTCGATTTATCGCGAAACAAGAGTATAACGTTTCGCTCGAAAACTCGGTAGATAAGGTTTCACTTTTAATCAATTATTTAAGAAAATTTAGATGTTTGTTAGTGTTTGATAATATTGAAACAATTTTTTGTGATGGTGAATATGTTGGAAAATATTTTAAAGGTTGCGAAGTTTATGGAGAGCTTTTTCATCGCCTGTCAGCAGAGCAGCATCTTAGCTGTTTGCTATTAACAAGCCGAGAGAAGCCAAGAGAAATCACTTTTTTAGAGGGGGATACTTCACCAACTAGATCCCTCGATTTGCACGGTTTTCAAAGTGAAGAAATGCTAGAGATTATCCAGGGTAGGGGAAAATCCTTTTCCTTGGACGAACAATGGAAAACATTGGTCGAAACTTATCAAGGAAATCCTTTAGCTTTACAATTAGCGGTTATCACTATAGAAGAATTATTTGACAATAGGGTTGATGCGTTTAATCAGCAGGCTAATAGAATATTTGATGATATAGAAGGATTGATAAGCAAACAATTTAATCGTTTATCAAAGCTAGAAAAAGAAGTCATTTACTGGCTTGCTATTGGACGTGATTATACTTCATTTGCTGATCTGAAACATGCCACTATATCCTTAACACTAAGTCGTAAATTAGGCGAAACAATCAAGTCATTACTAAGACGATTTTTAATAGAAAAAAGTCCGGATGGATTTTATCTGCAAAGCCTCATTTTAGAGTTTGTTACAAATAAATTTATTGAAGAAGTTTTCAGTGAAATTGAAGCTGGAAAAATAGAACTGTTCTATAAACATTCTATCGTCAAAGCAACTTCTAAAGATTATATAAAAAAACTTCAGAAAGATATAATTCTTGGTTCTTTAGCTGAAAGATTAGTGTCTTTTCTGGGACGAGAGAGAACGAAGGAGTTGTTGGTATACATACTAGAGACTTTGAAAGGACAGCCTATCAATGTATCGGGATATGCAGGCGGAAATATTATTACGCTCCTGGCACACCTCAGTTTTGAGTTAAGCGAATTTGATTTTTCTAGCATGACCCTTTGGGAAACGGACTTGCAGAACACTAATTTGCAGAACGTAAATTTTTCACATTCTGACTTAAAAAGTTCTATTTTTGCTGATACTTTTGGAAGTATTCTCTCTCTTGATCTAAGTTCGGATGGACAAGTGCTTGCAGCAGCTACTTCAAACGGGGAAGTCCGATTATGGAATATAGTTGATGGAAATCAGATTATGGCTCATAAATGCCATACAGGCTGGGTTCGTTCAGTTGTATTTCATCCAAATCAAGCTCTAATAGCGAGTGGAGGAGATGACCAAACGCTTAAGCTTTGGGATATTTCGAGTAATCAATTACCAAAGCCTCTATTTGTCCATACAAACTGGATAGGCTCAATAGCCTTTAGCCCTAATGGTCTTCAACTTGCTAGCGCCGGTGGCGATAAAACCATTCGAATATGGGACATTTTTACAGAAAAGGAGCTTAACCTTTTAGAGGGGCATACTGGTTCAATAACATCTCTTACCTTCAGTTCTTGTGGAAGATTTTTAGCAAGTGGAAGTGAGGATCAAAGCATAAGGCTATGGAGAGTTGACAATGGGCAGTGTTTGACCTTAATGAAAAATCCCTCTGGCTGGGTTATGGCAATTATCTATAGTCCAGACAATAACTCTCTAGTCAGTGTCGGAGATCATGGTGTGGTCAGAATATGGAATCCTCTCTCTGGTGAATGTGTAAAAGAGTTTAAAGAGCATTCTTATCGATTGAGAACATTGGCTTTTAGTCCTGATGGTAAAGTTCTCGCGGTTGGAGGAGACGACTGTTTGATCCGTCTATTGGATGTCGAGACAGGCCGTTGTACTCAAACTCTAGCAGGTCATTCTAGTCGTATAAGAGATCTGATTTATAACAAGTCTGGAACAATTCTAATTAGTGGAGGAGATGATCAAACAATTCGAATGTGGGAAATTAGTAGCGGCAATAGTTATAGAACTATACGCGGTTACCTGAACAGAGTTAGGTATGTTAAATTTAGTTCAATCAATAACGTATTAGCTACTAGTAGTGAAGACAGAACGATTCAGATTTGGGATGCCAATACTTGGAGGCTTCTAAAATCTTTAGAAGGACATCAAGACTGTGTAACTTGTTTGAGTTTCAATCCTATCGATAAAAGTATCATTGCTAGCGGTAGTGACGACCAACACATTAGAATATGGAACACTGACACAGGCGAATGCTTATGCATATTAGAGGGACATAGGAATTGGGTGGGAGCAGTTGAGTTTGATTCTAAAGGTCAGATTTTAGCTAGTGCTAGTGGTGATGGTTGTATAAAGTTATGGGATATAAGCAGAGGTGAGTGCCTAAAAACTCTACAAAGGCACAGCGATCGCATTTGGTGTATAGCTTTTAACCCGGAAGGCTCGATTATAGCAAGTGCAAGCAGCGATAAAACTGTAAGATTGTGGAACATTAACTCAGGGGAATGTCTTCATACTATACAGGAGCATACAGATTGGGTCTGGTCCGTTAAATTCAGCCCTGATGGTAAATTTTTTGCTACTGCTAGTGGCGATATGGCTGTAAGGTTATGGAATACTCATAATTATCAACTAGTTAAGATATTTGAGGGTCACAAGGGTCGAGTTAGATCTGTTGAATTTAGTCCTGATGGGGCTATGCTTGCCAGTGGAGGTGATGATAATACTGTAAGAATATGGAATATAAAGACAGGTGATTTAATAAGTATTTTGCTTGGGCATACCGATTGGATCTGGTCAGTTAGTTTCAATACTGATAGCAGCTTACTCGCAAGTGGCAGTTATTATTCGTCAACTAGGATTTGGAATCCTAAAACTGGTGAATGCCTCAAGATGTTGCAGTCACCTAGACTGTATGAAGGTATGAATATTACAGGTATTACTGGAGTTACGGAAGCTCAACGAAACTCTTTAGTAGCTTTGGGTGCAGTAATGGATAACTTACTTATTTAAGTAAAAAATGTTCATGAGAATTATCGATTTTCAAAAGTCCCGGTGTTTGAAATCGGTACTGAGGAAAGTGGTTTATTACATCAGTTTACACGCTATTTTTTGGTGGCAAGACCGGTGATTCGCCTTCATCTAGAACTAGCAACATACGCTCTTGCCCTTTTATCAGATAATAAATTATTTGTCGCTGTTAATGAATTAGTGTCGTTAATCCAAAAACCTTTCAAATTTTTTACGATAATGGCTTTGGGTCAATTAACATTTTGGTAGGAATCCCTTTGTAAACTATAAATTGTTTTGACTTCCGCTTTTTTTCATCCAAATAGATTAAAAGTTTGGTAGTGATAGAAGTGCCCAACGACAACATTTTGTTAAGACGACCAATAATCTGTTATTCGACATCCCGATTGGCAATCGCATTTTTAGCAGCGGTTCAGGAATCCCGATCAATAAAACCAGAACCCTCGATTGGAGTTGAGACAGGATTTTCCTTATTGTCGGGAAAGTCCCGTTATTCGACAACTAAACCCGTCACATACGGAATTCGCAACTGCTGAGTCACTTGTGCAACAACCGTTGCAATCATGAGCAGGACAATTAAGATAATAACCATTTCAGGAATGTTTCCTGCTGTCTGACTACCTACAGTATTGCTGTCCAATGAGGCTTGTTGCACGCCAATCCATCCCATCGCCCTTTCTCCCATAGCGCACTCCCCTCAAGGATTAAGAGGTTTAACCTCTGTTTGAGTTTCCAGGAGGTTCTAACTATGCTTGAAACATAAGTGCTGGATACAGTGTAATGGGATGAATATTAATGAAGCTGAAACGGCATCTGTGGGTTTATTGGGTAACTGTGGGGATTGGTCTTACCTCCTGTTCAGCCCAAACCAGCCTGTCCGATCAATCACCTGTTCAAAAACGCGAGGCTCCACTGCAAACAGTTACTCTGGATAAGGCAAACATTGTGATGGGACAAACTGTATACGTGCCCATCTACTCACATATCTATCATTACAATAACCAAGAACACGTAATAGATTTATCAGCTACGCTCAGTGTTCGTAATACGGATTTGACAAATTCAATTATTATCACTTCCGTGCGCTACTACGATACCAATGGTCAACTACTCCGGCAAGATATTGAGCGTCCAGTAGCTCTGAACCCACTTGCTTCTACTAGCTTCTTTGTAGCAGCAGATGATACCAGTGGCGGGTCAGGTGCAAATTTTATTGTAGAGTGGGTTGCACAGAAGACAGTATCTAAGCCAGTGATCGAAGCAGTAATGATTAGCACATCATCGGGACAGGGAATTTCGTTTGTTAGCCCCGGTCAGGTTCTTCAACATCGTAACAAATGACAATACCGACGCATCTAACGGATCGAGCTAAAATAACTTGCCATCAGGAGACCTAGATTCCTCATGTGCTGCTTGATCTAATCTTTCTTCCAATCCGGAATAGGTACATTTCTCGACCGGCGATCGCACTGGTGTCCGACCCGTTTCTACATCGTCATACTGGTATTTCCCGGCGTAGGAGAGCATTGATAAGGCGGATACGGCTCCTCTGACTTGTTCTGGGCGTACTTCCAAGTATTTTTGCAATTCTTCTAAGTTCCGGTGCCCGGACACTTCTTGAATGACTCGCAGCGGAATGCCTGCATCGCTCATCTGGGTCAAGGCGGTGCGTCGAAAGCTGTGAGTGCTGACTCCCTCTATCCCTAGGTGCAGGCAAGCGTCTCTTAAAATTCTGGCGGCGGAGTCTGGGTTGAGGTGTCCTTGACCGTGGCGACCGGGGAATAAGAACTTTGTTCGGGGTGTGGGGTAGTAGTCAACTAATAGCGATCGCAATTCTTCGATGACGGGGATGCAGCGAGTTGCTAGCTTGCCTTTGGTGTTTCCTTTGCGAATAATTAGATCGGGTCGCACGATACCTTTGCGATCGTAGACATCAGATGTCTTCAGGGTACAGGCTTCCCGGATGCGACAGCCGGTGTAGAGGCAGATGCCGAATAAGGCGCGATCTCGTTCGGTTTGCAAACCCGAATTGAACAGCGACTGAATTTCTGCCACAGATAAAATCTTCGCTTGACCGTGCCGATCTATTTTCATGGGCATTCCCCGGTAATGCCCATGATGTACCGCATTTGAGTAGATTCTGTCTAGCGAAAATCTACAAATTGATACGAAAACCTGAAAACAAATTTTCAGGTGTTTGGGTGCTGACTTCTGTTTGTCAGAAAGCTGGTGAGTGGCAGCTTCCTGCTTTCCCTAACTGATAAAAAACACACTGAATTAAAAAGCACACTGAATGAAAACTCAGTAAATCCCCTAGAAATCGCTGCATTGGTACGCGAAACTAGATATCATTTGGGGCTGGCTCAATTGCAGTTTGCACAAAAGCTGGGGGTGTGGTTTCAATCGGTGAACCGTTGGGAAAATGGGCGATCGCGTCCTCTGCCGATAGTGTTGAAGCAGCTTGAGGCGCAACTGCGGGAGATGGGCGATCGCGGTATTGACTTGTTGAGTCAGTATTTCCCAAAGTAACTGCCTTTTGAGCAAGGAATTGAGGTAAATCACCAATGGATGAAGTCGTCAAAAAAGTAGCAGCTTTAGGATTACCGGGAGTCATCCTGGTGATGACGATGGCAGCTACAGGTTTAACAGGTGCCGCGGCCATTACAGCTGCTTTAGCTTTCTTAGGTGGTCCGGCAGGAATGTTGGGTGGGATTGCAGTCTTAGGACTCACCGGATTGATTACCGATGCCTTAGCAAAGGTAGGACTTGAAGATTTTTTAACAGCGGTTTATTGCACTAGACGACTTCAGGAGCCACATGGAAAGCTTCTCGAAGAGATTAATTCTTTATCCCTTTTTGACGGTGACATCAAGGATAGACTCAAAAGCACCATAACAGATGGGTGTGGTTGTGCAACGGTAGCAGATGCTTACATTACAGAGATTACTAAACAAGCGATCGCTATCTTACAAAGTGTCCCTGGAATTACTCCCGCACACCATAGGGATTTCAAAAGCGCTAATCCAATTATGCGGCTGAGGGACGGGACAGCAGTGAGAACGTGGAAGAACTTAGCAGGGGTTGACCACGTTTTCTTAGCCGATAGCAATGATCGAATGATTTACGGCGGTTATGTGGGTTGGATTCATAGTGAAGGATTAAATCAAGCGAAGGCCAGAATTAGAAGAGATTTTACTTGAGATAAAACACGCGATCGCTACTGTGATACCTTCCTCCTAGCATTGGGGTATCCCTACTGGTGCGAGTTCCCCATAGCAACCAATCTCCTAAAAATATTGACTACGAAACCTATACAGACTGCTGAATTGCTACAGATTATTAGCTTTGCAACCGTCTTAGTCTTTAGGAATTGAGTTCTAGCAAAAGTAAACGTTTCGGAGCGCCGAAATGGTATGCCCTTGCAACATCAACAGATGTCATCTACAGATGCTTCTAGAAAAAACGTTTCGGAGCGCCGAAATGGTATGCCCTTGCAACATCAACAGATGTCATCTACAGATGCTTCTGGAAAAAACGTTTCGGAGCGCCGAAATGGTATGCCCTTACAAGCCTCTTAGTTTCTACGATCTGAGTTTCAGGTCAAAGACTCCGAGAGGAAATTGAGCCAGATGTCCTTGCCAGGAGGCGTAATTAGAGAGTTATCTGCAAAGAATGGGTCGGCGATGATAACTAAGCCCTTGCTCAAAAACAGCAGAGGCTTTTCAATGAATGGGTGACAACTGGGACAAACTGGAGTGCAATCTACCTCATTAGGCGTCCTCTCAAAGCTTGATTAACAGCACGCTGAATGAAAACTCAGTAAATGTACCATGTGCGATACAGCGTCTCATCGCTTAGGCTCGATTGAGAAAGCTTGGGAGACATCCTGCCATGCCCGTGTCCCATCCGCTAGAAATCGCTGCATTGGTACGCGAAACCAGATTTCGATTGGGGTTGACTCAAGCGCAGTTTGCAGAAAAGCTGGGGGTTTCATTCCAATCGGTGAACCGTTGGGAAAATAAGCGGACAAAGCCTCTGCCGATAGTGCATAAGCACATTGAAGAGGTATTAAGACAGATGGGCGAGCACGGTATCGATGTGTTGGGTCAGTATTTCCCAGAGTACGTGTTTTCAAAACAAGAACTGAGGTGAATCACCAATGGATGAAATCGTCAAAAAAGTAGCAGCTTTAAGATTACTAGGATGAATCCTAGTAATTACAATTTTAGCTACAGGTTAAAATCGATATTAACCACAATGCTAGTAAAAAAATGGAAAGATCAGACAGATGAATCAGATTAGTTGCAAATAGGCTCAAACTTACTTTCATAAATTATCTGCAATAACTTGTCATGCCAATTATTCTTCCCTTCATACTTCAAGCTGTTTTGCCCGTTATCACCATTATTTTTGCTCTTTTGGTTCCCGTATTAGCTGCTGTTATTAAATTTACATTAACTCGTATTCCTAAAATTCCTTCGTATATTCTCCTCATAAAAGTTTTGTATTCTGATATTGATTCATCTGCCAAAGAACGCAAAATTATTACTGGAGGACTCTTGCTAATTGGCAGTATTTTGTCTTTTATGGCTTATTCCCTAATACCTTGGACGGGTGTCCCTTTAATTGGTGCTGTTACCAGTCCAATTGCAGGTGCTATAGCTCTTGTAGTTGCCCTGGCCATATTAGATAGTATTTTTACTATGAATAAAGGTTATTACCTTCAGCAACTGAGAAAAAAAGGTTTTGCTGGGCTGGATGACATAGAAACTGACATTAACAGTTTGAAAAATATTTTTGGTAAGTCATGGCAAAAAGTTGCAACGACTATTAATGAGTCCACTCAGAAAATCTATGAAGAGGGTAGTAACAAAGGAGTTAACTTCCAGGATAAATCTTTTCAGAATTATCTCAATCACGAACTGGAGGGTTTAAATGTATATTTGGGTCAAGCTTCAGTAAATGAGTATCAAGGTTTAAACCTAGATTTTTTAAATCAAAATAAAGACACGGCTTGGACAAAAGAGGCGCTTTCTTTTGGTACAGGTGCTACTGTTGGGACATTAGCGGGTGTCGGGACTTCAACCGTTGCCTCATCAGTATTTGTACAAGCTAGTATTTGGACAAGTGTCCAAGGCTTGTTTGGGGTATCAACGGGTGTTGTTGTCAGTGCGTCAACTTATTCATTACTGACGCTTGCTGCACCTGTTGGACTAGGAGTATTAGCAACTGTCGGAATTTACAGCGGCTTGAAGGACAGGAAAAATAAAGAAGAAGCCGCCAAGATGAGTAAGTTTTTATCAGAAATTTTCATTGCTGCTTTACCAATGGCTTGGATAGATGGTGAATTAGCCGACCAGGAGCAAGATACTGTTGAGAGGTTAATGACTACTTCCGGTATTAGAAAGGAAGAGCGAGAGCTGATTTGGAAAGCTATAAAAGAACGTCAAACTTTTGACGAAATTATGCGGACAAGTATTCTTTTTGATGATGAACATCGGAAAAAGACTTGTAGTCAAAGCAATAACGAGCGATTGAAGCATCGCCTACTATTGTGTACAGCTTGGGAGATGGCGATCGCTGATGACAAAATCGAATGGTCAGAATTGCAATTGCATAATCGGATGGCGGATAAGCTGGGTATTTCTCGTGACGAGGTGAAGGAAATTCGTCGGGTAGTCAACCTCAAGCACGAGCGAGAGCTTTGGCAGGTGGCGGAAGAATTAAAACAAAATGGTTCTAAGACCAAAATATTAAAAAGTGTCCGCGAACAATATTATCTGCAACCAGCAGCCGATAATCTTTAGTTGAACGCAATTGCCATGACGCAATTTGGGGTACAGACATGGATAGCAGCAGCTCTCAGCGATGGCGCTGTAACAGTTGCAATAGAAGCTGTTCAACTGCGAACGCTCTAAATAGCTCATGACCTATGACCAATTAAAAAGCCCCTAGTGATGCGCTAGGGGCTTTTTGCTGCTTCCTGTGGAGTAAGGAGCGGGGGTGGTAAACATGAACTTAATAATTAGTGGAACTTATACAAAAAAATAAGGCAAAAATGGCTTCAAACTTAGACAGAGAAATATTTTCAGGTTAAATATGCATAAATCTAGTATTCACAAGGGTTTTAGGCGTTTTAGCTCATCGACCTCTTTCCCTCGTCCAGAAAGTTTTTAAGCCTTTTTAGGACTTGAAATTTGTTTCAGTCCCGTTATTTTGAGTTAATTAGCAAAAAGAGACTTGGCACGGGAACACTATATTTATAGTTCCAATTTAATAACGATGACTGTGAACCAGAAAAACGTGTCTAAACTTTTCGTACTGTTAGTATTTGGTGTGACTAACAGTTCTCAAGTAGCACAAGCTCAGCAGAATCGCTATGTAGTTAATCCGAGTAAGCCAAAAGCTGCTAATTGTGACCCGGCTTATCCTGACAAAAACATTTGCATTCCCAAAGGGATTGGGAACTCGCTAAATTGTCCAGACATTCCCTTGAAAAATCTTACTGTTAAAGCCCCTGATCCACAGGGTTTTGACAGAGACCAAGATGGAATTGGGTGTGAAGCTAGAAGTAAACCGCTGAACAGAGATACTTATAAGGCAAAGTAATTGCTTACACACTAGGATTAGCATTCCTAGCGTGGCCGTGAGCAATCAATCACACGCTATCATTAACTGACCCGAATCTAGCGCAACCAAAATGCGCCAGGTTCGGTTCTTTCATGTCAAAAGGTCAATTTCCACACGAATCTATCTCTTGAAAAAGTCCGACATATACCAGGCTTTGAGTTGTTCTCCTTTTTTAAGGATTAGCTTTGAATCTACTCTTACAGATCCGCCGTCTTTTATTTTGCGATTCTGGAGTAATTTCTGATAGTGGCAATGTTTAGCGTGATGAAGGGTAAATTGTTCAGCGTAATTGTACCTGTTGTCTCAGATAAACAACAAGTAAATTAACGGGAATCAAACGAAAATCAAGAGATAATAAAGCTATAATCCAGTCATGAAAGTTTCTTTACGTTAAAGCTTGAGTCATGAAGGAGACAACTCCCGCTGCGATGCCCCCATGCTTTGATAGATGGTGTAAACGCTTTGATGATATTTGGACACATCAAGCGCAAAAAAGGGAGTTTAGGCACTATATCGGGGGATTATTAGGAGAAAGTGAAAGAAAAAACCTGTCTCAAATGGCGGATAACGCAGTAGGAGTGAATTACCACCGATTACACCATTTCTTGACAGAAGCACCCTGGTCAGTCCAAGAGGTTAATGAGCGCCGCCTGGTGGTGATGAATCAGTGCAGTCAAACCCGAATCAGTAGAGGATTCACGTTAATTGTGGATGACTCAGGACATAGAAAAAGTGGGAATTTCACAGCCGGAGTAGGACGGCAGTACATAGGAGAAATCGGGAAGACCGATAACGGGATAGTAGTGGTAACAACTCATCTGTATGATGGCAAAAAAAGCCTACCGTTAGATTTAGAGTTATATCAGCACGCCAGTTCTTTACCGTCAGGGAAAAAAGACATTAAATTCCAGAAAAAGCCAGAGTTAGCCTTAGGGTTAATTGAACGCAGCCTGGAAAGAGGATATCGACCGGGTATCGTAGTTATTGATGCAGGTTATGGCAATAACACAACGTTTCTGCTGGAATTGGAAAAAAAGAAACTCAAGTATTTAGGAGGACTTGCAAAAAACCGCAAAGTTATTATTGAAACATCAGACAATCAACGACAAGAATTTCGCTTAGATAAATTAGCCCAGTCATTGCCTGTTGAAGCTTTTACCGCTATCCAACTCAATTTAGATAAACCCAAAAATATTTGGGTGGCAACGGTTGCCGTTGAACTATCACAGCTTGAAGGAACTCGAACTATTGCTATCGTTATGAATGCCTCGACCTTCAATGAAGCTAGTGATGTTGACTATTTTATTACTAATGTTGACTCAACCAAAGCCACAGCCGAGTGGATAGTAACTACCTATGCTCAAAGGAATTGGGTAGAGGTTTTCTATCGGGAGGCCAAAGGATGGTTAGGGCTATCTGAATATCAAGTCGGAGATTTTAGAAGCCTCCTAAGACATTTTATTCTTGTGTTTTGTGCATATACATTTATTTTATGGCACACCAAAACTGGAGGATTAAGAAGGCGGTGGACTAACAAACCTTTAAACACCTTTACTGAGGCATTATAGGCGTTTCGCACAGCGATGTCTTTCCGTTTTGTGGAGTGGCTGAACCACAATCGCGATGTATTCTTCGCGTATAAAGCTGCTTTGGGCTTTATTTGGGCTTGATATCTGTTTAAGTCCCGTTAAGTAGTTTTTCTCTATATAATTTTACCTGAATGCAGAAAAATAGTAATAACTTATTTCTTGGACGCTATGAACAAAGTTAGCAGCACTTCAGCAAATCCCAACTGCCCATGTCCTTATGATGTAGCTTTCGGGGGCAGCATTTTTGGAAGAAGAGCGGCTTATGCAAAACTAAGGGAAAGTGAGCCAGCTTGTTATCAAGGGGAGACATCTGCAAGACAATTGTGGTGGAATAGTGCCGAAACTCGGTTTGTGGAGCGCAACCGCAAAGGACAGTAACTCCCTCAATCTTGTGGGAAGAAAGTAGGTGATGCCTAAAGAAAGAAGGCACGATGGATATAGTAAAGCTATGCGATCGCTAAAAGCTCAACACCTGATTAATGCTCTACCTTTTATGGCGATCGCCGCCATGATTGGTTTTATCATTTCTCAGCAATGGCAGCAATGGCAACAAACGCGACCTAATTATGACAGTGCTGATGCAGCCCCACCTGATTATCCTGTCAAGGTTACAGCGAATCGCCACCCATCCTTACCTCAATCTGAGAATTGGCAAGTAGAGCAGGTTTTAAGTGGCGAGAGTATGATTGTCACCGCTGGGTGGAAGAAGGAGAAAGTACGCTTGTGTGGGATTGATGTCCCGGAATCCTTAGCCGACGAATCCCGCAATTACCTCAAGCAGCTCATTGACCAAGCCAAAGGAAAAATAATTGTATTGCCAACTGGACGCGATCGCTCAAACCGAATTATTGGTGAGGTATTCGTTAGCGCTAATTCAAATAACCCAAATGAGGAGACGTTTCTGAATGAAGAAATGGTGATGGCTGGATTGGCTTACCACTACAGCCAATATTCATCGGGTTGTTTAAATCGAGAGGGAATCATTCAAGCTGAAGAAATTGCCCGTTCTGAGCATCGGGGAGTTTGGGTACAGTCAAAGGATGTCTTACATAAATAAAGCTCCCTCACCATGACCGACTCACTCATCCACAATCTCGGCATGAGCGACACCGAATATGCCGTATGCCGCATACAGCAGTTAAAGTACAGTAGTAACTCAATATGCGTTGCCTGGTATCAGAGATAAAGCGATGAGCTACAGCATGAGTGATGGGCTGGAGGTAGCAAAACTTGCTGCTGCTGATATCGTTGCTTGGCTAAGCTCTAAACCAGAAACTATCAGTGTCATCAACGTTGAGAATAACCCAGCTTTCCAAAGTCGAGATATTGACCTAATCTGGACAACGCACAAGGGTGAAGTTTTGGTGGAGGTCAAGGGCGATCGCTGGAACCGAACCAACAACTTCTTCTTTGAAACCCACAGCAATCTAGAAAAGGGAACTCCTGGCTGTTTCATATACACCGAGGCAGACTGGCTGTTCTACTACTTCGTCAACACTCGACTTCTGTATAAGTTGCCAATGCCAAAAACGCGGGACTGGTTTGGCATCACAATGAATCGCTTCCGCGAACGCTCTACTACAACGCCCGTAGGAAACAGTCACTACACCACCGTGGGTCGGTTGGTACCGATTACCACGGTGATGCTGGAAGTTCCGGGTGTGGTCAGGCAGCAGCTGTAGCAGTAGAAGCAACGAGAGCGATCGCTCTTTCTATCGCATTATTTAGATTTACATCAGATGAACTTCAATTACCAGTCCGTCCCCCTGCACGTTCGCTAGCAGCTCTTCCACCGCATCGGCTACCATCGGCGGCAAGGTCATTCGGATTATTACAATTACCGCCACCAGAAGAACTGCCACCACCGCCTTCAAGTATTCGACGTACTTCCTCTTGTGCTTGCTGTGCCACTCTATCTACAGCGTTCTTTCCATCCTGTGCAGCTCTTTCTACCGCATTATTTGGATTTACATCAGATGAACTCCCGTTACCAGTCCGCCCGCCTGCACGTTCGCTAGCAGCTCTTCCACCCCCACTAATACCACTGCTTCCGGCGCTACTACCTCCAATAGGGTTGATTCTAGTAGCACTTCCAGCACTAGCACTAGCAGCAATATTGTTACTAGAAGTTGTTTTATTAGTAGCGCACAAGCTGCTTAAATCTAGGGTTGTACCAGCTTGAGTTTCCATGTAGCAATACAAATTACTAATTCTTGAGTTAGATGTAACCGGATAAGTAACAAATTGAGCAAAAGTTGATTTGATAGGAAAGAAAGCGCAAGCTGTAGTTAAAACTAGAGTTAAGCGTGTAAATTTGAGCATGGCGTTGTTAGCAGTGCAACTAAGGCTAGGGTTCCCGCCAAAAGAAAGCCACTAACAATTAATTATTTAGAGGCTGATAAATTTATCTGAAATTTACACAAATTAGAAGTTTATGAAGACTAGATGTAGATAAATCTTCATAGCCATCCTTTGTGCGATTGCACCTACCCAAACGGTTGCCCCCAGCGTTCCCAGTTTTCTTTGTTGAAAGGCGATTTCCATTTTTGAATAAGCGCTTGCTCCAGCTGCTGCCGAGGTTTAGTTTCAGATGGCGCATCCCACCAAAACGCCATATTCACTACTGTCTTTACCCCATGTCGATAATGCAAATCTTGATATTTTTCAATGTAGCGCTTACAATCATGCACGCCTTTCCAGCGCTTATTCGAGCGGCACGTCTCACCGATGTAGAGGATGAGGTCAGCAGCAGTGTCCAACACGAAGTATATACACGCCTCGCCCACTCCATCCACTGGCACCCGATGGAACGACATTGGCTTTAAATTCAACCGAAGTGGATCTATCGCATCTGGGTCACAATGCACTGGTGCCAGGTCGAATAATGTCACCTGCTGCACTGGTTGACTCTCTCTAGCGCGTTGTTGGTGAGTAGCAATTTGAGCTTTCCACTTCATCAGTGCATCAGCATCCATTAGCAGCACTTCAGGTCTACTACGGCTGGAAGGGAGCTGTGCTGCCGAAAACAGTTCCAGTTGATTTGGTTCCAATAGAGTTTTTTGAACTTCGACCAGCTAATGATAGATCCCCGCTTAACTAAAAGCGATTTTTAATGATGCGATCGCTCTTAGTTCTAGAGGAAACTTAAATAAACCAACTGCGAGACTATGCCGAAAATTCCAAAGTGCGATCGCTGCCTCAATAATGCCCGTAGTCCACATCTAGTCTGTGCAGACCACCCCACCGGGTCAGAGGATAACTTCTGCCCAGACTTCACCCCAGACCCCAACGCCGAACCTGAAGAACTGTGGGAGCCGGAAGGAGCCAGTTATTACAATGGCGAACTGATGAAGCAACCTAAGCAGCGTTGGACACCAGAAGAACAGCTGGAGCGATTGGACTATCACCCGATGTTTACGGGGCGCTGTCCTAGTTGCGAGATGCCTTTCCCCAAATATGAAACGCCCCCGGTGCATTGGGACTGCAAACAGTGCGGGTGGATGGATGATAGTGTGTGAGCGATCGCACTTGGCAATTCAATGAACAATTCAGAAATAGTTGACCAACTAAAATCAGCATCCGACGGCTTGCTATGTATGAGCGAGTCAGAATATCCGTTTGAGGTTTTTTTATGGGAATCACCAGATAAAACATCTCTTACAAGAGAAAATCTCACAACACAAAAGATTCTGGAACTAACAGGACAGCCTCAAGATACGCCCGTCGAAGTTGTAACAGTTGATGATTTCTTTAGGGTGGCAACGACTGAGCAGGATTGGTATGGAGAAGAAGAACTCGCCACGCTCAAAAACTACCAAAACTTGGTAGAAACACTTAATAAAAATCTCAGTAAACTAAAGGTTTACCGAATTGGTGAAATTGAAATTAATGTCTATATTGTTGGTCAAAATTCAACAGGTGATTTAGTAGGTCTTTCAACTAAAGTAGTGGAAACATAATGCGCTCACTGGTCATCCACCTTACTTTCAATCACCCTTTGAACACGCGGGTCAACATTGGAGAGAAAGTCATAACCCGTCAACTTTTCTAGTTGGTCAACACTGACTCTATAAGTTCTCCAATCGTTGTCAACTGCATCCTGGTTAGGAATATTTACAGCAATGACGCGAGTATCAGCTATCACATCGCCCCACAAAGCACCAGGGCTGTCTAAAACGACAACAATCTTCCAAGTTGTTGCTGGAATCGTCACCTTACCCTTGAGCGGCTGCTTTTGACTGCCAGCGGTTCCTGCAATGATATAAAGTCCCTTGCCTTGGCTCACCAGTTCCCGGCTATAGTCCTCTAGGTTCCCCCAGGTGTTGCGGTTGTTATCGGGTGTCTGGGGCATCATGTTTGTCATTAAAAAGGTTGCCGCGTTATCCGCTACTGTCCGCGTGCGGTCGGCTGAAGGTACGATATGCCCCCTGTCATACCCAGAGCCAGAGTAAAAAGTGGGCGTTACTCGTTCCCAACCAGGAGGGAGTGAAGGGTCAGGGCGAAAGTTATCCTGTCGGTCAGCACTACCAAGCCAAGATTTATTAAGTTGCCAACTAGCCCAGTTTGCAGTTCCCTTGCTTCGGTTGTAGGAGAGTACATATTGAGGCTTCACCATTAGGTAGTTATCGGGAGTAGCAACACTCTCTGTCGCACCGCTGGGATTTCCTAGCATCAAGTGAACGCTCTTTAAGCTAGAACTGGGTGTACTAACTTTGGGTGTGGGCTGCTGTACTGGTGTTTGTGGTGACTGAGTGGCTGGACATCCAACCAACCCAAGCAAGACCAACGCGATCGCTAACACTCGAACGCGATGATGAGCGAATAGATTTTTGAGAGTTTTCAACGGATTAGCACTTCCCTTACAACAAACGTGTCTCTGAGTTCTAGGGGATAGTATAAGATTGCGCTTGCTCCCCTTTCTTTAGTTCGCTTCGGGTAACGAAGGTGAGAAAATAGCTTTTTAGAATTCTACTTCTGATAAGTAAATGAGTCGCCTAGCCGCGAAAACTCTGGTGTTAACAGCACCGCTGCCACTGACTCAACACCCAGCAGCGGTGTATTTGGATGGGCTGGCAGATGGTTCCAGACCGACAATGCAGCACGCACTCGATGCGATCGCATCTCTCCTGACGAACAATCAGTGCGATGCGATGACACTGAATTGGGCAGCGCTGCGGTATCAAAACACTGCGGCTATCCGCACGGCACTGATGAAACGATACGCCCCAGCGACAGCGAATAAGATGCTGTGTGCGTTGAGAAGAGTGCTCAAAGAAGCGCTGAGATTGGATTTGATGGATGCGGCTGATTATGCAAAAGCTGTGGATTTCCCTAGCGTAGGGGTAAGAAAGGGACTCAGAGGACGTGCGCTTTCTCAAGATGAGATTGCAGCGCTCTTTAAGATGTGTATGGATGACCCGGCTGCCACGGGTGCCAGAGATGCAGCGTTAATTGCCATTCTGCGCGGCGCTGGATTGCGTCGGGCTGAGGCAGTCAACTTGGACTTGAAAGACTTTAACGCCAACAGCTCTAAGCTGGAAGTGCGCGACGGGAAGGGCGGGAAAGACCGGACGGTGTATCTGCCGAACGTAGCGATCGCTCTCGTGGAAGATTGGCTTGTCGTCAGAGGTAAATTACCGGGTCCGCTTTTGTGTCCTATCAGGAAAGGCGGACGGGTGGAACTGCGGCGGATGACTCCCCAGGCTGTGTTATTGATTGTGCAAAAACGCGCTACTGAAGCTCTTGTAGCGGCGTTCTCGCCCCACGATTTTAGAAGGACGTTCTGCTCAGACCTCCTCGATGCTGGCACTGATATTGTCACGGTGCAGAAACTCGCGGGACACGCATCACCAGTGACGACGGCGAAGTATGACCGACGCGGAGAAGAGACGAAGCGTAAAGCTGTGGAGCGGTTGGAGATTCCCTATACTCGGCGGGGGTGAGGGTGCGATCGCTCTCTGTGCTTATATATGTAGTGGCTTGTAAACAAGAACACTCCAACTCGCTTTCCAAGCCCATTTGGCTCAGATTAATTGCAACTGAAACCGTGCTCTGGCTCACATTATTTGCAACCAGCTTGCAATCATTAATCGTGACTCAAATTAACTGCAAATAGCCTGAAAGCCCTGTCAGTAGGCTTAGGCAATGGATACCGAAGTTAACGTACCCTAAGCTAACCGACTTCAGAAAACTGGTAACGGAATATTCTTTTCGTCACGAGTTAAAAAGCACCTAGGACGGCAAATCGTCAATGCAGACACGTGATTGCTCAAAAATGAAGCGCTTTAACTCGCAACCAAAATTTTTAACGCACAAAATACCCTTAATGGTCTGCGAAGCCTAATACCAGTACCCGTCAGTTACAAACCGTTTAGATTATACCTCAAATCCCACCAAGTAATTCAAGCTCTACTGTTGTGAGACCCTCCAAACCAGGTGGCGGATCGGAGTGCCTCATACGTGCGTCGGCTAAAAGGGATAAAAGGTTGTCAAGCGCGTTTCCAGGGACATCAACGCAGTGTTCTTTGATGTACTGAAGTCCAGCCGCCGCATACTCTTCAAAGATTGTGATGAGATCATCTTCATCCTGATTTTCCTGACCAAGTATTGCGATAGACTCTTTATCGGCTAGAGCTAGGGCGTAGATGAATGATGTATCCTGTCTTCGTTCAAAAATACCCCAGTCAATTCCTTCTCCAGCCTTCTCAATAGGCTCACGCTTCCCAACTATAGAGTACCCAATGGCAGCAGCAAACATCATTAATGCCTGCTTCGTTTCAAAAGAGTTATCTTTCTGAAACACTAACTTATCAATCAGATCATCAAACCTTGCAGGAGGTCGAATACGTCTTGTTTCGTTCATAATTCAACTTCAACGAAAATTGTTTTTTCAAAACCATCATCAGACTTAACTACATATGGATATTCACGCCCACGCAAAGTGATGTTTTCTTCAGACCGCTCTTTTGGAGTTACACACTTTAATACCCATTGACGACCAATTCGCTGCTGTAGTTCTTCTTCAACTTCCCGTCGCCACTGTGACTCAGAGACAATAACGATTATCTGCGGTGAGAGTGTAGGCATCCACTTGGCTACATCCCGGCGATATTCCGATTCAAGTTTACCGAATGCCGAGTCTATCACTAATGGATAGAGTCCACCTTGAAAGAGAGCTGCTTCTCTTCCTCTTTTACCTGCTTCTTCATAGGTGGCACGAGCCTTATCCACCAAACTACCGATAAAAGCTAAACTGAGAACTTGTTTTTCACCAGTGGAAGCACCACGTACTGGCTCTATAGTGCCACCAATATCTTTTGTTAGCTGGAGATGAAATTGCTCATTCAGTTCTGCTTGATAGTCCTTAATGGCAATATTGCTCCATACTTCACCCAGTCGCTGTGATAGGTCAGTTCGTAGTTCTTCATACCGTAATGCTCTGATTCTCTGTAGTGCAGAGCTTACATTAGATAAAGCTGCAAAACGGCGCTGAGCCAACCTTCCCTGAGCATCAGCCTTATCTAAATTCTTGATTTCAATATCTTTCTGATGAATCTGCTCGTCTAGAACAGCCACTTGCTTTTCTTTTTCATGAATGCTGAGTTTAAGTTTGCCTAACTCTGTATCGATATGTCTCCGACGAGATTCAAGTTTAGCAGGGTCTTCACCGTGTTCGCGGTTTCCTATTTTTGATGACAGTTCATCTGCTTGTTCTTCTAGTTGACGCCGACGTTGCCGAAGTTCGTCTCGCGATTTTTGACGAGTATCAATCTCTGACAATGCCTGTTCCCGACGGTTGAGTAGTGGTGGCAAATCTGAACTTGTCACTTTCACAGCAGTATCTAACTCTTCAGATGCACAACCAGCACGATTACGCCAAGCCATAACGGAGTTATATGGCTCTTCTTCAGGTTTTAGGTTCCTGCCACAGATACAAGTCTGATTTTCCAGAAGTTCATCCACAAACTGACGTTTAATGCGGATAGGTAAAACCTCATTGTCATGAGCTGTTTTTAGAACTTCTTGAGCTTTCTTCACAACATCTGGTGCCAGAACAAGATAGCCATGACGAGAGAGAATGCGAGCGATATCATCCCGATGCTGTTTCAGCTGTTGCTCAACCGACTTGGTTTCCCTTTCTACTGCCTCACGCTCAGCCTGCCATTTAGCTAACTCTGGCATCGCAGCTAGCTTTGAATCAATTACCTCTTTCTCTTGCAGGAGAGCATTTTGATTATTAATTAGCTGCTCTAACTCCTGTTCAGCTTTTATCTTATTAGCCTCAATCTGGTCGCGTTCTTCACGAGCTTGTTGTCCTTCCTCTCCAGAATGATTAGTTATCTCTTGACGAAGTCTGCGAGCAGCTTCACCATCAAGATGATTAATTGCTCTATCAAAAAGTTCAATATCAAGAAGGACTTTCACTCCTTCTTCTACTTGATTGTATGCCTCTGGGCTAGCAAGTCTCTCAATACCTTCACCGTTGAACAAAAAGAATGGGTAAAGTGGCTTTGGTAGTAGCTGCTCTAAAGTAGTTTGTGGATTATCTTGTTCTCGAACTTCACCTGTTTCATCAATAAATTTCAATTTCAAAGTTTCGGGGGAACGAATATTACGATTACCTGAATCATCTTTCCCAACTACGAGCCGTCGTTCAGCACTATAGCGCTTTCCTCGGTCTTGAAATGTAATTTTAATTGAAACTGGTATCTCTCCACCGATAGGAAGTTGAGAAAAAACGACCTCATTCTCTAGATGTTCCGTACACTCAAAATCTGGAGAAAATTCCCCATACAATAACCAGATAAAAGCATTGAGTAGTGTTGTTTTTCCTGCACCATTGAATCCATGAAATACGGTGACATTTTTGATTTTTTCAGTCGCAAAATAAACTGTTTGTATTCCGCAAAACTGACGAAAGTTTTCAACTCTAAGTTCTTCAAAAATCATTTAATAACCTCAGTAATAGCCGACCAAATATCATCATTTATGTGTCTTGGGTTTCTCATGTGAAGTTTTGCTCTTTCAGCTTTTACAACCCTACTGAGAAACTGTTTTTCTTCACTGCTTAATTCTTCGATAATAGCGCGTACTTGCTCTGTAATTGGCTTTTGCCCTGCTTCAGATGTCATGTTCCTCGATTCCTAAATCTAATAAGTTTAATCGGTTCCTTAAATCTAATAGCTGATGGAGGGCTTCAGGTCCATTAACTGCGAGCTTAGCAAATTCAATCACTCGCAATAATTCCTTACCAACCAACTGACGAATAATAGGATAATAAGGTGTTCCAGGCATAGATAGTTCTAGTGGTGGCTCCACAACAAAGTCAAATACCTCTGCTATCTGCTTACCTGGAGAAGTTCGTAGTAGACGACCGCGACGCTGGATAAACTGGCGTGGATTTGAGCTGCTAGCAAGAATAAAGGCTCGCTGTATTTCAGGAATATCAACTCCCTCATCCAGACAGCGAATAGCAACGAGGCATTGAACCTCTCCCGATGCAAACTGACTATGTAGCACCTCTCGACGGCTTAATGGTGTCTCAGCTGTGTACTTTGAAACAGTCATGCCTAAGCCTGCTCCCAGAAGACGTGTAACGGCATTAATTTGACGTTCTACAGATTGCTCACTGGGTACTTCAACAGTGCCATCACCGCAATAGACAAGGTTGTGTGTACTTTGTCGCCGGGGAGTAAGGAGCAACTCCAGTGCCTGTAGCTTTCCACTCGCTGTAGCAATCAAACGTGCTCGTCGTATCAGTAAAGCCTCAAGTTGCCGAGAGGATAGCTCTATGTTCTTATCTTTCCCAGATAAGCGAGCAATACTCACAGTTAGTTCGTAATATTCATCGAATTCCTCATCAGTCAATTGAACGAGTTGCGGATAGTAGCGGTACGGGCAGAGAACCCCATCTATTAGAGCTTCCTTTAGCGTGTAGTGAACGAGTGTTGAGCCAAAATAGTCAATCAGTGCTTGTGTTCCATCTGGATCAAACCAACGCTCAGGGGTAGCAGAAAGACCCAAACGGTAAGCAGCGTTTGGAGGCAGGCTAGCCTTTGTCTGCTCTGCACCAAGATTGTGAACCTCATCAGCAATTAAAAGCAGTCGAATTGGGAATCTGCGTAATAGGCTCTGAAATGCTTCAGAGGAGAAGGTAGCATTTGACGTGATGACGCTTGAAAGGAGCCGATTTCCAACTGCCATATTGTATAAGCGGACAGAGAACTCTTCCTGCCATCGCGATCGGGCTACTGCACAGGGAAGCGGATCGAGTCCGAATCGTCTAGCTTGTTCAATCCATTGAGTGACGAGGTGGAGATAAGGGCAGACAATGACAATTAGCAGTGGCGCTCCGATGGACTCATAAAGCTTGGCAGCAGTAGCCAGAGCAGTTATCGTTTTACCACTACCAGTTGCCATTTCAAAAATTCCACGCCCCGACTTCTCAAACCATTCTCGGATAGCTCTGCTTTGGTGCGATCGCAAATTCAGTTCAATAGGAATGCCAAGTGTTTCCTCCAGACCGGGCAGTTGACCAATCACAGGAGGAAGTTGATGGCTATCTTCTGAATTTAAATACTCGATAGATTCAGAGGAATTACGAGGGCGGAGTAAACCGAGACGTGCAGCTTCGGGAAAAGAGTATACTGTTAGGCCAGAAGTTTCAGAGTTCCAAAGAGCCTGAAAGTCTGCAACCTTACGAGCAACGCGGCGCTCATCAGCAGGTTGCCAAGAACGAAAGATATCTGCCACTTCAAAGTTGTCTTGAAGTGCTGCTTTAGACTCATTAACGGAGCCAGTAAAAGCAACACGGTGCCCCTTATTGTCTTCAAAAATTCCTAGTTTCTCATGGTAGATTGCTTGACCAAAGCCATCTTGAACTACAGCAACCTTCAAATCAAAGTGGCGAGAGGCAACAAGCCAAGCAAGCAGTTCACCCAGCTCATTCTTCACTTCCTTGGGAGAACCAAGCAGTATATCTAAGCGAGGCTTACGCACCAGAGCCGGTCGGTCTCGGTACCCACGCTGGAGAGCATCGATATCTTTTCTACTAAGGATTGGAGAGCAGACAACCTGCATTCGACCATTTGACTTGAAGAATGAGTGAAATGCCTGAGGACAAGTAGTAAAAACACTTGACGAGAAGAATCCAACAGCACGCATAAAAACTGAGCTGTGTTGTAAACACCGTTCATACAAATCGCGGGAAAGAACGTTTTGGTCGCTACGGTATTGAAGGCTAAGCGCTAGATCCGACAAAGGCAACTGAACCTCCAAGTTTCGCACGCCATAAATTTGTATAAAGGTCGATTACTCCTACTAAAAATTTTAAGGAAAATAGATTTTTCTCCAAATAATAATAAGTATCTTTCGGTTGCAACAATATCAATAAGTTCAAAAATTGAGCGTCCAACTTAGCTTAATTAAATGCTTTACTCTATTGATCTTCAATATTTTTTAAGATTACAGATAACTTCAGCTCGTCTTGCTGTCACGTAGTTCTAGGGATTGCAGGCATATTCGTCAAGGATGTGATCGCTACTCCATTCAACACCTGCAAGGCCTGCGGTCTCGTGACTCGCCATTGCTTGCAGCTCGGCATTCCCCGCCCGCTTGGAGGCAGCTCCAGCGGCCTCGGTCATCGTCTAGTTGCTGAGGTTTTGTCGGATCTGAGTCTCGCTTGTCTATTCCTTTCTCGTTCGTTGAGTCGTTGGCTGCTGAGTTTGGTGCAGTTGAGTGTTGTTGGCGGGTGAGCGATCGCGCTTTCACTGGCTTCGTTGCCTCGTGTAGTTTGATTAGGTTTCGCTTCTCAGGCGTTGCATATTTCAGTCCGGTGAACCGAATTCTAGTTTCACGACCTTCAGATCCCACCGAAGAGCTGGAACGATGTTTCAGTTGAATCGGCATCCGTCGTATAGAGTGCCTAATATAATCCTAGAGTTAGGCACTCCAGTTGATTGACCCGAACCCAACTGATGAGTAGAATGCCTAACATAGCCCTATAGTTAGGCACTCCGTTCATGTTTATCCGAACTAAAATTATTAAAGGTCAACCTTACCGTTACCTAGTCGAAACTTATAAAACCGCTGCCGGCCAAAAACGCCAAAAGGTACTCAAATATTTAGGTCATGCTCCCACCCTACCGAATGATGCTCCAACGGCTGTTGTACTGTTTGCCGGAGGCGGTGGTGTAGAAGCTGGAATGGTCATGGCTGGCGTTAGACCTGTCTTGAGTGTGGAATGCGACCCCAGTCGAACCGAACTCTCTGCTGCACTTGCTGCCTCGTTATCGCTGAACTTCAAACCCTATGGCACGAAGGTCGTTCAACAAACGGTTCAAGAACTCGCTGATGGTAGTTTTCCCGGATTCCCCCAGCCGGATTATTTGCACGCTTCTCCGGTCTGCTCAAACTTTAGTAAGGCGCTGGGAAAGGGTACGGAGCAACCAGTGGATTTGGAAGCGGCGACTGCTGTAGCCACTGCGATACGGGTATTGCAGCCCAAATGTTTCACGCTGGAGAACGTATCAGGATATAGACAATCCAAATCATGGCAGATTATTCAGGATGAGCTTGTAGCGTTGGGATATGAGATAACCGCCGCGGTGCTGGATGCGGCAGATTATGGGGTTCCTCAGTCTCGAAAGCGATTAATTGTCAAAGCCGCAAGAGGAAAAGCGCCTGGGCTACCGCCCAAGCAAGGCCGGGTGGGCTGGTATGAGTTTGTTAAAGATTTAATCCCATCGCTGCCCTCATCTCAACTTCTCCCAAATCAACAGAAGGTACTTGAGGAGAAGCTAGCGATTTGTCCAGAGGTTCCAGCTCTGCTGATTGAGCGCATTGGGTTTAGGAACGCTTTACCAAAACTGAGGGAACCCACGGAGCCAATCTGGACGATTAAGAGAGCCATCTTTACAGACCAGAGGCAAAATGTTCGCAGCCGGTTTATTGATTTGTGGTGTTCAAATGGCATGGTTAAGAGATTAACGGTGGAAGCAGCAGCGCGGCTTCAAGGTTTCCCTAACTGGTATTACTTACCCGAATCAATCGATGTGGCAGGCTCGCTTCTGGGTTATAGCGTGCCGCCGCACTTTGCACAGCAGCTTTACTCACCTTGAGCGATCGCTCAAGGTGGATCGGAATGGTCAATAAAAGAAACGGACTCTGATACGGACCTTGCCAGAAAGCGATCTCGCTTGTGATCTAGAACTCCAAAAACTCGCACAACGTCTAGTTAAACCGGATGGCGTTGCTTGAGAGGAAGGGGAACGGGTGGATATTCGACTGGCGGAGGATTTGAAACAGAGACGACAACAGAAGCGATCGCGCTAAGTGCTGAAAACCGCCGCTAAGGGTAATGCTAGGGACTTTGCCACACATGGAGTAGACACGACCAACAAAGGATGAGGTGTTCAGTTTTCTCGCCTGACCATTCAGCCTTTTGGCGACACAATCTAAAAGCTTGCAGTGCTACCTCTGATTGAATCACAGCTTTTCTTAGCGCCAGTTCCTCCCAGGAGTAGATTGAACTGAATTCGCTTCGCTTCTTGGGAGAAGAGCGGTCGCGCTAGTGACATCGACACCCCAAAACCAACAACTGCAACGAATGCGCCACACAGTTTCCTATAATTAGCTCAGGTTTGACAATCAGACTGGAGGCGAACAAGGTGGCGCAAGAACAACCCATTCGATTTACCCAACGTTTGGATGTTTGGCAATTTAATCGCCTGCAAAACGCAGCTAACGGTTTGAATGTGTCTAAATCAGAAATGACTCGCACTGCCTTAGGCACTGCCTTAGAAAAATATCTAGATGCACTAGATTCACTCAGTTTCCAAAGCAGAACGCCAGCGGCTTAAAACCGCTGGCGTTCCATTTTTTTGTCAACCCACTGCGACCGGCTCTCGGCCTAGGAACTTAGACCCGATGCGTGGACTACGGAGCAATCTACCCGACAGATATGGATCGGGTAACGTTGATATCATTCTATGTCAGACACCAGACAATTCGCATCAGTAGTTTTTGTAAAAGATTCTTCCTCGGCATCATTGTTGCCCAATCTTGATCCGGTGAGTGTAGATTCTTTAGAAGCCTTACCAGTCACAGTAAAGGTATGCAGGGCAAGGCATCAGGAAGAATGGATAATTGGCAGTGGCGTATCCGAGGAAATCACCAACCTAGCAATCGAATCTCTGGACGACTCCCAAGAAATCGCCCGACGCTTGGGATGGAAAGCATACCGACATACGCCCGGATGGTGGGCATCGGGAATCAATCCTCGAACTGGGGAACGCTCTAAATTTGGGCAGTTCAAGCCCGACACTCCTATCTCATTTCCAGATCAGGATAAACCCGCAAAGTACCTGACCCCGAAAGAAGTACCCTACGACGCACTCTGCCTTGCCCATCCCGATCCTCACTATTGGGCTGCGGTATTAGACGACCCCAGTATCCCCATCTTGGTGACTGAGGGGGGGAAAAAAAGTGGGGCAGCATTAAGTATGGGACTAGCGGCGCTCGCTTTGGTGGGTGTAGAGATGGGATTATCCAAAGGCCGGTTAGTTCCCACTCTGGCAAAGTTTGCAGTTCCAGGGCGTCCGGTGTATCTCGGATTCGATGCGGACTTAGTACGCAAACCCGAAGTCGCAGATGCCCTGAAGCGATTAGCAACCGTGCTAAAGCGCCAAGGGTGCTTGTTATATGTCACCCTGTGGGATGAAGCAGATGGCAAAGGATTGGACGATTACATCGTGGCGCACGGGCAAGAGGAATTTCAACGGAAGGTAAATGAGAGCATCCCTTACAAAGAATGGCTCCAAAAATTAGAGCGGCAATTCAGTGGTAAGCGCGATCGCTCTCGCTCCCAAGGAAAAGAAGACAAGGTACCAGGCGGCGATCAGGGCAGTGTAGCCGCTCTCTTGGCAGAGAAATACCGTGCTCAACTCGCTTGGCACACGGAAATTAAGCGCTGGTATCGCTACGGGGCTACGCAAGATGGAATTTGGAGCCAGCAGGCAGACGAATTCGTTTGGCAAGCTGTCATCGCAGAGGTCTGCTCTGGCCGCTCCGAACAACACGGTTACAAGGCGGATTTCATTAGCGGAATTGTCCGGCTCCTCAAGGCTCACCTAGCCGTTAGCGAGTGGAATGAGGCGGCGGGGTTGTTACCTTGCCAGAATGGGGTATTGAACCTGGAAACAATGGAGCTGCTCCCTCATGCCCCGGCGCATCGGCTAACTTGGTGCCTGCCCTACGAATACAACATCGTGGCTACCTGTGGCCCGATTCAGGAATGGTTGCTCGCGACAGTCGGCGGCGATCGCGCCTTAGTCGAACTTTTACGGGGTTATCTCAACGCGATCGTCAAAGGTCGGTCAGACCTCCAGCGGTATCTGGAATTGGTGGGACCGGGAGGAACCGGAAAATCAACTTATATCCGATTAGCAATGGCGCTGGTGGGGCTGCGAAACACTCACACCACGACATTGCAAAGACTAGAGGGCAACCGCTTTGAGACGGCTAGTATCCGTGGGAAGCGGCTGGTCGTCATCACCGATTCCGAGCGATACGCCGGAAACGTATCTGTCCTGAAGGCAATTACTGGGGGAGATTCGCTGCCCTATGAAGCGAAGTTCCAACAAAGTACGGGCGGCTTCACTCCGACGACAATGGTGGTTGTGGCGGCGAATGAAGTTGTCCAGTCTGCTGATTACACTTCCGGCTTAGAACGACGACGGCTCACCGTGCCACTTAAAAATCAAATTGCTTCTGAGCAGCAGCGCAACTTGATTGAGATGCGTGGCGAGCAACTTCTAGGGGAGTTTGTTGGTTATCTTCCGGGACTGCTCAACTGGGCATTGGCGATGTCTGACGAGGCCGTCACCAATCTGGTGAAGCGTACTGCCCAACACGTACCAAGCCTGACTCAGATGAAAGCGGAGACCCTCTGCGAAACCAACCCAATCGCCGACTGGGCGGATCACTGTCTGATTCACCGGCTGGGAGAACGGACTCAGGTCGGTATCGCCAAGCGAGATAAGGCATCTGAGAGTCAGAACACCTATTCGTTCGTGAATACCTGGCTTTACGCAAGCTACTGCGAGTACAGCACCGCTACCGGCAGTAAGCCAGTCGCGGTCAGGCGGTTTGTCTCTTTGCTTGACGATCTGTGCGGGTCGCAGCTGAAGTTACAGGGAGTGTCGCGAGGCAAAGATCGATATGGCTCACACTTTACAGGGCTGAAGATTCGGACAGGCAACGATACAGATCCGTTACTCATCACAGGTTTAGACCCAACAGATCCGCCAGATAGCGATCCGCCGCCGCCGCCCCCACCGCCACATCACCCAACTTCTCCAAAAGGAAGCGATCCATCTGTGATGGATAAAACCCAAAATGTGATGGATAGTGTGATGGCTCAAACCCTTGCTGGTGATGAATGTGATGGATGTGATGGATTATTTGAAACCTCGCAAAAAGCTTTACTGATTAAAAATGAAAGTGGCTTTGGGCAAGATCAAGATTTAGATTTTGTTGAGGAGTTGAAACTAGCCTTTTATCCATCACAAGAAGTACCACAAACCAAGGCAGGAGATGGATTCCAGCTAATCCCAGCATCCATCACAGCATCCGTCACACCCGTCACATCCGTCACACTCACCGAAGAACAGGAAGCGATCTCGCCCAACCCGTCAATAGAGGATGTAATCGCGCCCAATCCGTCAATAGAGGATGCAATCGCGCCCAACCCGTCAATAGAGGATGTAATCACTAGGCAAATAACTGACGCACAACAGATGCTTTCGGATTGTGAGGATGGTGAGGCGATCGCTGCGGTGTTTGAGATTTTGGCGACGGCTTATGAGGGGCAATTTTCGCAACAAGAGGTGAACCGAATCAAGTCGGCTACATGGTTAGGGCTGCCTCCAGAAGACAGACAGCGGATTCTGCGGCTGAAGAATTCCGACGGGGAACCACCCCAGGAGCGTCAGCCGGAAGTTTCCCAGAAAGCGCTCGTGCCCATTCCAAAACCACAGCCACAGCGAAACTGGCAAGCTGAAGCCCTGCGGATCAATAAAAGAACACCGTACCAGCAGCCTGAATCGCTTTTTGTTGTGGGGCAGTCAGTGATGTATGAAGGCATCCGATACAGCGTGACCATACCCGGGTCAACACACAGCCAACTCGAAGGAGTCGAGAGCGCGATCGCTAACTGGGAACTCAAGCCAATCACATGACCCACATCCATGTACATGAGGAAATTTGATGAGCGGCTCACCCGAACCGAGTTGAATTCAATGGCAGCAAATCTAGGGGCGCACTCAGCGATCGCGGGAAGGCGATCGCTGCCTGAAATGGCGTCTGGCATGAATTGACGATTGCCTCTAAAGTATCTTTACCCCATCATCTGAATCAAGCAAATTGTCAGCAGATTTGATTGGCACATGGTCGCCGACTCCTAGTAAGCCGCGATCGCTACCGTCGGCGGTGCCATCATCTGAATTTGAATCAAGCAAATTATCAGTAGATTTGGTGGCACAAAGCTTGTGTGAATTTCGGCGGATATATTTGAGGCTTAGCTGCCGCGATATCAAACCCGCAGACAGCGTACTCAGGCACACTTCCCCCTTGAAGGTGTGTTGTAACCCCACCGGAGTAAGCATTTCGTAATCTCCTTGAATGGCTTCAATAGAACCACACGTTGAAGATCCGGTGCAACGGAATTAAGAATTCGGTGTACCGAATTCGTTGCCAACTGCTTCAAGGTAGCCGCATATTTAAGATGCTGTGCAACTCGCCTGATCAAAAAGCAAGAGCAGGAGGCGATCGCGTCTTGGTTGCGGTCGAGGTTGAGGTTGCTATTGCAAAGCAACTCGCCTGATCAAGAAGTAGGAGCGAGCGCGAACGCGGTAAAGCCAAACGAGCCTCCGACTTCCCCCAAGCCGGATTCATCTCTGTGATCCGGGTTGGGGGAAGGTGAGGCTGACGGTGAGAGCGTAGGTTGTGTCTCCTCATCCAGCTCGACTTCCAGGGAACCTTCAGCATCTTCGGGTGCTGTTTCACTGAGGTCGATAGCGTTGCGACGATCTGTCGGTTCGCACTCATTGACCGTGGGAGAGATCGTAGCCAGGGTGATCGCGCGTTGTGCCGAGAGAGTCGGTTCGCACTAGCCAAAGTGCCGTCGATAGCTAGAAA
The DNA here is from genome assembly GCF_039961875.1 of Trichocoleus sp. ST-U2. NCBI lineage: Bacteria > Bacillati > Cyanobacteriota > Cyanophyceae > Leptolyngbyales > Trichocoleusaceae > Trichocoleus > Trichocoleus sp. ST-U2. Next base: position 20,581 of record NZ_JAMPJY010000015.1, on the reverse strand, counting down.
ACCGAGAAATTTAAGAAATCCAGACATCCAGACATAATCCATCCTTGGATGCGAACGAGGTTTTTAGGTATTGGGATTGGGTATTGGAAATTGGAAATTGGAAATTGGGTATTGGGTATTGGAAATTGGAAATTGGAAATTGGGTATTGGGTATTGGGTATTGGAAATTGGAAATTGGAAATTGGAGCAGCAAGCGACCAGGAATGGCGGTGTATTGGAAATTGCAGAATCTGTCGCCAGGGATTCGAGAGTTGAGGAAGCAATCGCTGGCGGCAGAGTCCCCAACAGCGATTAGCCTCGGAAACCATACGTTGGAATCGATTGGGGCGCTGACTAACAAGGTTGATATCAGCTCCGACCCACTCACCGTGCCATACTTTTTGCTTTCTCACGATCGAACTCCTGGTAAATGCAGATAATTGATAGTTTTCCAATGACACCCAATGTCATCCAATGTCAGTTGCTGTACACCCAATGTCTTCCAATGACACCCAATGTCTTCCAATGTCAGTTGCTGTCAGCCTATGTCAGCGGGTGGCTAGTCGTTTTCCCATATATCCGCGTCGTAGTCGGGTTTGATGTATCCCCAAGTATTTACCGCTGCTACTGGTTCAGGGGGAGCAGGGGCCACTTTCTCGGCGAAGTCGGGAGCTACAGGAGCGGCGGTTACTGGCTTTTACACTGTGAAGTTTGGCTGCGACTCTTCTTTAAAAATGAGAAGAGCTTGCTGGCTCGCTCGATTATCCCGCGCCGAACCATTGCTATATCCACAACTCCTTTTTCAAGGCAGGCTTTACCAATTTGAAAAAGAAGTTGATAAAGTGGCTAATTACTTGGGGACTGCTGCCTCCCAAACTAGAAGCAATTTTCCGAGCTTCTTGTAGATTTCGATGTTGATACTACAGCGCTTTATTTATTCGGTTGAGACTGACTGCAAGACCGACCATTTTTATTCCCTGGTTTAGCTCCTACAAGCGCGAAGCGGTGAACTAGCTCTTAAGCGATGACACTGTGGGAGCTCTGCCCACAGGCGCAAACCTGCAACATCAACGAGTTGGGGCTGTTTGAAGCTAACTAAAGTTTTTCCCTGCTGCTCTGTACAGGGGACTCAACCCCGCGAAGACAAAGATTTTATGGATGTTTTTTCCAGATGACTTCCACTGTCTTGTTCAGAATCCTCTCTTCTGGTCTTCCCACTACAGATCGCAAGCTTCAACGATATGAGTGTGATTCACACCCACTCCATTCTTCCCGTATATATATTGGCCGTCCTTGCCCGACAAAGATGAAGACACACTTACCCCTTGAAGGTGTGTTGTAACACCACCGGAGTAAGCTTTTCGTAATATCCCTGAACGGCTTCATTGAAGCTGCACGTTTAAAATGCCGTGCAATCGCTCAAGAATTCGGCGCTCCGAATTGGTTGCCAACTGCTTTAAGGGAGCCGCATATTTAAGATGCTGTGCAACTCACCCGATCAAGAAGCAGGAACAGGAGGCGATCGCGCCTAGGCTACGGTCGGGCTTGAGGTTGCTATTGCAGTGCAACTCACCTGATTAAGAACCAGAAGCAGGAGGCGATCGCGCCTAGGTTTCGGTCGAGGCTGAGGTCGCTATTGCAAAGCAACTCGCCTGATCAAGAACCAGAAGCAGGAGGCGATCGCGTCTAGGCTACGGTCGAGGCTGAGATTGCTATTGCAGTGCAACTCGCCTGATCAAGAAGCAGGAGGCGATCGCACTCTAGAGCGCGATCGCAAAGAGTCAGTATAGAAATATAGCTTCACGGAAAGCACATGTCGTCCCACTGTCTGCGCTGCTAGATCCAGCGACGCGCTCTTAAAAAAATTCCCTTGGCTTCGGAAAGTCAAGGGAGAAAGGTAAAATTTTTGCGTTCAGTTCCGCAGGCGATCTCAAATATTACTTTAAGTTAATCAAAAGGACGGATTTGGCTAGAGTGAATCCATCCACCGTCACAAGCATCGGTAGAGTACCAACCATTGTCAGGTTCAACATACACAGAAATTACAACCATTTCACTGAGAGTACATTTGACAGAACCTCCGGGTGAAGACCGGACTTTAGAGGGCGGATCAAAGACTAGGACGTTACCCATATCTTCTATGGGTTCTGCATATCTTCCAGAACATACAATACTAAGCATATTGCGAGTTGCTTTGGACTGGGGCCGATGATCCGTGCCGTCTGCCGCCCAAGTCCCTGTGCTACAGTTTGCTTCAGCCGCAATTCGTCTGTTGCCAAGGTAATACACAAATATCGATCCCGAACTCACTGATTGTCTGCTGCGTGGAATCGATGTTGTGTCGAGTCTCACCGTTTGTCCACCAGAAGCAGTACCCAACGTCAACATCTCGGCCTTGACTGGTTGACTAAACAAAACAGACCAGCTACCAATTGCTAGACCTAATATCCCAGCTACTTTCATCTGTTTGTAACTCTTTGAATCTCTCAAACCCTAACATTACAAAATTTGAATGAAATCCAGGAAATTACTGAAACTTCTTTTTTCACATTGAAATAGATAAAAGTTTACTCTAAATAAACTTAACTTAAAAAGTTTTTAAATAATTAAAAATTACTGATACCAGAAGAAATCAAGCCAAAAAATGCCGAATTAGCTTCTAAGCTATTAGGCTTGGTTTTAGCAAACAGACAAAAAATGGTCGTTAAGGCTGAAAAGCCTGGTAGGTAAAGGTTCTACTGAGCAGATAGTTTAGATACTTGTTGCCTCAAACTGTCCCATTTTGAGCCATTAATGGGACAGCCTAAATTGCCAAGAGCGACTTTGCGGCATTTCAGTCTTCTACTGTTCAATTAGGCAGTCACCCAAAATGGGACAGTTACCTTTAGTGCTTCACTAACGACCAAAATTTGTCCGCTGCTAATATCAAGCCCTATAGCAGGATTAACGTTTGCTCAATTATCTAGTATTTGACTATCAGCATTACCAAGCTAGATTGAGCTGAAAAAGCAAGCCATGTTTAGCTTTGCCTCTTAAACGACACTAATACGTCTCCACGTCAAATAAAAGTCACTGTACAAAAACTTTCAAAAATTTATTCACTCATCGTCGCGTTCGAGTGTTAGCGATCGCGTTGGTTTTGCTTGGGTTGGTTAGATGTCCAGCCACTCAATCACCACTGAGTGGCATCATTACAAAGACCAGTACAGGTCTGAGTCTTCGCCTGCTTCTATAAGCAGCTGTTCGAGTGCTAGGTTGTAGCTTTCGGCTGTGAAGATCGCAGATTCAGTGTCCATCGTGCCGAGGTCGTGGATGAATCTGTCATGGTAAGGGAGTAGAGATGCAATAAATTAGTCAAATATCCGCTTACATCTCGCTGGATTTACTTTTGGATGTGCAAGCCGAACTGCTCAATGAGCGGAAGATCAAACGGCAGTGTCGGGCGAAGGATGTTAGCCATCTGGTGGAAAATTTATTAACTGCGTGGGTAAAGCATCGAAAAAGGGGGGGTTGGAGACAACTACCAAATTTTTACTTTGGTGCCTAGTGCATCTGGAAAGGTGCCAGTTAATGGGGTGAAGCCGCAAAGGTTTTCCTGAATCCTAACTGGCACCTTCTGAGAAATACTAAGACTGTCTTAGATGGAAGAAGTGACGAAGCGAACCACAGCGATCGCGACCCTAGTTTTCTAGATGGTCGGCGATTTGTTGAAGGAGTTCTGCATTCAGACGATTAGCTAGCTGAATGCCTGGGTTCAACTTGTTACGGCAGGTTTGAAAAGTGTAATCTTTGTTAGCCGTTCGTAGGTCATGCTTCATCCAGAATGCGATTGACTCCTCCTCTGCATGAGTTGCCTGCTTATCCTTAATAAAGGTACGGAATATTTTCCTTAAAGTGTGTGGAGCCAACGGGACTCCCGTTAGGCGTTCCATTGGATACCTAACTTTTGAAGTCATATCTGAAGCGTCATCCAGTGGCTCCTTATTGATAGGGCCAAAGAAAAGATAATTATGATCTTTTGGCTTGAGAACGCTTCTCATCCCTTGGTAAGTAATTTGATGGCGTCGATGGACGCTTACGATTTCATCGTAAAGCCACCGATTCAAATAATCGTAAAAGTACGAACCATCGGGAAATTGAGTATTGGGAACCTCGCCAATCCACTCCCCATACGCATCGCCAGTTTTGTAATCGTCGGGTAGAAGATGAATGTAATAGCGGGCTTCCAAAGGATTAAGCATCCGGTCTTTTGGAATAAAAAGATCCCCGTGGAAACTCCCGTGTTTAAAGGTTTCGCCTATTCGGAGTTCGCGGAATGTTCGGCCTCGATCCGGAGGAACCAGTACAAAGAAAGCAAAAATCAGGAATCGCATCAAGGAGTTAGCTCTAGCCTGCATAGGGCGCTTTTTTAGTTGAATAACTCCGCTTTTTAACTTCGAGTCAATATGGGTAAGATTGGCTTCTATCCTGAGTTTTTCTAAAGCTAATAAAGTTTGTTCCCAGGTAATAGCTTTCTCGTGATAAGGTACCGACGGACGGGAGCTACGTTTTTCCTTCTCCAGGTTATTGCAGAAAACTCTCAATCGTCTGACAACAGGAACATCCATGCACTCCCTATGATAATCCTCCTCTGTCTCATCGCGATAAAGGAATTTCGCTAGGGATATTACTCCCTCAACATACATTGCCTTTGTACCAGGGCTTGGCGGATTATTTAACCATTTAAAGAAGTCTTCCAACTTTTCTACAGTTTCTGTAGCGACTTCTTTAACTTTTTCTATTGCCAATCCTTTGGCATAGATAAACTTTTCATAACTATCGAACTCACCCACGAGATACTTCAATCGAATTACTGGAATTAGCGAGCTTAAAGATAAATTTTTCAAAGGAATTTGTTTAGCCTGGTATAGCCACCCTAAAAATCTTTTGGCGTGTTCGCGGCGGATTTTTCGGCTAGATTCCTTGTAGCCACGCACTTTCATCCAATCTTCAAAGACTTGTATTTCTCCAGCTATTCTGGCAAGTTCTTGCTTAATGCTCTCCTCTTCCTCACTAGATTCGGGGAAGTAATCTTCTACATCAAAGCTCAAAGCAAACTTATCTAGAGTATTGGCTGGTCGATTAGTTAATTTTTTTCGCTGCATCACCCCTTTACCTTTTAAGTAAAACCTGTAGCCTTGTGTTTCACTGCTTTCATTTAGTGACCCAGTAACTAGCCAGTTTTGCTCATCAACCCAATTCAACAACTTGTTCAGGTAGCTTCTTGGCTGAGACTGTTTGTCCGCTGGGGTTTGGAGAAGTTTAAAGGTTTTTTCCTGCGCCTCCCGAAACTCAGAGAGTTTTGAAAGAGGCAGAGTCGCGAGAAATTGACGAATGGTTGAAATCTCATCTACCGTGAGCCGTTTTCCTTGGGGTAGTACCCCAGAAAGCCCTGGGATCGTAAAGCGAAACAAGGCACTCTGAACGAAGGAAAAATCATTGGCGTTGTTATGATGTTTATATGCATCAACTACCTCCAATACATTCGCCGGAATACCAAAAATTGGTGTTTTGCTGTTCATATTTTTCATCGTTTTAGCTATTTTGGTTCATGCGTATTAACAAAAAAATCTGTAATCATCAGGTTTGCTAATAAACACTCTCCCTTATCCCCTGCTCATTATAGAACAAAAAAGAGTCAATAGCATATACGGCACCCCGTGTTTGCGGAATAATGGATTGTCCGAATTGATGTTGCGCTACATTACTTTTCTACTTAAAGTTGTCTAATTTAACGTGGTTTTACTAATAGTTTGAATACCTATATTTATTCAAAAACCTTGCATGGCAACGGTTTCGAGCAACTGCCTAAAGACATTTGTAAATTAATTGTCTTAATTAAAACCAATAATTTAACAACAAGACATCGCAAAACTGAAGTTATTAAACTTCAATTTTGCTACTATGTCTTCTATAAAGCCCTTCTATAGTTATAGAACGCCATAATTTCCTAATTTATGCGTATAAACAAAAATTATGTATAGCAAGCAATAGAACAAATAGAAGCTTTTAAGGTATTCTTATAGAACGCCCTTCCGCCCTCGTATTAGAAAATAAATTCAGGAAATTGGTTCATGCGGATAAACAGGAGTACCAGATGGTAAAGGCTAGTAAGAGTAAAGTTAGAGCAGAACATCGGAGAAAACCAAGCCACAAAGGAAAGCAGTGTCAGCGGGGTAAAGGATTAATTTACGATGAGATAAAAGAAAGGTTAAATCTGACGATTACTCCAACCGGGAAAGCTAAGCTTGAAGCTAAAGCTAAAGCTGAGCGATGCAGCATTTCAACACTGATTGAAGAGTTTGCTCGAAGCGTAGCTCTTGAAGAATTTCAAGTGAGTGCTGACATTCAACCCTCTACTTCTTTAGAGAAAACATAGGAAATCTTACCGTCATTACGACCGTTGAGGAAGTCAGCTAGATAGTCAGGTTTACCATTACTAGCAACACCGTTCTGAGAAGTAAACCTATATATCTGCTAAAGAAGTCGCTAGGTATCTTTAGCGTTATAAATCCAACCAAATTGGGAATTATAAGAAAGAGATTTAGGAGGCGTACCATTTTACCCATGAAGTATCTCCTAGCCACAACTTCCGAAAATACACACATTCTGAGCGTCAACGGCAACGCATTTGCAATGAGGGTTAAATGGCTACTTTAATTCCACCCAACAATAGTTGTCGGTGAAGCACGACTCTTCGAGAAAGACGGCTTGCCAACAGGTTAATTCATAAGTTAGAGTCAAACACCCTTTTGTGGTACGACGTTCCGATTGGACGTAAACAACAGCATCCAAATTTTATAGTTCTGCATCCAGAACGAGGTTTATTAATCTTAGAAGGAAAGATTAGAATTTGGAGACGGTTAGAAAGGTAACGCGCACGTCAGTAACAATTTGTACAGAGAATGGTATCAAGGAAGTAGATAAGTGTCTTGAACCTCTCTGTAACAGAGATAGCCCCGTTGTGTGGCGACTTGACCGGCAGGGTAGAAGCCTTAAGTATTTGCTAACGTTGATCGAAGACTTTAAGACCTCTGGCACCGGATTTGTTAGCCTGACTAAAAGCATAGATACCACAACGGGTGGCGGCAAGTTGGTCTTCAGCATCAACGAGAGCAAACGACTGGTCGTCGCGCTTGCGCTTCGCTCTCGTTTGAGCAATAAATTATTCAAGAAAGAACCCATACCGGATTAGCCGCGAAGAGAGCGAGAGGTCGTAATAGAGTCGTAATAAAGGAGTTTTGCGCGATCGCGTGCGGCAAGGGGTTTGACAACTCTAAAATTTTCCAAAGAACTAATTTCAGGAAATCTCAATCTGGAGCGCCAGATTGAGAAAGGATTGAGAACTTTAAATTCTCAGAAGCTGACAGATGCCCTTTTGTGGCACTTTGGGAAAATTTGATGAATTTATCCGGTTACAACCTACGAAAAATCAAGCTTTCACCCCAGTTTGGCAGGAGAGGGTTAGACTACCATTTGTGAACGAGCGCACGATTGTGGCAGGCTCTTATACCAGCAAGGCATATTGAGTACACTGCACTTAAACCGTTGTGCTGGTATTGTTGTTGATCGAAGCGCGCGATCGCTCACACACGATCATCTACCCACTCGCACTGAGAGCAATCCCAATGCACTAAGGGTGGGGTCTTCCTCTCAAAGGGCATCTCACAGGAGGGACATCTGCCTGTAAACATGGGGTGATAATCCAGCAGCTCTAGCTTTGCCTCTGGTGTGAATCGTTGCCGAGGCGTGGGCACTGGTCTGCCGTCATAAGTTGGTTGATCCAGTACCAGATCCTCATTAACAAACCTCATTCCCTTTTGTACCGACATTTCAGGAGGTTCAACAGAGGGTTGAAAGTCCAGATAACCAGTGAAGCTAGAATTCGGCGCTCCGAATTCTAGCTTCACTAGGCAGGAGGGTCGGAAGTCGAGACAGCGATCGCTATCTGGTCCTGCGGGATGCACGGTACACCCTATCGAAGGATTGTAAAGATTTAGCTGGCAGCGATCGCGCTCTAGCGAATCCCCCAGAATTTGGCAAATTACTGCTTCTCCAGATCCTTGGCGGTGTCAAACCGTTTAATCAAATCTGTAATGATACGCGGGTGATTAGTCCTTAAGCCCACCTCTGGCTCTGTGCTTGTGGTATCTGAAGGCAAAAAGTTGGACTTCTGGGCAGTCCATGAGCGATCGCCCTCGCGGTGACAAACGCGATCACTCTTGCTGAGGAAGCGCGATCGCGCCTTACTCCACGATTGGTGCCTCTTTTGGCTCCTTTGGCTTTTTCTCAAAAACTTGTATATTTGACTCTACTAGCACAAAGCCGTTTTCACTCGTTTCTCCCATCTTTCCAGCGATCGCCGCCACCCACATGGGGTACTCGGCTTGTGCCTGTTCTAGCTTCTTAAAGACCTTCGGTTTAACAGTAACGCTGACAAGCTGCCCATCACAGTCAATTTCAAATGACTTCCAGCCATTCTCAACGGTTTTTACATCGGCTGGAAATTCGCTGATTTTTATGGTGATTTCAAGCTTTCCTGAAGTTGTCATTTATCCTCCACTGATGCTGTAAGGCGTTGAACCTTGTAGGAAGTGCAAGCAAGCCGGTGACTCAGCCAGAGATGCCGTAAGGGGTTAAACACGAGATTTCGGCGCACCGAAATTGTTGCCAACTTAGTCACTATACCGAGAGATGCCGTAAGGTGTTGAACACACTCCAATTGCTCGTGTCTCTGTCCCCTCTCCTCGCTAACGGGTTGGCATTTATCTCATAACCAACACCAACCGCCTAAAAACTTTAGCCCAAACCTCACTGATAAACCTATCCAGCGCTGTCCTCACCCCTGTCATCTGTTTGATATCCTCAACAGATGCCCTACAACCCAATCAGCTTGAACTGTTCTCGGCACAGCAGCTTAATTCCGCCTGTAAACCTAATGTGCTGAAGATCGACGCTCTCTGATTTAGTCTTGCCCGCTGAAGTGAGCGATCGCCTTTCCTGGTAGTAAAACCTGGATATGACGATGTAGAGCTGGATCGGACACCAGGGCGATCGCACTGCGGGAAATATACTTATTCCGGATTAGAGGAAGAATTGGATTCTTCAGCACATGAGGGATCTAGGTCTGGTGATGGCAAGTCATTTTAGAACATAAAAACTTTGCCTGTTTGAAAGAAAAAAGTAGCGAATAAATTCATCAATATTTAGGGCTACTGGCAGACATGGGATATGGGCAGATTGACGAAGAAGACAAGGCTCACTCCTCTGTCGCGTTCCTGGCTAACTAGCGGTCGCGAAGGCTGTCATGTACGGCGCGACAAGCATGACAGCCTCACGCGACAGGTCACATGACAAGATTGTGCGACAGCGCGACAAGTCGCATGACAGCTCTATACAACAGGCTATAACGAGCAAAGGCTAAAGCACTTCTTAAAAGTAAGCGAACATGCCTAATTCAAAAACTTGAATTGTTGAGCTGTCAGCAGTATGAACTTCTAAGCTTCTTTCCTGTAAAGTTAACTCAAGCTTTTTAACGGGCATATTGCAACCATTAAAACTAAGTATTTTATTAGCTAATCTTGGATTATGAATAGTTAAAGAAGCCTCTCTCTCAAAAAATCCACCATTACGACTACCGGAAGAAGTACGGTGTATTACTACTTGATCTTTCAACTGCTCCCACCAATAACTAATCTTGTCAAAGTTGCTTTCATTATCATCGGAAGTATTTTCGGCCTCCCAAACAATAATTGACATTAATTAAACTCAAGTAAAGATTAAAAAGAAATTAGCTTAATTTTTCTTTTATGTCAAGCTTATTACAAATCTCTTCCCACTGTTTACTTAAAAACGGATTTAACTTATTAAAGTCATTAGTCGAGAGCAATATCCCAGCCGAAGATTTTGCTGCTTCATAGTTTACAAAAGCATCTAATACATTAGCCGCAGAAGGGAAAGAATCTTGCCCTAATTTATGCAGGAAATGAGAATAAAGCTCTTCATATACTTGCTCACAGCTAAAACGAAGGATTTCAAGGCTCAACCATTCAGCAATAATTTCGCTGGAAAATACTTATCACCAACTACCACCCAGCAGTAGGTCAACCCTATTTGTTTCCCGGTCGCTTCGGTTCTCCTTTTCAACCCGACTCAGCTTAAGGCACTCAGAAAAGCCTGCAAACGAGTCGGACTAGAAGGCATCTCGACTCACAGCTTCCGGCATTCAGCCCTGACCCAAATGAGCAACACTCTAATTCCCTTAAGAATTGTTCAGGAAGTGTCGGGTCACAGGAATCTCAGTCAACTTCAGCTCTGGATTGATAGAGCAGGACTTCTAATACATCTGCTAAAAATGCAATCGCCAGTTGAGCAAGTCACCCAGAACGATGTAGAAAAATACTTCTTTTTTCAAGCACCTGTTTATCTAGCCCTTTCTATTGAGCTATTGATGAATGCATTCCTGGTACTTCGTTTCACTATTTATGCAAGGGATTTATTGAATCTATAAATAAGTTTCTAGATTATTTAATGGTTCTAATATTCTTTATCGCGAAAAAAGTAGCTTCTAACTTATATACATTTATCTAGTTGGATTTGTAAATATTTATTTTCTTCCTGTCTACTTTTTTTGTATTCTAGATTAAAATAGGTAAAAGGAAACACAGAAAAAATACTTTAAGGTATTTTTTTGAAGGATCAAATACTGTTCTTATAGAAATTTACAACAATGCCTCGTCAAAACAATGATCGTATATGGCCAAGAACTTGGAATACTTACTCTGAAGTACCGGGGTATAAAGTAAAATTTAATGTTGATAATCACTCTGGTTTAGTTATAGGATTTTTAGTAGCATTTTCTAGTGAGTCTGATCCCGACGGTAATCATATTCATTATTGGTATGATAGAGGAACTAATCAAGCAGGTTATCAAATGAAAAGTGGTGGGGTTCGTTTTCAATCAAGTGTTGCAGATTCTGTTATTGAAGACATTCGTAAAAAACTCCCATCTTTAATGTTAAATTGATTTCTCGCTTTTATATTATTTAGTTTTCAGAAGCTAATTAAATTTTAGCTTCTTTCTTTTTATACAAAAAATAGAATTAATCAAATATTGAAAGAAATAGAAAGCTTACTAAATAGAGTTAAAAAGCTCCTTCGTATCATCTGTCCATTTACTCATAATAATCTCCTAAGAAAAGGTGATTGGCAATAGCATCTGAAACGCTGTTTTTCTAAACAGTTTTTAAAATTTATTTTATGATTTATTAATCATTATAGGCTTTTGTTATTACTGAGTATATACTACCAACAACTAAGCCAATTAAACAACCGTTATTGAGCCAAGAGCTAATATATTCTGGTCTTACAAGGTTTTCTATAGGTGTTCCAATGTATATTAAACAATATATACCGATTAATATTGGTCCTGAAAAACATGCAGCAAGAAAACTTGCTGGAAAACTTAGAAATATCATGATTAATATGCTTAAGCCACCACCAGACCGTATTGAATACTTTGTAAGGTAATAACTATACCAAAAAGACATATGAATTCCACCCAAAAAACTATATGTTACTGAACTAGACTGATTTCTTAAATAGATTCCTACAAAAAATATTATTAATACAATACATAATAAAATAAACTTATTTAAGTCCTCTTTTCTTTTTCTTTCTTCTTCTTGTTCTCTTCTGCGTTGTTCTAACTGGTTTGATATTTCTCGATCTAATTTTAACTGTTGACGGCGTTTTTCTTGTTCTTCACGAGCTTTTATCTCATCTTGTTGACGTAACTTTTCTTGTTCTTTTTGTCTATTTATTTTTTCTTTTTCCCACTCCGGCTTGAGAATTTCTGCACATACATTATGATATTTTGCTCCTTCTGCATAGACATTATGATATTTGGCTCCTGTACTTTCTATGAACGCAAATCCCTTTAGTATAGGTTCATGGCAATAAGCACATTTATCATTTTGCCACCACTCTCCACATTTTGGGCAAGACGAACATGTCTGTGTTATTGTATACCCACAAAGGCTACAGTAAGCCAAGACCTCATGTACTAAATTTAGACAATTTTGATGGAAAAAATAGATTTCTTCAGATTTTACTAATTCTTCTGGTCTATTCAACGGTTCGTAAAAAACAGAGTTTATTTTAATACGCTTAATAGCTTTTGATAATTGCGCTGGTTTTTTACATATTTTGCAAGGAATACCATGAGGTTTTTTTGTCCCACACTGGGGACATTCATAGGCAACAGAACTGACAGATACACCACATTCTATACATTTAGTCAAATACGATTTGTTCATATGCATATCTACCGTTTAGAAGTCATGATTCAAATGATTGTTTTTCATAAAGGAGAAGAAAAACTTGCGAAATTCTTAGGGGGCTATCAGTAGTGATTGTTAAATCATCGAAAACTAGCTCTTTAAATCTTACTCTGTTGACTATTGGAAAAAATCAGTAAAATTAACTAAAGCTAACGAAAATGCTCCTGCTCACGGTTTGTAGTTGCAAGTGGCAACAAAAATTAAGAAATTTGGAGTCAAATCACGTTTATACAAGTTAACTAATGATCTTGCTTCAATTGTAATATATGTGTTACAAAAATTAATCTGAAAGCGGAGGATGGCGTTCACAGTTGTATACAATGACTTCCGACTGCGTATAAGCAGGTTATTCATTGATGCAGAACGAATATAGCGGCTACTTATTGAAGTAAAGGTAGCTTTCGTTACAACGAAGTAATATTCAACTCTTGGAATTATTGTTATATAAAAATTTCTGAAAGTTTTCGTAGACTAGCTAAAGCATTTCGGAAGACAGGCAAATGACAAACCGCCTCGCATCTTAATCTTTCAGCAATTGCACTAGCGGGACTTAGACATTTTCTAGTCCCTTTAGGAGCTGAAAACCTTTCTGAGCAAGGAAAAGAGGTCAACGACCAAAAAATGCCTGAAACCCTTGTGAATACTGGATTTATGCTCGTTCGAGCTAAAAATCTTTCTCTATCTAGGTTTGAAGCCATTTTTTGATCGGTTTTTGTCTAAGTCCCGCTAGAAACTCAATCGTTCATTTGTCTTTTAAATGACCGTTTACAAGACAGATTTCTCGACTTGACACAATCCGCCTCAAAGCCAGTTCTAACATGTCTCATCACCCATTTTTTAATCTATGTGTCATGAGGCAATTAATAAATGTGGTGTAATTACGAACTCAAATTAGCCGCATCATCTTAATTCTGCAAGAGGTCTAATGAACCGATTATGTCTCTCCAGCGTCGCTTCTGTCCCTACTGCGGACAATCTCATAACAAAGGTGAAAAAAGCAAAAACATTAACTGAGCGCTTTGTCCTACGGGTGTAGTGTTAATCAGTTGAAGGGAAAAATGCCACAAGGCACATGAGGTGGAAATTTAGGCACTACTTTGCCTCTAATGACAGATAGGCTATATTTCCCCCCTTAACAAACCTCATTCCCTCTGGTGTCCACAATTCCTCCGATTCAGCAAGGAGTTGGAGATCAAGACAGTGATCGCTCTTTAGAATTCGGAGCGCCGAATTCTAGCTTCACCCGTCAGGAGGGCCGGAAGTTGAGACAGCGATCGCACTCTGGGATCTTCGGCATAGTCTCGCAGGTAATTTTCTCAAGTTTCCCCTAGAACCAGGCAGACTACTGCTTCTCCATATCCTTGGCCGTGTCAAACCGCTTAATCAAATCTGTAATGATACGCGGGTCATTTGTTCTTAAGCCCACCTCTCGCTCTGTGCTTTTGGTGCCAGAGGTCAAAAAGTTGTGACTTCCTAGCATCGTCCACGAGCGATCGCACACGATAAACTTCTCATGCGTCCCTAGTAGCTTTAGCTTGAATCGGTCTGGATATTTCTGCTCTAAAGTTTCCAGTTCGCTTAGTCCGCTATAGAGAAACGAATAGGATTTGAGCCGATGGCGGATTGAACCAGAACTAGAACTGGTCTTATCGATATCCTTTAGGTGTCCCCAGCCGATGGCGACGTGAACCTTGCGCTTCATTAGGTCCTCAAGCTTCTGAATCACCTCCGAATCAACACCATAACTGTTGGGCCACGGACAAACTAAAATTAGCCGCTCACTCGCAAGAGCCAGGGCTTCCATCAACACAGCGCGGCTGCCAGGGCGGTCAATCGCCAGCCGATACTCATAAGGTTTGACGACTGCAAGCTGTCGGTTAATATCAAGCGCAAGAGCGAGGGCAGATTCCTCAACCTGGGTAGCGATCGCTTTCTCCAGTTCTAAGGCACGAGGGAGAGAGGCGACCTCCTCCCGCAAATCTTGAATCTGCTCCGGCTCTGGTCGGTTATCAAACTGATGCGTCAGATGTGCGAGTGACTGGCTGATGGGGTTGAGGTCTACTGTTTCGGCTGGGGGTAGCGTATGGAGTTGGTGATGCAGGGATTGAACAATGTGATGCACGTCAGCGATCGCGCCTCTGGTGTATTGCTGCGTCTGTTGTTGAAATCGGTAGCGATTGATTGCGTTGAGTGAGAGAGCAACCGTCAGGGGAGCGGTTGCATAGACCGCCTGCTGCAAGACTGCCGCCGCGACGGTTCCTAGCGCAGAGCCGACAAGGGCAGCATATTCAGCAATTTCTATCCAAGGGCGTTTCGTGGTAAACCTCCTTACTGACGCTAAAGTGGGTTATTTTTTTAGTCTTCCCTGCTTAACTGAGCGATCGCTCCTCACTGCACTGTTACCTTTTTTCGCATCCAACCCCGTCACTGTCGCGGTCGAAGCCGTGCGGATCGGGCGGCAGAACCTTGAAATTCCGATAGGAGATATCTGGGCAATTCAGATCCGGTGGACCAGGGGGAATACATACGCCTGGATAAGCGGAGCTACAGTTTTGTTGGGCAGATGGAGCTGGCTTGGGCTTGGCGCTGGAGAATGGTTGATTACTTGCTGATTGCCCGACTCGACGAAAATCCCACGGCATGACTGGTTTACTTTGATTCCAGAATCCCAACTTCTTCTGCTTAGCTTGGGCTTCAGCTTGAAGGTACTGATTTTTTGTGGATGCACAGCCGCTGAGGTACTGGCGATACACAACAGCTTGCCCCTGCTTAACCATTTGCAGGTTTACTGACTGTTTTCCCAGGTAGAGTTCAGCGACAGTTCGTCCGTAGCGATCTTGCTCAATTGCCCGAATCTGCACGGCCTTGCCAGCGGGAAGAAGTTGCTTGAGTTTTGCAGCCGATTGTTGACCCCAAGGGCGCTGTCCTGTTTCTGGCGCGTCAATACAAGCCATCCGGATTGTGACCACCTTTCCCTGGCTTTTTACTCGGAGTGTATCACCATCGCCAGTGCTGACAACTGTTGCTGTGGTTTGGGCAGCGGCGGGGATTCCCGTTAAGACCAGGATTAGGGCAGCGGCAGTTGCAAGTTTGTTCATCACACCTTCTCATCTGGGACAGTTCTAGTGTTCCCAGAAACTGGGAGGCGATCGCGCTCATCCAAGGAACCGTCCTGATTTCATCTGCCGTCGAAGTTTATAAATACTTAGTGATTCGCGATATGACTTATGTGTGGCTGCTAAAGTTTGGGGTCAGCGCTGATAATAAATTGGTTAATATTGTTGATGTCTCTAGCGGAAAAAGTGATTTAGTTTGCCCCTATTGTGGAGTCAAATTAGTCGCGAAGAAGGGTCAAATTAAGGAACATCATTTCGCTCATACCGGGTAAACCTGTCGCTCCGTGACGGTTAAGCGAGAGTTTCCTACCCTTCCTCTGTATGACAACTTCAATATTGAGCTATCAGGTCAGGCACTGCAACTGCTCAAAACCCTGTGGAAGTCATGCGGTCAGAATGGCTGGAGTATTCCTTTCTCTGCCGAACTCAAGCCATTAATTAAAGCAAATTTATTGCAGAAGAATCCTTATCAAAATCCTCCCGGCTACGAGTTTACACAGCTCGGTCAGATTCCAGTTGGAGCGCTGCCTTTAAAGGAATTCAGTCAGATTCAAGAGCCGCTTCTCCTTAAAAAATTAGCTGATATAGAACGGCAGGTTGAACTTGCTAAGGTTCTAAAATCCCTGGACCTGAAAGAACGAGTAATTGATTTATGGCTTTACCGAACTCAGCTCAGAAGGATTTTAGAGCATCGCTTGTACTATTTAGAAGTAATAATTGATAGTGAAACTCTATATAAAATCGGTGTGACCAAGCGACCGCTTGAAGAACGAATGGTAGAAATTAGGCGGGATTTGCGCTGCCACTACAAAAACGTTGAACTTAAGGTACTAGGTACTTGGAAACACAGGGGCAACATTGAACTATATTTCAAGCATCGCTACCAGCCGTTTAACTATCGATTGGGCAGCTTAACTGAATATTACAAGTTTGGTACTGAGGCGAGTAAAGTATTGAACGATTTAGAACAGATGTATCTCAAATGTCTTAGCCAAGTAGAATTTGAGATTTTAATGGAGGATGATAAGTCAGCACCTGCTAGGACTGAAAATCATTGTCTGTGAGAACGAACCTTTTTAAAGACCTCAGCCACGATGATGACCCGCGAAATATTGAGGCTCGATTGGGGTTTGAGCGGCGCAATCAGTTGACCCAAGCGCGAACAAAATTAAAAGAAATCCAAAAGCGGTTAACACAGGCTCTGGATTTGTTGGAATAAGTAGCGATCGCTGTTTTCAAGTTCCAATTGGGACTTATATCCGCCAACCTTGAATAGTGTGATTGCAACTGGTTATCTTATCCGATGCGTCTTTGTATCCCGATGCGTCTTTGTATAGCGTTGGAGAAATTTTGATTGCTAAGGCTGAAAACTTTGGGAGCTATATCGTGTAGCAGCTCCCTTGATTGAATGCTCACCAGCACCGACTATCTTATCTTTGACCATTTCTGAGGCAGTTAATACTCTAAACGCCTGATTATGCTGTAAAACTCAAGGGTTGAAATGTTCAAGCCTGCTTGATTCTTCATTGCAATAGCACGACTGTTGCATACATAGTAGTTCAACGATTGCATTCAGCAGATGCAAATAATACCGAACTCATCACCAAAAGCTGTACTCATTCTGTTGCAACGCACGTTTTATGCATCTTTCAAAAATTACGCCATCTTAGTCACCGAATTCCTCTACAAACATTTTATAAACAGCATCAGTGTTCAGTGCTTTAGCAGACTGAGACATTATGCTGTTATCGGAATCGGCAATCCAGATGATGGCAAATGATTTATCACCTCCAATTAGACCGTCATGACGCAATTCCGTCATCGCTCTCAGAATTGCATTAAGTAACTTGATAGCGTGCGCGACTTCCCAACTATCCATTTCATAATTGTCAGGGTCGTCATTGCCATGCAGTTCTTGAAACTGAGAGTTGCGTAAATTTATGATGGCATTGCTTTTTGGAAACTCACCATGTTCGTAGTTAGACCATTCATCAACAGAATATCGATAATAGGCGTTAGTGACATTCTCTGGAGCGATATCTGATTCTCGATTAAAGGCAACAATAAGGCTATGAATTGCCTCAAATTCACCAGGTAATATCGCATAACCATAAAATTGAATTGCACGAGCATGAAGTTTTGCAACATGTTCGCGAATCTCTAATTTAATGGCATCAACGAGTTCAGGATCGTCATGATCAAGCCATGCTTGCAGGGCTGTGTTTGTCATCAAAAATACTGGGCATGATAGTGCTGAGTTTCGCGTGAAATCCAATATGACTCGATTGGGCGATCGCAACTTTGCTCATCCGTCGAAACGCGACAATAAATCGCTACTCGATACGGCTTTAGCTGTCCCATCTAAACCCCTAAAAAATCAGCGACTAGAATGCTCAATCCAGCATTGGAAAAGTGCCTAATTAATTGTCCCATTTAGAGAGTTCTTTTGTTGAGACAAACTACTCAGTCAAGTAGCTATCTTTTTACGCTTTCGCTCCTGGAATCACTTGGCAAACATGACCTGCTACAATTTGCCAACGGTTCTGTCGCTGTACCCAGACGCGAGTAAAGCGATAGGTTTCTGAGAAAGCTTGACCGCTGTGGGTTCCAGCAGCTTTCACTTTGAGGGTGACTACAATGCAATCGCCATAAGGATGGATTTGGCGATCGCTAACATCCAACGAAGTGAACCTAAACATTCCAGAGCGGTGCGCCTCCAGATCGAATTGCTTGTTGACCACCAGACCTGTATGCATTGTGAATACAAGATCATCGGCAATGAGTTCATCCAGTGCGGAAACATCACTGGTGAGCATGGCGTGCCGCAGTTTTTCTTCCAGGTTTTCAATGTTTTCAATTGTTCTATTTTCCACTGAAGACTTCTCCTCTACACATTGAGAAACGCTTAGTTTTCAGTAAGATTAACCGCAATGATAATGATGTTGTTACTGAAAACAGCAATCTTCGTCTTAGGATGGCGATCGCTAGACTCGATACTTGTAATCGGTAAAACTTGCTTTCGCCTCTTCGTAGGCTTTATTCACTGCTGTTATCCGAGCTTTGGCGATGGGACTGCTGTTGACATCCGTATGCCAAACCTTGGCAGCTGCCCGGTACGCGCTTTTGACTTCTTCTAGAGTGGCACTAGGCGATACCTGTAAAACGTCCCACCATGCCCCTACAAGCGGTGGAGCCAAGATGGATTCAATCAGAATCCAGTCGCAGCCATAGCAGACTCGGTAAATTCCTTCTAAAGTATCCTGTCCCAACTGGGCAAGAACTGTTTGATGCCAATTTCTAAAGGCGTCACGACAACGCTGCTTCATTTTGGGGTCGTAGCTGCTAAGTGCGCCTTTGCTCAGAAATGTATTAAAGCCGATATATATTTCCCCTCCATTCGGCTTGGGATCGTAGAACGGATCTTTCCCTTCTGCCAAACACTCAAGCACTCGCCGCGTATCTGCTGAGGGTTCTGGCAGTTCTAGAAGCCCAGTCAGTTCGTTGGCAATTTCTCGTGATTCTGGGTTCTGCCGCCACTGCCAGTAATTCACGTTAGGTTTGCCCAGTTGTTCAGCGTAGTTTCTCAGCCAATATTCTCGTCGGTTAATCGGCGGGTGAACCCCCACCTCTAAAGCTTTTAAAATTCCCCATTGCTTTTGTCTAAAAGCATCGACAATCTTTTCCTTCAACCCAGAGCCAAAATAATTAGATGTCAATGCCCATTGCACAGCTTCTAGGGGTGTGGCAGCCGTAGTCGGTTGATCTAGATAGATTAAGTGGTATTCGCATAACTTCTTAACGGCTTTCTCATTGTCGTCAGGGAATGCCAGCGTCCAACTATTGTCAACTTGCCGCAGACATTCATTCACTCGATCCGCTAAGTCATTAAAGCGTTCTAAGTTTTCGCGCCAGCATTTTTCCCACTGTTGTGTGCCCTCTTGGTTCCACCAGTCGGCATTACTGATGCTGCACTCTGTCACCAAAATGGGTTCGTTTCCGCTAAAATCCAGCAGCTCAGGAATTAAAGAAGCTGGAATTTGCCAATACGGGGAATTACTTGTTACAGGTTGATTTGGCTGTCTGGCTTGATGAAATTTTTCGATAACTTCAATGACTTTCGGCTTCACTGGGTCTGGCACCCGCATCACAGAGGTAGTGTAATCCTCTTTTCTCGTCCTGCCGCCCGTGGGTTTATTCATTGTGGTTAAAACCTTTATTGTGTAGGTATTCTACCCGTTACAGGTTTATTAGAGAGTTTTTTACAGAGTTTTCAGAAAGAATCCAATCAGATTCTCTGGGAAAGCGCTGTGAGGGTAGGCTGGGCAGCATCGATTGCCCAGCCTTTTCTTAAGCGCGATTCTTAATTGCTGTCCTGTCCAGTGAGGCGCGTAACCTTGCTCTTGTAGTGGCTCCACTTCGACTTTTGGTAGGAACTCCAAGAAGCGATCGCCTTGAATGCTGCGTTGACTGTCTTCGGCTGCGATGGTTCTACTCCAGAAACCAGGGTCAGTTCAGTGGCGAAGAACTCGTGCAATCCCCCTCACATTCCACGCCGATCCAATTGCTGCCAATTGTCTTGACCTGACCAATCTTTCCTCGCAGGCGGTAGTTAGCGGCGATGTCTACTCTTTTGTCTGAAGCGATCGCTATCCCATGCCAATTGGCACAACTCAATCTCCCCCTTCAACTTCTGCCAAAGCCTCAGCCAGTAGAATTCGCAGCACTTCAGATTTCTTCCTGCCAGTGCGATTGGCAAGATTGGTAAGACGGCGGTGCATTTCTGGCGAGAGGTCTAGGCTAACTCTAATGGGTCGCTCTTTGGGTGATTCCTCTTTTTGTAATTTTTCCAGCAGCCCTCCAGGTTCTGGAGCAGGTGGGGAAGAAGACGGTTTTTCATCTGCTGGTTCAGGCTCTGGTTCGCCAAAGATAAATTTGTCAGCAGCAGCATTCAAAGTTTTCCGGGGTTTCTTGGGAGTCATTTGAGTAATTTCAGAATTTCCTTGAACAAAGATTCAAATTCCTTGGCTGATGCTTCTGCCCCTCTGACCTCCCAAATAGATGCCTCCTGAGAGAAGCAGTCAGAAATTGCCTGTTTTTGATGAATCA